>DAINCI010000094.1:0-7796 GCA_036732425.1 Bacillota bacterium
GGTTCCCATCCAGGTTCAGATTATTGTGATGCTGGTGACTGTAACCGTGATTTCCGATCTCATGCCCTTCCTTTGCAATCCGATTCATCAGGTCCGGATTGCTTTTGGCCCATTCCCCTCCGATAAAAAAAGTAATGTGGATGTCCTTTTCCTTCAGAACATCAAGCATCGGCTCAATATATTCCGTCCCCCAGACCACATTGCATTCCAATGCAATATTCTGCTTGCTTTCCTTACCCTGGTAGATCGCCGTATTCTCCGTCGGATTCAGAACAGTCCCGGCGTCTCCCGCACGGAGAAACAGCCATACGAGCAAAAGGATTACCAAAACAATGAGGACAAAAAAAATGATTTTTCTCCTGCGAAAGGAAAGAAAAAATACCTTCATCTGTTGCACCACCCCCCATATCTTTTCATCTACTTGTATTGATATTCATTCCATGAAAAGATATGAACAAAAAAAGAAAACATAAACTTAAAAAAGTTTATGTTTTCCTCTTACCGGTTTTCGTTTCGATGAGGATTGCCGGATCTTCTCCCGGAACCTTCTTTCCGCAACCGATCGGTTTTGGGCGGAGGTGGTATGGTGTCCTTATGGGAAAGATTAATGCGTCCCTGGCTGTCAATCTCAATGACCTTGACGGTTAATTCATCCCCTACCCCGACAACATCCTCGACTTTGTCCACTCGGTTATGGGCCAGCTTGGATATGTGAACCAGGCCCTCCTTGCCCGGAAGGATCTCCACAAACGCGCCAAAATTCATGATTCGCTTGACCTTTCCGGTATAAACTTCCCCGACTTCCACGTCTTTTGTAATGTTTTCCACAATTTTCAGTGCTTTTTCCGCTGCAGCCGAATCAGGAGAAGAAATATAAACATGTCCGTCCTCTTCGATATCCATCTTCACCCCGGTCTCTGCAATGATCTTGTTGATCACCTTGCCGCCGGCACCAATTACATCACGGATTTTATCGACAGGAATCGTCGTCTGAATGATCTTGGGGGCATAAGGCGACAGAGACTTCCTTGGTCCGGGTAAAACCTGCAGCATGGAATTCAGAATAAACAGTCTGCCTTCCCTTGCCTGAGCCAATGCCTGCTCCAAGATTTCACGGCTTATCCCCTTGACCTTGATATCCATTTGAATGGCCGTAATACCTTTGGCCGTTCCGGCAACCTTGAAATCCATATCCCCCATGAAATCTTCCAGGCCCTGAATGTCCGTCAATATGACCACTTTACCGGTTTCTTCATCCTGGATCAGCCCCATTGCAACTCCGGCAACCGGTGCCTTGATCGGTACGCCGGCATCCATCAGTGCAAGGGTACTTCCGCAGACGCTGGCCTGGGAAGTGGATCCATTGGAGCTTAAGACCTCGGATACCAGTCGGATGGTATATGGGAATTCGTCCTCCGAAGGAATCATGGGCTCCAGCGCCCGTTCCGCCAAATGTCCGTGCCCGATCTCCCGTCTTCCCGGTGCTCTCGGGCTTCTGGCCTCACCAACGCTGTATGGCGGGAAATTATAGTGATGGATATAGCGCTTGGACTCTTCATCCCAGAGCCCATCCAGGATCTGTTCGTCTCCCAGGGGCCCCAGTGTGCATACGGTAAGCACCTGAGTCAGTCCACGCTTGAAAAGTCCGGACCCGTGCGTTCTGGGCAGCAGCCCGGCTTCAGAGGACAGGGGCCGTACTTCATTCATGGCCCGCCCGTCCGGACGGATGCCATCCTTCAAAATGCGTCTTCTTACGACCTCTTTGGAAATATCATGGATCACATCGTCGATTTGCCCGCTGCATTCCGGAAAAACATCTGCAAAATGATTGTGGACATCTTCCGTTACCGCATCCACCTTTTCATCACGTGCCTGCTTGTCCATTTCGCTGATGGCAGTGGTAACTTTCTCCATAGCGTAATCCCGTACCTCCCGATCCAGGTCTTCTGTAGGAAGAAACGAAATATAATCCATCTTTGGCAATCCTGCTTCCCGAACGATATCCTCCTGAAAGGCAACCAGTTCCCGGATGTATTTGTGGCCAAAGAGAATGGCTTCCAGCATTTCGGATTCCGTTACCTCGCTGGCTCCGGCTTCCACCATCATAATGGCATCTCCGGTACCGGATACGGTAAGATCCAGCCTGCTTTTTTGCCTCTGCTCACTGTTTGGATTGATAACATATTCTCCATCCACCATTCCTACGGAAACGGACCCGGTTGGTCCGGCAAATGGAATATCGGATATGCTCAGGGCAACGGAAGAACCAATCATTGCAAAAATCTCCGGCGGATATTCCGGATCAATGGACAATGCCGTCGCAACAACCACCACATCATTCCGGAATCCCTTTGGAAACAAGGGCCGGATCGGTCGGTCAATCAGCCTGCAAGTCAAAATGGCTTTCTCGGTTGGCCTGCCTTCTCTCTTGATGAAACCACCCGGAATTCTGCCTACTGCATACATCTTTTCCTCAAAATCCACACTGAGCGGGAAAAAATCGATGTCATCCCGGGGGGTGTCCGATGCCGTGACCGTGACCAGAACCACGGTATCACCGTATCGTACAATACATGCTCCATTGGCCTGCTCAGCCATTTTCCCGATTTCCACCGTTAAGGGCCGGCCGGCCAAATCCGTTTTGTAAATTTTATGTTCCAAATTGCGACCTCCTTTCATATCACTTCCGCATCCTGTTTGATGCGGTGCGGTACCTGTATTATTTCCACGGCCTGTGCCATTCATCCTGTGGCATAGAAAATACAGGTAAGCCTGCACATCATACAGGCAAAATAAGAGAGCGGAAACTCCGCCCCCGCTATTTCCTCAAATTCAATTCCTCAATGATCTTTCTGTAACGATTGATATCTTTCTTCGCCAGATAATTCAAAAAGCCTCTTCTGTGCCCAACCATCATCAACAATCCTCTTCTGGAGTGATGATCCTTTTTGTGCACCTTGAGATGCTCGTTTAAATGGTTGATCCGCTCTGTCAGAAGGGCAATCTGCACTTCGGCGGAACCGGTATCCCCATCATGGAGCTGATAAGTTTCGATAATCTCTTGCTTTCTTTTCTGATCCATGAATTTCACCTCCTCATCCTTTATCCCCATAATCCCAGTAAAACGTCGGAGATGCGAAGAACCGGGAAAATGGTTTACTGGCCTGTAAGCCACAAAGTTTATTTTATCATAACCAATTGGAAATGTAAATCAACTTTTTGACATTTTTTACGTCCTGCTGCATTTGCTTTGTCAAATCCGAAACATGTTCAAATTTCATTTCCTCCCGCAGACGGGTAAGAAAGAAAATGCGCATAGTCTGGCCATATAAATCACCGCCGAAGTCGGGAAGGTAAGTTTCAATGCTCAGCCCCTTCTCTGAAAAAGTGGGGTTCCGTCCCACATTGGTCATTCCCCAGTACATTTTCCCATCCAAACGGCATTTCGTCAGATAAACTCCGGATTTTGGAAGAACCTTCCGGTTGGAAAACTGAAGGTTTGCAGTGGGAAAGCCCATCTTCCTTCCCCTTCCATATCCATGAATTACCTTTCCTTTGATGCAATATGGCCTGGTCAGCATTTTTGCAGCTTCCTCCACTCGGCCTTCTGAAAGGAAACTTCGAATCAGGGTGCTGCTTACCACCTCATCTCCGAATCGTACAGGAGGAACACAGATCAAATCCCAGCCTTTTTCTTTCGATTCCGTCTCCAGGAAGGTTTTGTCCCCGGTTCCCTGATATCCAAAATGAAAATTAAATCCGACGACAATGGCTTTGATATTGTATCTTTCATACAATCGATCCATAAAAACGCGTGGCGTTTGATGTAAAAAAACATGGTCAAAAGAATTCAGTACCAAAATATCAATTCCCAGTCTGGAAAATTCCTTTATTTTTTCACTCAGCAGCATGATCCGGGAAGGAGCCTTTTCCGGCTCCAGAACCTGAAGTGGATGAGTCAGAAAGGTATAGACAATGGTTTGATGCCCATACCGTTGCTTTTGCTTTTTCAGTTCTGCAATCAGTTGACGATGTCCCTGGTGAATGCCGTCAAAAGTGCCAAGTGCAATCGTACAGGGCTGACTTATCCTGTTATTTTTGTCATAATTAAAAATTACCCTCATAATCTCCTCACAAAAGTACACTCTTCATTCTTATGAACTCTTTTTTGCCGGTTGACTGGCAGGTTCCGATTCCCATAAAAGTCTTTCCGCAGAAGATGCAGCAAGGTTCTCCGGGAGCAATGCCATCCATGTTGCTTTGAACGGATTCCACATCAACGGAATTTCCATGACAGATCTTTTCATGGCTTTCCTCCTTCAGAATAATGGACGGCAGAATCGGGTCCAGAACCTTCTCCATTGGCTGGATCAGCCGGGACAAATATCCCTGCTCCACGGCCAGCAGAATTTCATCCAACGAGCTGGATTTCTGAACAGAAAACGGTCCGGTTCCCGTTCGGATCAAAAAGCTCATTACCGCACCGCATCCAAGATCGTTGCCGATATCCCTGCACAATGCACGGATATAAGTGCCCTTGGAACAGGAGACTTCAAATTGTATGGAATCAGGTGAGTGAAAGGAAAGCAACCGGATTTGATGAATCCGTATTCTCCTTGGGGGAACCTCCAGCTCAACGCCTTGTCTGGCCAGCTGATAAAGCTTTTTTCCTCCCATCTTGATTGCGGAATGCATGGGTGGGATCTGATCTGACTCACCCAAAAAAGACATCATGGATTCCCGAATCTGTTTCTCCCCGGGAAATTTATCTGTTCTTGCAGTCACTCTTCCGGTCAGATCGGCAGTATCCGTCTGAATGCCCAGTTTCATACCGCAACGGTATACTTTGTCCTGGTGCATGAGATAATCGGATATTCTGGTTGCTTTTCCCAGGCATATGGGCAAAACGCCTGCCGCTTCCGGGTCCAGGGTTCCGGTATGACCGACTTTCCGGATTCCAAGTTTTTTTCTCAGATAAACCACAACATCACTGGAGGTCATTCCGGGAGGCTTCAGAACGTTGATTACGCCGTTCAATCCTTATACCAACTCCTTGTATCGGGAATGAATGACAGCCAGTATTTTATCCCTTGCTTCGGTCAGGCTTGCTGTAATATTTGCCCCGGAGGCTTTTTTATGACCTCCGCCACCGAACAGCCCGGCCAGTTTATTGACATCCGTATCCCCTTTGGAACGAAAACTGACTTTTGTAGTGCCGTCCGGCATTTCCCGGAGGAAGATGCCCAGTTGGACACCGACAATGTTCTTTGCATAGTTTACAATGTTTTCTGTGTCGGAATCCTTTGCTCCGGCCCCATGAAGATCTTCCCTGGATATTGTCATCAGGGCAACTTTGCCGTTCTCATAAAGCACAAGGGAGCTCAAAGCTTTTGATAAAAGACGGATTCGTTCCACCCGATAGGACTGATAGAGGAAATCGTTGATTCTCTCCACATTTATGCCGCAATCCACCAGTTCTGCAGCGATACGGTACGTATCAGAGGTGGTATTGCTGAAGGAAAACCTGCCACTGTCCGTACTGATGGCTGTATAAAGGGCTTCTGCCGTATGCCTTCCAATGGAACCGGTCATGCGTACTGCAATCCGGTAGATGATTTCACCGGTCGCCGATGCATTTGGATCCACATAATTTGCCTGTGCAAAGTAAGCATTACCGGGATGATGATCAATATTCATGGTATTCCTGCTGTTCCGGAAAGCGGCAGAGCATATCCCCATACGTTCCCTGTCACTGCAGTCCACTGCAATGGCAAGATCAAAAGGCTGCCCCATCCTTTCTTCCCTTTTAAAATCCGTCAGCCCATGCAGAAAGCCCAGAGTCGCCGACGGAGCGTCCTGGCAAAAAAGGGAAACGGATTTTCCGTCTGTCCGCAGCATATCTGCCAGGGCAAGGCAGGATCCTATGGTATCCCCATCTGGCAGGACATGGGCAATCACAGCAATTCTTACGGGCTCTTTCAGGAGGGAAAGGATGGTATCAATCGTCATTTTCATTTCCCTCATTTTGATGGAGCTCCTTTATTTTTTGAGATATTTCCACACTGTATTCGATGGACTGGTCGGGTACAAACTGCAATTCCGGCGTATATCGGATATTCAGGCGACTGGCCAGTTCCCTGCGGATAAATCCGGCAGCCTTCTTCAATCCTTTCAGGGTATTTGCTCTTTCTTCCTCCGTACCCATGACGCTGAAATGGATCCTGGCATAGTGCAGATCACCGGACACCTCTGTTTTTACGATGGAAAACAGTTTTGAAATCCGTGGATCCTTGACTTCGGTACGAACGATATCACTGACTTCCCTGGTAATTTCCTCTGAAATCCGATTGATCCGATATTGGGCCATTCTTCATCATCCTTTATCTCTTGATTTCTTCCTGAACAAAGGCTTCAAAAACATCGCCTTCCTTGATGTCATTATAGTTCTCCAATCCGATTCCGCACTCGTAATTGGAAGCCACCTCCCGAACATCATCCTTGAACCGTTTCAGGGATTCGATTTTTGCCTCGTTTACCACAACACCATCCCGGACAATCCGAACATTGGCGTTTCTGGAAATTTTCCCATCGTTCACATAGCAACCTGCTATGGTCCCCGTACCGGATATCTTAAAGGTTGTCCGTACAGAGGCATGGCCGATGACAACTTCCTTGAACTCCGGTTCCAGCATTCCCTTCATGGCAGCTTCAATATCTTCAATGGCCTGATAGATCACCCGATAGGTCCGGATATCCACGCCTTCCTTCTCTGCCAGATCCAGGGAGCTTGTGGAAGGCCTGACATTAAAGCCGATAATGATGGCATTGGAGGCCACGGCAAGCAGGACATCGGATTCCGTAACGGCACCGACACCGTCATGAATGACCTGAACCCGGATCTGATCGTCGGACAATTTCTCCAGAGCCTGCTTGACCGCTTCCGCAGAGCCCTGCACATCCGCCTTGATGATCAGGTTCAGATCCTTTGTTTCGCCATCCTTAAGCTGACTGAATAATTCATCCAGAGTCGCTTTTGGCGCAACTTTAACCTGCTCGGCTTTCTTTTTTGCTTTTCGTTCCTCACTGACCTGCTTTGCCAGCTTATCATCCTCCACAGCATAAATGATGTCTCCTGCATCCGGAACATCATTCAGCCCCAATACCTCAACCGGCATGGAAGGACCAGCCTTTTCGATTCGCCGACCCTTGTCGTCCATCATGGCGCGGACTCTCCCGTAAGTTGTCCCGGCCACTATGGAATCTCCTATATGGAGGGTTCCGTTCTGCACCAGTATTGTTGCCACCGGTCCCCGGCCCTTGTCCAGCTGTGCTTCAATAATGGTGCCTTTCGCCAGCCGGTTTGGATTCGCCTTGAGATCCTGCACTTCCGCCACCAGAAGAATCATATCCAGTACATCCGATATTCCTTCCCTTTTCAGTGCGGAAATCGGTACGGCTATGGTATCACCGCCCCATTCTTCCACTACCAGACCATGCTCGGACAATTCTTTCTTGACCCGATCCGGATTGGCACCTGGTTTATCCATTTTATTGATGGCAACAATGATGGGTACCCCGGCTGCCTTCGCATGGTTGATTGCTTCAATGGTCTGAGGCATAACCCCGTCATCGGCTGCCACCACCAGAACTGCCACATCCGTAACCTGAGCTCCTCTGGCTCGCATGGAGGTGAATGCCTCATGACCGGGTGTATCCAGGAAGGTAATCATCTTGTCCTGGACGTTTACCGTATAGGCCCCGATGTGCTGTGTAATCCCTCCGGCTTCCCCTTCAAT
>DAINCI010000095.1:0-7727 GCA_036732425.1 Bacillota bacterium
GATTTCCCAGAGTCCACACCACATCCTTTCGGACCATGACCCTGGTATTTACATTTTCATCATTGAGCTGGCTGATGAACTCCCGGCAGCGACCGCATGGCGGCATAATGTGTCCGTCCCAGCCTACCGCTATCATCTTTTCGACCCGGCTTTCCCCTGCTGTCACCATAGCCGCTGCAGCGGCATGCTCCGCGCAAAACCCCATGGAACAGGCAGTATCAATACAAACGCCCACATATACATTCCCCTTGTCCGTGAGAAGGGCTGCGCCGACTCCCCCGGCTTCTGCTTCCCTGGATAGTTTTCGCGGATTCAGAACGGAATATGCGCGCTGATAAAGTTCTTCAAATGTCATACCGTATCCCTCCTGGCATTCCTGTTTTCGCCTTTTTTCTACACAATGATTATAGATAAATACCAGAGAAAAAGCAAATGGGAAGCCCGTATTTTGGATACCTGGCGCGCATCCGGCATCCCGGAGGGGAAAAGCCAGCCCCGGAGAAGAAAAGCAGCCCGGAAACCCAGACCGGACATTCCAGGCTGCTCTGTATCATTTTTCAAATATCTCAGTTCCCAAACAGCAGATGATCCATATTACAGATCTCAGACGCTCCATGATACAAAAGATAAATGTCTTTTATTCCGGCTACCGGTTCGATTTCATATTCGGTTTCGGTAAATGCCCAGAAATCCCCGGTGTTTTCAAGAGGACAGGTGGCAAGCAGCTTCCCGTCCATACTTCCCTCCCGGATTTCGATCGTTGCATCCTCCGCCGGTGAAGCATATCGCAGGGTGACCTTTCCGGCCCCTTCCCTGCCAAAGTCCAGATTTCTGTATTCTGACCAGGCTCCGTCCTGAATGCCTGCCAGATAAGTGACTCCGTCTCTGGTTTCTGTTCCGCAGCCTTTTTTCCTGTCACAGTGTTCCGCTTCCACTGTCGCATAAGGATCCCGGATTTCTCCGGTCAGCTCGGAAAACACGAGATAATCCAGATTACATATCCCGTCTCCGCCCCTGAACACAAGATAAACATCCTGTCTTCCAAGAGGTCTTTCCACTGAAACGGTTGTCTCCGTGAAGTTTTCCCATCCTCCGGTGTTTTCAAGCTGGCAGATTCCAAGCAGTTCCCCGTCTGCACTGCCCTGACGGATTTCCACAGAAGCATCCTCCACCGATGTTGCATATCGCAAAGTTGCCTTTACCGCGCCTCTATCGCCGAATCTAACATTTTTAAATGCAGCGCAGGCGCCACTTTGTATCTCCGTAAGGTATTCCTCTCCTATGGTCATACCGGATACTTCGTCCGCCTCTTCTCCTTCCATGGTTTGATAAGGGTTCCTTGCCGCGGCTTCTTCTTCCTCAAAGACAAAGCTGTCCAGATTGCATAATAAATCAGCAGAGCCATGAAATACAAGACAGATATCCTGTCTGCCGGTCACGTCGTCCGTTTCAACCTCTGCTGTCTGCCAGGTGTTCCAGCCGCCTGTGCCCGGAAGCTCACAGACCCCAAGAAGTTTTCCTTCTGTACTTCCCTGGCGGATTTCCACTGCTGCATCCTCTGCAGATGTGGCATAACGGAAACGGACACGGCTGCTTCCTTTTTCTCCAAACAACAGATTCCGGTAAACAGCAGAATGCCCGTTTTTGATACCGGTCAGACAGTCCGGACCAATTTCCGGCCCTTCCAGCCGATCCGCACTTTCCGCTTCGATTGTGTGATAGGGATCCCGCATTTCCTCCGCCGGAAGATCCACGACTGCTTCCGTTTCGTCGCTGATTACTGTTCCGATGTATCCGCCTTCTCCAATCGCCGTTACCGTTAAGGTTTTCCCGATATCCGCTTCCTTCACTTCATAGTGTTCACCGGTACCAACCTGCTTTCCGCCCGACTCCCAGAGATAGGTCACTGTTGCATCCGAAGGGGTCACCGCAGCTGTCAGAACATCCCGGTATACCGGTTTTACCGGATCAATCGTCACTTCTTCGACTGTTTTTTCGGATCCTGTCATGAAGCGGAAGGAATTCAGCCGGAAGGAATCCTGCTGCCCTGTCCGATAAACCAGGCATATATCCTGCAGGCCGGTAACCTCCTCCGTCAGCTCCATAACCTGACTGTTCCAGGCACTTCGCAGACCGATGTTTTCCACATCAAGGGAACCAAGGACCGTTCCATCCGGACCGCCAATCCGGATTTCAACGGTTCCTCCTTCGGTTATGGGGGTAACCCGGAACTCCGCGGATTTGGGTGCCACATCGCCGAAGTCCACATTACGATACATGGTATAGGCTCCGTCCTCGATATTGCCTACGTATTTTGATCCATTCTCTGATTTTTTGACAAGAATGGCCTTACAGGAATCAAAGTCTTTTGCCTCAATGGTATGATAAGCATCCCTGACCAGATTCCTGGATGGAGGTGTATTCTGGTACAATGCAACTGCAGCGGAAGCACTCCACTCTGTCGGTCTGTCGCTGTCTTCCGTTTTCTCGCCCCATCTGGTGCCGGTGATGCCTTCTGAATTTCTGTTATTCCATGCGGTCCAGGCATTGTACTGCATCCAGTCGATATACTGGGGCTGATTGTGGTTTACAATCAGGTAATTCAGCCATCTGGTCAGAATCCCCTTGAATCCCGGCAAGTCGGCCCCGCCGTCTTCGTTGCTCATCACTCCGTAGCCATACATATCAATCATTGTATAATCTGCAGCCGAAATCGCATCGCTTAAATATCTCTCATCGCCGTAATGCTCATACAACATGCAGTTGGCACCGATGAAGGTTCCCTGATTATAGGTGGAAGCCCACGTGTTTTTGACACCGTCCACCCCGATACAGTCATCAACATGCCCGGTCTCCGGATCAAACAGGACTTCCCTTTCCCAATCCATCATGGCCCTTGCCTTTTCGAAATAGCTTTCGTCTCCGAGAGCGGTACCCAGCAGGCAGGCTGCAATGGCACCCGGCCCGTTCACGCAGGCGTTCTTTGACTGATTGTCCACACGCCAGAACAATCCGCCGCCCAGATCATCACTCCAGGCCCGTTCGTAGGTGTTGTCAAAATTGATCCTGGCTGTTTCCAGATATTTTGGATCTCCGGTTGCCAGGAAGGATCTTGCGCACGCGATGACAATCCACATAATATCATCGTTATAGTCATTGTTTCCCCACCAGCCATCCACTTCATAACCTTTATGATCCACCAGGAAGCCTTCATAGATCTGATCCATCATTTCTTTGTAGCGTGCCTCTCCGGTATGGCTGTATGCATCAACGACAATTTCATACATTTCCGCACCCGACCAGAACCCTCCGAAACGATAAATATCTTTCTCTTCGTCATACTGATAGTATTTGTCGATAAATGCGGTAAACCCATCGTATGCCATCTCTTCAAAGTCGGCACCGTAATCCAGAGCCTGAACCGGATGGGTGCTGTTACTGGTTTTGGTTCCTTTATAGTCCCCAATACCGGTAACTTCCAATTCTATCTTTTTCCCGATATCCCCCACAGATACCGTATAATGATCGCCATAGCCAACTTCCTTGCTGTCCGCTCTCCAGACATAACGGACCATGGCGTCCTCCGGTGCAGTGATTCCATGCAATGTATCCCCCACCACCGGACTGTCCTTGTCAAGCCGGACACTGCGAATATTTTTGGTGGGAGGATTGAAAAACTGAATCCAGTTCAGGTTCACCACGTAATCTTCTGCCCGGTACACCAGGAAAATATCCTGTACTCCTTTCACCTTTTCAATTTTGGTATGAAAGGTCTGATAATCTTCCCAGGAACCGGTGGAAGGAATGCTGCAGCTGCCAAGAAGTTCTCCATCCGGGCCGTCCAGCCGGACTTCCACGGTTCCGCCGGAGCTGGAGGAGGCCCGGAACATCACGGATTCGGCTGCCTTATATCTGAAATTTACATTGCGGTAGCCGGTATAATAGCCGTCCTTAATACCGCCTATGTTTTTTCCTCCATCAATACAGTCCTCCACCACCATGCCTTCGCCGAAGCTTTCGTCAAAACTTTCTGCTTCGATTCTGTCATAAGGATCTTTTGAAGGATATTCCGCCCCGGCTGTTACCTTTTCTGTCTGATCCGTACGGATACCCAAGGTATGACCGGTTCCCGAGACAATCAAACGAATCCTTTTTCCCTTCAGCGCAGAAGAAACCCGGCATTCCTGATCCCTGCTTATTTCCTTCGAGCCGGATCTCCAGCTGTACCGTACCGTTGCATCCTCCGGTTCGATATCTGCAGTCAGGACATCTCCTACAGAAGGCTTCTTATTGCTGATCTCTGCCTTCTTCAAAATCCTGATCCGGGGGAAATGAGCTCTCTCCGCTTCTGCGGCAGCGGAGGCTTCTTCCCCAAAGGTCTCCGCTCCGGAAGTCTGCGACTCCAAAGTTTCCGTTTCCGCTGCTGCCTGTGTTGCCATCGGTGTCAACAAAGTCATCAGCATGGTCATGATCAGCACCGCCGCCAGCATTCCTTTGCAGCATAGCTTGAATTTCCGCTTCTTTTGCATTCCTTCTCCTCCTCTCATTTGTACGTACCTTCCGTTCTCCGGTTAATCTTTTTCATTTAATATACCATTTCGCCACTCGTCTCCCTTCTTTATATATCATTCATATAATTGATATATCCATTTTTAATTATATAGATATAATAACAGTGTGTCAATATACTTGTGTAATGTCTATATATTTTCTTTCTGAATTTGCATAATTTAAGGATTAGCTGCTTAATTGTTTTGACAAAATGATATGTAATATTTCAAATATCTGTCTTTTACGACCTCATCTGTGCTATTTAGCATAACATTATATACTATTTACAGTATGGTCTGCACGAAGGAACTCAAACTGATTTTATGCAATAAAAAACAGCAGACCCTGTTCTCAGGAGACTACTATTTCAATGATACAGAATATTAGAAGATATTCATGTTGATATTCATTTTACCTCAGCCTGAAGTTTTTTTAAAATTGCCTGATCTGCCGGGCAGAAATCATATTGTGAAATTTCCGTCACCGGAATCCAGCGAATATCGTTGTGCTCCAGCTTTTGCGGTACGCCTTCTGCAATCGAAGCATGAAACAGGGTCAGATGTACCATGATGTCCGGATATTCATACACTACGTCCATAAACACATTGCCGACCGAAACGGTAATGTCCAGTTCTTCCCGGCATTCGCGGATAAGCGCCTGTTCCTTTGTCTCTCCCGGTTCCACCTTTCCCCCGACAAACTCCCACAATAAGCCGCGTGCCTTGTTTGCCGGCCGCTGGCAGATCATAAACCTGTTGTCCTTCCAAATCAAAGCTGCCACTACTTCTGTCATGCAGGACCCTCCCACTCATCTTCCTCTTATCATTTCCCTCTTATTATACTTTTTTCAACAATCTGCGTCAAAATCATATAGAGATAACTCCTGCTTTCCTGCTTAATGAAGGTTGTTGTCCAGCTTTTGCCCTTCCAATTGATAAGCAGATGAGCCCGACAATTCCATGCTCCGGAGCAGACTTCAAGTAACAATTATAAAGGAAACCGGACAGGCTTTTTCCCGTAAATCACGGGAAAATCAGCCGGAGCTGCGGGTAAGCTCTGCTTCCCCCTTTTCCTTCAGATATTCGTTTACATCATCCACTGAGGACATCCCTTTGTTGAAAGCAATAATCAGCATAGCGTCCCTTTTTTTCTTTGCATACAGCCGCGGCATACCATAAAGGGACAATGCCCTTTGTGTTTCCTTCAGTGTCATATTCATCGCAATGAAAATCCGCAGCAGCTTATCCCGGTCCGTGGTGTGTGTCTCGCCGCTCAGCAGCTTATATCCATACTTTTGCGGCAAATCTGCCTTTTGAAAAATATCCTGCCGCTTCAGCTTTTTCCGTTTGATAATGGATTCCATATATGCGGGAAATCCGCCGCATTGTTCTTTCAGATATTTCCTGCTGAACTCATCAATATCTTCTTTTTCAGCGTTTTTCAGCACATTCATAAGATACCCGGTGCTTTCCTGTTCCCGTCCCATAAAAATCCTCCCCATCTTACAAATATATGAACGATATGATAAAATTATAGTATATATTTGTCGCGGAAACAAGTAAATGCAGGATGGATTGGAATCGAAAGGGTTTCCTGCATAATGTATGTATGATATAGGAAACAAGCAAAACCGAATGAATTGGGATGTGCAGAGCGAACATGGAAATGGAAGGCAGAAAGATGGAAGCAGGCAGAAAGCAGAGAGCAAACATGAAAACAGAAGTAGACAGAAAGCTGAATACCAAATTGAAATTGTCTTATTACCGGAAAATTGCTTATGTGGATGACCGGCATAAGGCGCAGCTGGTGCAGCATACGGTAACCGGCAAAATATTCGTATTGAAGTCTCTTAAAATATACGACATGCAGGTGTTTTCATATCTGGCAGAGCGTCGCTTAAAGGGAATGCCGAAGATCATCGAGCTCATCGAGAAGGATGACAGACTCTGCGTCATAGAGGAATATATCTCAGGTACTTCCCTGCGTGAGCTGCTGGAGTCCAACGGCCCGATGACGGAACAGGAAGCGGCGGCTTATATCGATCAGCTGTGCGATATCCTCCGTCCGCTTCATCAGCTCCATCCGCCCATAGTACACAGGGATATCAAGCCTTCCAATCTGATTGTGACCTACGACGGGTCACTGGTCCTGGTGGACTTCAATTCTGCAAAGGAATCCACAGGAGACAAGAGTCAGGACACCGTTTTATTCGGGACCGTCGGGTATGCGGCGCCGGAGCAGTTTGGCTTTTCTGCATCCAGGCCCACAACGGATATTTATGAAATTGGAGTGCTTTTAAACGAGCTGCTGACAGGCGAATTGCCAAAAGATAAGAAATACGAAGGCCCGTTGACATCGGTGATTGCAAAGTGCACCGAAATGGATCCACGAAAGCGCTATCCGGATGTGGATAAATTGCAGAAGGCAATGCATCGCAAATTACCAGGCGAGAAACCGGAATCGGAGCCGGACGGCAAAGCGCAGCAGTCCGGACTTCGCAGCTGGCTGCCGCCGGGCTTTCGGGGTCATAATCGGGGCATCCCAGTAATGTCAATATTTTTATATGTCTTATTGTTTGCCGCAGGCCTGTTACTGGACGTGGAAAATGCAAACAGTTACCAATTAGTACTCAATCGGTTTTTCTTTCTTCTGATTTTTCTCTCTGAGATATTTTTTATCGGGAACTACCGAAACGTCTGGACATGGTTCCCGCTTACAAACAGCAAGTACCTCCTGATCAGAATATTCGGCGTTGTACTCGGCGCGCTTCTTATTTTTTCTGGTGGGATGATTCTTCTCGGGATTCTGGAAGGAGCCTTTTCCTGATCCCATCATGCCTTTTCCCCCACAAAGGTCACAACACTTTTTGGAGGCAGCGCCGTTTGGAACTTTCCATCCACAGAAACAAGATCATGCCCCTGCTTCATATTGAGACTGTCATTTGTAATATAGGGAGTAAGGTGACCGGAAGCAAAGCCGTCCGGGAGAATATTCAGCGCTGCCGCACTGTCGCGGTCATTGACTGCAACAATGGTAAATTCACCGGTGTCCCGGTTTTTATATGCGGAGATATATACTCCCTTCATCGGGCTGTCCGTTGCTCCGATCCTCACATATCCGGGTCGGATATACCTGCTGTAGTTTCCGAAGGTATAATATCTTTTCGTAAGCTGATA
>DAINCI010000096.1:0-7595 GCA_036732425.1 Bacillota bacterium
AGTTATTTGGTAATCCTCTCAACACCACCCATATAAGGACGCAGCTTTTCCGGAATCACGACCGAGCCGTCTTCCTGCTGATAGTTCTCCAGAATGGCGGCAACCGTGCGGCCAACTGCCACGCCGGATCCATTCAGGGTATGGACATACTGTGGTTTGCCCTTGGCGCCATCCCGGAATTTGATATCCGCGCGCCTTGCCTGAAAATCCTCAAAATTGCTGCAGGATGAGATCTCTACATAGCGCTGGTAACTGGGAAGCCAGACTTCCAGATCATAGGTCTTGGCTGATGAGAACCCCAAATCCCCCGAACAAAGGTTTACCACACGATA
This sequence comes from Bacillota bacterium, assembly GCA_036732425.1. Classification (GTDB taxonomy): domain Bacteria; phylum Bacillota; class Clostridia; order Caldicoprobacterales; family DTU083; genus UBA4874. Next base: position 333 of record DAINCI010000096.1, read on the forward strand.
AGGAAGGCCCAGCTCCTTCAGGACATCTTCCGCATCATTGGTCAAAGACTCCAGCTCATCATAGGAATTTTCCGGCTTCACAAATTTCACCAGCTCCACCTTGTTGAACTGATGCTGACGGATCAAGCCGCGGGTATCCCTTCCGGCAGCACCGGCCTCAGACCGAAAACAGGCACTATATGCGCAATATTTGACAGGAAGCTGTGCCCCGTCCAGAATCTGCTCCCGATGCATATTGGTAACCGGAACCTCTGCCGTGGGAATCAGATAATAATCCGTTCCCTCCACTTTAAAGGCATCCTCTTCAAACTTTGGCAGCTGCCCGGTACCGATCATACTGCGCCGGTTCACCATAAAGGGAGGAAAAATTTCCGTATAACCATGCTTCATGGAATGAAGATCCATCATAAAGGTAAACAAGCTACGCTCCAGTCGGGTTCCCAGCCCTTTATAAAATGTAAAGCGTGCTCCTGTCACTTTCGCTGCCGTTGCAAAGTCCAGGATTCCCAAATCTTCGCCGAGGTCCCAATGCGCCTTTGGTTCAAATGAGAATTTGGCAGGGGTTCCCCACCGGCGGACTTCCACATTATCGGCATCGTCTTTCCCCACCGGCACCGATTCATGAGGAAGATTCGGAAGGGTCAGCAAAATATTGTTCAGCTGCTCCTCTGTTTCCCGGGCTTCTTCGTCCATTTTCCGGATATCCTGGGATACCTGCTGCATTTCCGCAATGATCGCATCGGTATCCTTCTTCTCCTTTTTTCTCCTTGCGATTTCCTGGGATACGGTGTTCCGCTTATTCTTCAGCTGTTCCGCCTTCTGTATGATTTCCCTTCTCTTGGCATCCAGGGATAGAAACCGATCCAGGTTCACCTTGTTATTTCTTTTGGCCAGTCCTGCACGGACAGCTTCCGGATTCTTCCGGATCAACTTAACATCCAACATAAAAAGCACCTCCAAAAAATAAGACCCGTCCCTGCATTAGGGACGAGTCGGTTCACCCGCGTTGCCACCCTGGTTGAGGGAAGTAAATCCCTCCGCCTCATAGCCGGAATAACGGTCCGCACCGGTAATGCCTACTATTGTTTCAGCACACAGCTCCAGGATGGATTCGGAAAAATATCCTGCCGATTCTCACCAGCCATCGGCTCTCTGCACAAGATAAAAGTCCTACTGCTTCCCTTCCTCGCCTTGTTATTATTATACACCAAACTTTTTCTTATGCAACCATTTTCTGAATCTTTCTGCCTTTTCCGGTGGAAATCGCCCGCACATCATGTTAAAATACGGATATAGCAACTATTCCATACAAATAATCATCCATTCAAAATCCAAGGGGGAAAAAGTATGAAAAGCAAAGCCGGATACTGCAGGATGCCGAAAAGAAACCTTCCTGTTCTCCGTGAAGTGGATTTCATTGTGGCAGGCGCCACTCTGGGCGGCATTTCTGCAGCACTGAAAGCCGCCACTCTGGGAGCGCGGGTTTTTGTTATCGGCTATATGCCCTATATGGGGGAAGATATCTGCGGTACCTGCAAGTATCTTTTTGACGAGCATACGGGGGATCATCCCTTGTTAAAGCAATTATTTCCCGAAGACGGGGACCGGACACCTTTTCACATAAAGAAGGTGTTGGAAAACCAATTAATCGATCACAATGTTGATTTTCTATACTCCAGCATGGTAACTGAAGTGCTGTTTGAAGATCCGTCCACACCAAACGGGGTTGTCATCGCAAATCGTTCCGGACAGCAGATTCTCCGAGGCAAGGTGATTCTGGATGCCACTCCGGGGGCTTCCGTCGCAAGACTGGCCGGAGCCCGCTTTCATGAAGAAAAGTCCGGGAAGCCTCAGCCGTTTCAGTTCATTACCGTCGGCAACACCACAGATCCTACCAGAAATAAAAGGACTTTACCGGTGTCTCCTGAAAAGGGGAATGCTGCCATGTCCGCCAATGAATATACTTTTGTCCGTCAGCCGGAGGACTGGAGTTATCCTTCCCTCTGCAGCATAGAACAGGATATCAGGGGCAGGGTCTGGGATCCGGATCAGGTCGATGCGGCAGACCATCTTTTCTATCTCCCGCCGTATCACATCGAAGGTCTTTCCTCCGATCCGAACCACAGATCCGATACAAGCCATGCATCATCTGATATAAACCATGCATCTAATGCATCTGATGCATCTGATATAAACCATGCAGACCATCTGCTGCCGCCGGAAGGTCCTTCCCTCAATGCGTTTGTACCCGCAAATAGAAAAAGAATGTATGTCCTGGGAGGCTGTGCCGATATCAGCCGTACCGCTGCCAGTGAATTGCTGAAGCCGGAACACCTGATCCTGGCAGGGGAGAGGATTGGGGAAGCAGCCGCCAATGCAGTGAAAAAGATCCGTCTTTCCCCGGACACTTCACTTGGTAAAGGCAAGGAATCTCCTTCCATGGAAGGAACGCTGCGCATTGGAGCAGCACCGATCCGGCCGGAGATGACGAAAAAAAGAATAAAATTAAACCCTGCCGTCGTTCCGGTAATCGGCGAATACGATACGGTCATCCTGGGCGGCGGGACCGTTGGTGCCAATGCCGGCATCAGTGCAGCCCGCAATGGAGCCCGGACATTGGTTGTGGAATATCTGCATGGCCTCGGAGGCCTGGAGACCATGGGGCGGATCGGCGCATATTGGGATGGATACCGGGAAGGATTTACAAAGGAAATTGATAAAGGCGTCCGCGAAATGGCGCCGGCAAACCATCCACGCCAAAATATAAAAGACGGCCACTCCAACGCAGACTGGAAAATGGAATGGTATCGGAGAGAAATCCGAAAGGCAGGGGGAGATATCTGGTTTGGCGCACTGGGATTTGGCGCACTGGTGGAAGACGGCAGGGTAAAGGGCGTTCTGATCGCAACCCCTCAGGGCCCCGGTGTCGTCCTGTCTCACATTATTGTGGATTCCACCGGAAGCGGAGACATTGCAATTGCCGCCGGAGCAGCTTATGAATACACCGACAAAAACCACTTTGCCATTCAGGGAGCCGGGCTGCCTCCTGTCAATCCGGGGGACCATTACATTAATACCGATTGGACATTCATTGATGACAGCGATATCTGCGATGTAACCAGACTGTATGTGTCAGGAAAAGCCATGTTTGACCAGGTATACGATATAGGGAAACTGCCACAGACCAGGGAACGCCGGAGAATCGTCGCCGATCATATGGTATCGGTTCTTGACGTCCTCAATCACCGGAGATATCCGGATACCATATCGTTTCACACGAGCTCCTTCGATACCCATGGATATACCATTCATCCTTATTTCACCATATGCCCGCCGAAAAAACGTCATGTCCTCTACGATGCCGATGTTCCCCTGCGAAGCCTGCTGCCCAGGGGACTGGACAATATCCTCGTCACCGGATTGGGTGCCGGCGCCCAGAGGGATGCCATGCCCGTGATCCGGATGCAGCCCTGTTTGCAGAATCAGGGATATTCCGTAGGGTATCTGTGTGCCCTGTCCGTCCGGGAAAACCGTTCGGTTCGGAATGCCGATATCAAAAAGGTTCAGAAACATCTTGTTGCAAAGGGCATCCTGCCGGAGCGAGTGCTTACGGATGTGGACAATTTTCCGTTTTCGGATCATCAACTGAAAGAAGCCGTATCGAAACTGACCGGGGATTATCACGGACTGGAAGTCCTTTTGACCAATCCCCAAAAAGCAGAACAATTGCTGCTGGAGGCATACAACCAAGCAAACAAGGAGGAAGAAAAGCTGATTTATGCTCAGATCCTTTGTATGCTTGGCAACGATGCAGGAATGCAAACTGTCCTGGACAGCGTGAGAAAGGAGCCGGGCTGGGACGAAGGATGGGATTACACAGGCATGGGACAATTCGGCCCGTGCATGAGCAATCTGGACAGCCGGATCATCGCATTGGGAGAAACAAAAAGGGAAGCTGCCCTGCCGGCGATCCTGGAAAAAGCGGAGAAGCTGACGCCGAAGCATGCCTTTTCCCACTTTCGGGCAGTGACTCTGGCATGTGAATCCATAGGAAGCCCCGCTGCCGCAGAGACTCTGTCAAAGCTGCTGGATGGGAAAGGAATCATGGGTCATCAGGTTACGGATCTGAAGCATGCCAGGGAAGATGTGGTCCCCGCCAAAGTGGATGTTTCCATCCGCAATCAGGTACTTCGCGAAATCTGCCTTGCCGGCGCCTTGTATCAGTGCGGCGATGATGAGAAGAAAGGCGAACGGATCCTGAGGAATTACAGCAGCGATCTCCACGGTACATACTTCAGGTATGCATCAGAACTGCTGGACAACGGAAACTCCAAAAATAAAGGCAATGGAATCTTATCATAAGTTCCTGTAACTTATTCACTGATAAGAAGGAAACTTTCTGCATTTAAATTGTATGAAAGCAAAAACAGAAAACGTCTTTTCCAACGCCGGACTCTTCGGAAAACAGAAGAAAGCGGGAGAAGGAACAGAACGGATGAACACCGGGGATGGGCCATACCATCCTCTTTTTCTTTGCTCCGATTCTGAATAAACCCAAAGGAGCAGGGCAATGATAAAGAAAGATAATAAGGTAAGAAAATCCATTTCCATGAAAGGCGGGGACATTGTGAACAAGTTGGATATTGTGGCTCAAATCGGTGATATGAAAGAAGTGGAGTACCGGAATATGCTGGCTGTTACCAGCATGATCGAAGTCTTATTGGAAAAAAAGATTATAACAAAGGAAGAAATCGCCGAAAAAGCAGAGGAACTGGACAAAATGGCCTACCCGGAAACGGATATTCCTGCAAAATAGGTTGTTTTGGCAAAATGCCATCTTCCGAAACCATGATTCAAGGATTAATAAAGAAAGGATTCCAATGAAGGAAAAAAGGATTTTTATTTTATCTGTCCTCGCTTTGTGCCTGTTTTTTCTCTGTGTTTTTCTTTTGCTGTCTTCCCGTACCCCGGCAAAACGTCCCAATCAAAGAAATGCAGGCACCGGTACGGATGCAGACGGAACAGAAGACAGACTGCATAACACCCGGTTGGATGATACCAAAGCAGACCATAACAAGCCTATTGTATCCACCGAACGGATTCCTGCAGGAGATTCCAATATTCATGTAAGAGACATTCCCATTGCGCTGGATCGCAAAATGGACAAGCATCTTGCAGAATTCCGCAGGAAGGCAAAGCAGCTGCAGCAGGATTACCCCGATTCTTTTCTTATTTCCCTTCCCACAAAAGAGAAAACTGTCGCCCTAACCTTTGACGACGGTCCGGATGGCAGCTCCATGCCCAAAATTCTCGATATACTGGATCATTATCAGGTACCGGGTACCTTCTTCTTCATCGGACAGCAGATGGCAGATTTTCCGGAAACAATACAGAGAGCCCAGGCAGAGGGTCATGTCCTTGCCAATCACAGCTGGAGTCACATCCGGCCCACGGATGTCAAATCGGATACCCTGATGAGAGAAGTACAGCAGACCCAAAGTGCCCTCGCCCGATACGGGACGAAAACAAAACTTTTCCGTCCGCCGTTCGGCCTTGTGGAGAAAAAACAGATGCCGGCACTGATCCGGGCCGGATTTCAGATCGTTGCCTGGTCCATTGATTCCATGGACTGGTATTTTGACAATCCAGACGACATCGTAACCTGCGTGGTGAAAAACATTCATCCCGGCGCCATTGTACTGATGCACAGCTCCGGGGGCCCGGCCAACCGGCAGGCCACCATCGAATCCCTCCCCATCATCATTGAAATCCTTCGGGTAAAAGGATACCATTTTGTCACCCTTACAGACCAAACGAATTGACATAATATAAAAATAACTGACCAATCCCATTACCCATCCCGGAAAATGTATGGTAAAATAGATTATTCATCGATATCAAAACACCCGGGAGGCGGAAAACATTGTCCAATACCGAAACAGAACTCAAGTATCTTCTGAGCAGAGAGGATTTTCATGCCCTGTATCATCATCTGTATGCGGATAAGCCAGGCAGTAAAAATGATATATCCCTGATCCGGCAGGTGAACTATTATTTTGCTTCCCCGGACTCCCCTCTGACCCGAAGCCCTATCAATATACGGGTTCGGTTCCTTGGAGAAAAGTCGGAACTGACCTGCAAGATACCTATTGTGAATCAAACAACCGATGTCCTGCAGAACAGTTACGAATACAACAGGCAAATCAGCAGGAAAGAAGCCTTGCATTACATAGAAAACGGGTTGTCCGCCAATGCCCAGACGGGATCCTTTCCCGAATTGCGGAAGGACCATTCCCTTCAGCCGTCGGATCTGATCTGCTATGGGCATCTTCGGACCGCAAGGTTCCATTTTCCGATAAAAGGCGGATTTCCTCCTATCCTTCTGGACGTCAACGTCTATCTCAATACATTTGACTATGAACTGGAATGGGAACTGGATTCCATACAAAACCAATCGGAGTCAAATCAATTGCAGCAGGCCGATATCTTACTGAGGGAATTGTTTCAAAAATTGCACATCTCCCCGCTAGGTAGCCTGAAGCCCAAAAGAGTGCGTTTCCTGAAGAGACTCTTCCGTCCGACTGTTCGATGAACTTAGGGAATATAGAAAAACAGCCAAAATTTCTATATTTTAAGAATTCAGGCCGTTTTACACTATACTCTTTTCCTATCCCTTAAAGTAATTACGTATGGCAAGGGCCTTCTTATTTGTATTAGCCGGAGCTGAATACAAACGATCCGAGTCCTCTTGCACCATAATTTTGGTCATATCTTTATTAAAAAACAGGTATCCGCCTGTATATGCATTTTTAGCAGGGCTGTAACGCATAATTGAAACGAGTTGCTTCATTTGATCATCGGTCATTATATAGACAGGACTCATCATAAAGTCGTAAACAGCCTGATTCGTTTCTTCCAGCGGATAGGGATGTATCGTAACGGTTCCTTTCAATCGATCCTCACGGAATAAATAATTCAACCGCCAGCCCTTTATTGAAATCCCTGTTTCCGAAGCTTCCGCTTCCTGTTGTCCTGTGCCGGAATCCTTCATGCAAAGGCCGGTCAGATGTTTGTTCAGGCGAGAAGGAAATGGCACCAAAACAAGCAGCAGAATTAAAACCGTAAGGCAGACCAACCATGGCACCCATCGTTTCCGTTTTGATCTTTTCTCCATCTTGTTACACTCCATTCTTCAAATTATTTTGGCCCTACCGCCTAAAAGTTTTCTTTATGCGTAATCTTAACCTTTCCTTAACTACCATT
>DAINCI010000097.1:0-7519 GCA_036732425.1 Bacillota bacterium
GACGCTTCTGCATGACTTCTTCCATTACGGTCTGCCCCTCATCGCAGGGGAACTGGTCTGGAGCGTGAACCTGATGGGGAATTCCATTATCTTCGGGCATTTCTTTGACGCCTCCGTTGCCACAGCGGTATCCGTTGCCAATACCATGGGCACACTGGCTCATATTACCATCTCCGGTCTGTCTTCCGCAGTCGGCATTATTACCGGCAAAACGGTGGGAGCCGGGAAATACGGGCTCATGAAGGAATATGCCCGGACCACCCAGGTGATTTTCCTGTTTGTCGGTCTGCTCTCGGGAGCGCTGGTGGCAGGACTCAGCCAGCCTTTTATCCATCTGTATTCCGGTGTATTCGGCGGAGGCATCAGTCCGGCAGCGGCACGGGAAGCCGCTCTTCTGATCCGTGTTCTTGCCGTCACCACCATTGGCGGAGCCTATCAGGGTCCCTGCCTCTTTGGTCTGGTGAAATGCGGCGGAGATATTTCGTTCGTCTTCAAAAACGATACCATCTTCGTATTCGGTGTGGTGCTGCCCTCGGCACTGATTGCTGCCTCCCTCGGCGCCCCGGCCTGGGTGGTTTTTGCCTGTCTGAAATCGGATCAGATTTTGAAATGCTTTGTCGCTGTGGTCAAGGTCAACCGGTTCAACTGGATGAAAAACCTGACACGCCCTGGTACAGGAGAACCGGCCGAACAGGCCGGCATTTGATTAACACTACAGGGGCAGATTGATACATCGTACGTCCCCTGCTCTGCTATTTCCGTGATGCCATATTCCGATCTCATAAAGAAAAAACGGCATAAGGTAATCCTGGGAAGAGTGGTGCAGAGAGATCTGACATATTCATTGCCTGCAGCCGCGTTGGCCGTAAACCTATAAAGGTAAAGGAGAAAAAATATGATTTCCCGGCTGAAAAAAAGTGCTCTGTTTGCTGACATGTCCAGTGCAGAAATAGAAGGTTGCCTGAAGTGCAGCAAATCCATCTGCACCAACTACGAAAAAGAGGAATTGATCTTCCGGCAGGGAGAAATTCCGGAAAAGCTGTTTGTTCTTCTGGAGGGAACCGTTCTGGTAGGCAATGATTCCAGCGACGGGCAGCGCAGTGTTGTGGCAACATTTGATCAGCCAGGGGAGCTTTTTGGGGAAGTCTATCTGTTTCGGCACCAACAGGATCCAAAGCAGACGGGATACGATCATTATGCCCAGGCAGCCACTGCCGCAACGGTTTTGCAGCTGCCCGGAGACTTTTTGTATCATACCTGCGGAGAAAACTGCCAATATCACAGCAAGCTGATTTCCAATATGCTTTCCATACTGGCGCAAAAAGCGTACTACCTGAATCAAAGACTGCAGATACTGTCAGGCACCACCCTGCGCCGGAAAATAGCAAAAACCCTGCTTCTGTATTCTTCTTCCGACGGAAACGTGACTCTGCCCATGAACCGGGAAGAACTGGCGGATTTCCTGAACGCTGCCCGTCCGTCCGTATCCCGGGAGCTTATGAAAATGCAGGCAGACGGGCTCATTGCCATCCATCGAAACGACATCTTTATCCCGGATATGGGAAAGCTGCAGCATGTTTTATAACAATTGTGCGATCCTTTCTATCTGTTGATGTTATAGCATAATTGAGGTATAATCTGATCAGGATATTACTACAAGGAGGAATTGCAATGCTGATTAAACCATCCGCAAGTATCCGGCAGAATTACAACAAAATTGCAGCCTTATGCAAAGAAACCGGTGAGCCTGTATATCTTACCAAAAACGGCGAGGGCGATCTCGTAGTGATGGATATGGAGGCATTTGCCCGACGGGAGAAAATGATCAAACTACGTGAAGAATTACTGGCTGTTGAGGAAGACCGTCTGGCGGGACGCACCGGAATAACACCGGATGATCTGGACAATTATCTGGAAGGTATCATCAATGAGGTGGAACATGGAAAACCAGATTCAATATGAGGTAACTGTTTCCGACCGTGCCCTCCAGATGCTGGCTAACCATGTTCGGTTTCTTGCATACAAAAGTCCTTCTGCAGCCCGCAAAACAAAAGAGGAGTTGACGGATGCGATCCGTTCCCTCTCTACTATGCCAAAACGTTTTCCTTTCCTGAATGCTGACTTGATCCCGCCAAATAAATATCACAAGATGTTCGTTGAAAAATGCTATCTGATCCTGTATCAAATCAGGGATCAAATCGTGTATGTTGACTACATTGTGGATTGCAGGCAGGATTATGAATGGCTGATAAGATAAAAGAGGTGGCATATCAAGTTCCCAACCATCTCAGAGACATGTTTTATAAGCTTCAGTTCGTAACAAATATTACGGAATCTTCTTATTGTACATGATAGTCTTAAGTTGTTCCAATGAGAAACAACAGTAGAAACAAACAGGCAATCATGAGTTCAGAAAGGAGATATCCCATGGAAAACAAAATGTTTTGCTTTCAGTGTCAGGAAACTGCCGGTTGTACCGGATGCACACGGGTCGGCGTCTGCGGAAAGAAGCCGGAAGTTGCCGCCATGCAGGATCTGCTGGTGTATGTGACCAAAGGTCTTTCCGCCGTGACCACACAGCTGCGTGCGGAAGGAAAGAAAATTCCTCCCGAAGTCAACCATATGGTGACCCGGAACCTTTTCACCACCATAACAAATGTGAATTTCGACAAGGATGCCATTACTGCCCGTATCAAGAAAACCCTGGGCAAAAAGAGGGAGCTGCAGGAGCAGGTGCAGAATAAAGAAGCGCTGCCCGATGCCGCACTCTGGTCCTCCGATAATCCGGCAGAGTTTCAGGCGAAGGCGGCTGAAGTCGGCGTGCTCTCCACCAAAGACGAAGACATCCGCAGCCTGCGGGAGCTGATCACATATGGTCTGAAGGGGCTTTCCGCCTATACAAGCCATGCAAACGCCCTGCTGCAGGATGACGAAAAAGTGGATGCCTTCCTTCAGCGTACACTGGCTGCAACACTGGACGATTCCCAAACCGCAGACGATCTGGTGGCCCTGGCACTGGAAACCGGGGATTACGGCGTGAAAGGCATGGCACTGCTGGACAAGGCCAACACCACCGCCTATGGCGATCCGGAAATGACAAAGGTCAATATCGGTGTGGGCACCCACCCCGGCATTCTGATTTCCGGACATGACCTGAGGGATCTGGAAATGCTGTTGAAGCAAACCCAGGGCACAGGCGTGGACGTTTATACCCATTCCGAAATGCTGCCTGCCAATTCCTATCCGGCTTTCAAAAGGTACCCCAATTTCATCGGCAATTACGGCAATGCATGGTGGAAGCAGAAAGAGGAATTCGAACGGTTCCACGGTCCGGTCCTGATGACCACCAACTGTCTCGTGCCTCCGAAGGACAGCTATAAGGACCGCCTTTACACCACAGGTGAAGTCGGATATCCCGGCTGCAAACATATCCCCGGCGGCGTTGGTGAGAAAAAGGACTTTTCCGAAATCATCGAACAGGCAAAGCACTGTGCTCCCCCGGAAGAAATCGAACACGGAGAAATCATCGGCGGTTTTGCCCACAATCAGGTATTGGCCCTGGCAGATGACATTGTGGACGCCGTAAAATCCGGAGCCATAAGGAAGTTCGTGGTCATGGCCGGCTGTGATGGCCGTGCCAGATCCAGAAGTTACTATACGGAGTTCGCCAAAAAGCTGCCAAAGGACACCGTTCTTCTGACAGCAGGCTGCGCCAAATACCGTTACAACAAGCTGGATCTGGGGGACATCGGCGGAATCCCCCGCGTGCTGGATGCCGGTCAGTGCAACGATTCCTACTCTCTGGCCGTTATTGCGCTGAAGCTCAGGGAAACTTTCGGGCTGGATGATATCAATGACCTGCCCATCGTTTACAATATCGCCTGGTATGAGCAGAAAGCCGTCCTGGTCCTGCTGGCACTGCTGTCCCTCGGGATCAAAAACATCCACCTTGGCCCCACGCTTCCGGCTTTTCTTTCCCCCAATGTGGCAAAGGTCCTAGTTGAAAACTTCGGAATCTCCGGAATCGGTACCGTGGAAGACGATATGGATCTGTTTTTTGGGTAAATTGATTGATTTTCATTAAAATTGCAAAGCACGCAGGTGAAATTACAAAACGCACAGTCCGGGACAACGTAATACAGAAAGTTGTCCACGGGCTGCGCGTTTTTGCTTTCAAACCCTACAACCTTTACAAGCTCTATAAAATGATCCGAATCTTTCTCTTTTCCACTCCACTTTTATCCTAGCATTTTTATGTTTTCCAGAGATACATGAAGATTGATGAAGTTTGCACCGTCCCAGTCAAAAGACAAGTGGTCCAGGACGATATCGGCACCCTTGTACTTCCCTCCGAATTTCAGATGAATCAGCTCATCCAGATGTTCCCTGAAGTATTTGCAGGCTGCCTCCCGATTCTCCCCCAATGCAAACGGATCGATCTTCCCTTTTGTCTCTTTCTTAAAGGACCGGAGTACGTTGGACTGACAGAGCCAGTCACAGACAATGCTGCGAAGCTTGAATTCCTCCGACAACCGGAACTGCCTGTGGCTCTTTCGGAAGCGGTCGTAATAGCTTGCCAGAACCGTCTGGGCCAGAACCACGCCGATGGTATTCTGCGAAGTATTCCAGCCGCCGACTGCCTGTACCTGGTCCAATACCCCGGAGATTGCAGCATAATCCATAAATTCATTCTCGCAGCCGTTGCTTACCGAAACCTCCGCAAGGCCAACGGCTTTCCGGTAATTGTCCGCATAGTACCCGATATATCGCAGGAATTCATGCATGTTGATATGGCTGGAGAATGTCAGGTCCTTGGTCCCCTGATTGGAAGATTCAATCATGTATTTCCCCGGAGAATTAATCGCCAGCATACAGTCGGAACGGTCCGGATTATCTTCCAGGATCCCGCCGACGGAAGTAATCTGCGACTTTATGCTTTCATTCAGGGGACGGTCCTCATAAAGGGGCACCACCGCCGGCCCCAGCGTGGAGGAATACCGAACATAGACACGGGGCGTATAGTGATGAATCCGGTTCAGGACCCGGGCAAAAATCACACAGCCGACCTCGTCGGCACCCGGATAAACAAAGACCCGGTTCATCAGTCTTTCCTCCCGGACTTTTTTGGCAATGGCGGACTGATCCATGGCTGCATACCCATATTCGGCCGTATCATCCTTGGGAATGGTGAGAAGATCGAAAATCCCCTCCTTTACAAGATCAACACAATAAAGGTTGACAAAACGGTCCACTTTCCGGCGCGCCAGAAAATCTTCCAGATATTCTGACGGGATCCGGGCAGTCTGTTTTGGCAGCTCGGCCGTTTCCTCATCGCTGGCATGGCCACGGTCGATTTTGTCCTTCAGGTAGGCATAACGCCAGATCAAATTGCCGTAATTTTCCCAATAATCCGGATCCTCGTGGGAATCATTGGAGGCCGCCACCCGGGCCACAAGGTTAAACGCATGGATTCTTAAGGCCGGATTCTGCTCCTTCAGCTTTCTGAAGTTGTCCAGCGTCTTTTCACATTCCTCACGGGTACGATGATGAATCCGTGAATTGATAATGTTGCCATACACCAGAGTATCCACGGAGAGTATGGCATATTCACAATCCGGCGCGTTTTGAAAGATCCATTGCCAGATCCGCTCATAATCCGCCGGTGTTTTCCTCATCCCCATATATTCACGCGGCGGGACCAGCAGCTCCACTCCTTCCGCCATCCGGGCAAGACTTTGCGGGAAGATATAGTTGCAGGCCCTTTCATCCAGGGGGACATAAATTATCTTTGTCATTGGTATCGATTCCTTTCCTGAAATTTCAGTGCTCCTCGGGAATAGTATACCATGGATGAACGATTTGAAAAGTCATTTATTTCAATTTACAATACTTGTATCCTATCGGAATTGAAAATGCCCGCCTTTACAGCAATGTTTACGACTTGATTTTCACATGCGGGGAGAACCGGCTGAAACTCCGGGAGAAATGCGGGTTCCGGAATCATAAATATGTGGTTACAACCTTTACAAAATGGTAAAATGGGAAACGGGAAGAGAAAATCCTATGATTGAAAAATGGGAAGGTGCAGGGGCATGACAGATATCCTGGTGATTGAAGATGACAAGGAAATCAACCAGCTGCTTTGCAGCATACTGTCCGGAAACGGGTATCACTGCGTTTCGGAGTTTGCAGGAGATTCTGCATACGAAACGATGAAAAGCAGGAAATTCGATTTGGTCCTGCTGGATTTAATGCTTCCCCGGATTCCGGGTGAAGAATTGCTTCGGTACTATCGGCGCCTTTCCAACACTCCGGTGATTATCCTTTCCGCCAGGGGAGAAACGTCTGTGAAAGTGGATATGCTTCGCACCGGTGCAGACGATTATATCACCAAACCATTCGATAATGAGGAAGTACTGGCAAGAGTAGAGAGCAACCTGCGGCGAAGCCGGGGCATCTCATCTCCCCTGCTTGCCGCCGGGCTGCTGGAATTCAATACGGAAACCAACTGCTGCACTGTGGCTGGGAAAGAAGTTCCATTGACCGGAACGGAAATGAAAATACTCAGACTGTTTCTGGAAAATCCGCAGAAACTGTTTACCAAAGCCAATCTTTTTACAAGCGTCTGGGAGGAAGAATACTGTTACGATGACAATGCGGTCAATACCCACATCAGCAATCTCCGGCGAAAATTAGCAGCCGTTTGCCCGGATCAGCAGTTTATCGAAACCGTCTGGGGCATCGGATACAAACTTGCCATCCATTCCTGAGCATTTCATTTTTTTCTTTAAAACTTTAGAAACTCTTGAGAATTGCCGTTCATAATGAAAAGCATGGGAGATGAACGGAATGGAAGAAGTTATATTTGAAGCAAGGAACCTGACAAAAAAATATCGGAATACTCTGGCGCTGGATCATATCAATCTTTCCCTGCGGCGCGGGGAAGTATATGGTTTTATCGGCGAAAACGGTGCGGGAAAGACCACCGCGATACGCCTTATCACAGGCTTGTCGTTCCCAACAGAGGGAAGCATGACACTGTTTGGAAAGTCCGGAAAAAAAGAACTGCAAAGGCAGCGGGCCCGCATTGGGTGCATGGTGGAAACCCCTGCGCTTTATAAAAACATGACCGCGGTACAAAACCTGGAAGCACAGCGCATTCAGCGCGGCATTCCGGATCGGGACGGCATCGGCAAAACATTGAAGCTGGTTGGCTTATCCGATACCGGCAAAAAAGCCGTGCGCCATTTTTCCCTTGGCATGCGCCAGCGGCTGGGCATCGCAATGGCTCTGCTCAATGATCCGGAATTCATGATTCTGGATGAGCCGATCAACGGCCTGGACCCATCCGGCATTGTGGAAACACGGGAGCTGATCCGGCAGCTCAATCAGGAAAGAGGAATTACCTTTCTCGTGTCCAGCCATATTCTCAGTGAGCTGTATCAGACGGCCACGCGTTATATTCTGCTGCACAAGGGCCGCGTACTGGAGGAACTGACGCAGAGGGAACTGGATGAAA
>DAINCI010000098.1:0-7334 GCA_036732425.1 Bacillota bacterium
GCGGCAATCGCGGAGCCGGTCAGATTGGCGTTTTTCACCTCGACAAATGTATGATACTGCCCCAGCTTGTCGTTCAGCCAGGTCTTCATATAACGCTCCACCCTGCCGGGAAAATCCTTCGTCTTGTAGAAGGTGGAACCATCTGCCGTAATGCACACCGGCCTTGCGGGATCCTTTCCCTTCCCGGTCTTCATAACAACAGCGGACAGATTGACAGCAGACAGCTTGGCCGCTCTCTCAATCAGGGAATCAATCAGAAAATACAGGGCAGTACGGTCGGTCCTTCCTTCCTCCGGATCCGGACTGCAGAAGCCGGCCAATGGATTGTCCCCATAAGGGGCATGCAGAAAGTCATCGGCTTCCTTGGTGCTCAGTGTCGGGATGCCCCGGATGGCATTGGTCAGCGTTTTCGAAAACATTCCTTCCTCTGCGGCGTCCCTGAGCAGAGTGTATGCAAGGCCCCCCAGATAGGCACCGGAAATCTTCTTTTCAAAGGTGGACTCCCCCGGATCCACAGTGGTTGCGTCAAATTCCCTGTCGATCTTCCCGGACGGGGATTTTGCATAGGCTCCGGATTCCATATTGATCACCATGGTATCATAGCTCCTGCGCGCTTCCTGAAGCTTGCCGATATTTGCACCTTCCTCAATGTAGCTGGTATTGGTGCCGGTACCCAGGATGTATCCCACAAAGCTGTCATACTGCATTCTGGAAAAGGCCGCCTTCCCTCCGAGCAAGGTGGCAACCGTATCGTTCAGCAGGACAATACCCTTCGGCTCCGTAACTCCCTCGCTCTCAAGCGTCTTCAGAATTCCTGCTCCCACAGGCTGTCCGATCATGTTCTGAACCCGGATCTCCTTACTGAAACGAATTAATCTGCCATCCCCGTTGGGAAGGATACTGGTGGGATAGGAGAAGCAAAATCCGATTTTATTGCTCTTGTGGATCACCGGTTTTAAATACTCCACTGCCGTATGAAAAAACTCATCCCTGTCCACTTCTTCTCCGGCTCCGGGCATGGGATGATTTTCAAAATCATCAATGACAGGCTTCTTGTTCTCATCAAAGGAAACCACAGCGATCCGAAAATTGGTCCCCCCCGCATCCATTACAATCACCGGTTCATTGGATGGGATATCCTCCGTCATGGGAATATAGGTGGGCAGCATATCCAGACAATCCGTGTCCCCATCCAGCCCTTTCTGCATATCCTGCAGGAATGTCCTGCATTCCCTCATAAAGTCCATGCTTTCATGGTCCATTCCGTTTTTCTGCAGAAAGCTTTGAACTTTTGCCCTGATTTCCTTCTCCGTCACTTTTGTACCCCTTTCGCAAGCATTCTCGTGTTCAGACTTTTCATTCAATATTATATAGGAGATCCCACAAAATGCAATATGAAACCTTGCCTGTCCCGGATGTCCTATTCCGGCTTTTTGACTGCCTTCCCATCAATAAAGACCCAGATCGTTTTCGCACGGAAGTCCAGGGGATTCCCATCGTAGAGAACAATATCCGCGTCCTTTCCCGGCTCCAGGCTGCCGACCCGGTCCCCGATTCCGGTAATCTCCGCGGCATTGATGGTAATGGACTTCAGAGCTTCCGTTTCGTCCATGCCCTCCCGGACCGCAAGGGCAGCGCAGACAGACAGGTATTGGTTCGGAATGACCGGATGATCACTCATCATGGCCACCTTGATCCCGGCCCGGGACAGAATCCCCGGCGCCCGGAAAGTCAGGTTTTTCAGCTCAACCTTGCTCCGGTCCGTAAACAAGGGACCTACAATGACTTTGGCGTGTGCTTCCCGCAGATAATCGGTAATGAGGTAACCTTCCGTGCAATGCTCCAGAGTGATGTCAATGTGAAACTCCCTGGCAATGCGCAAAGCAGTCAGAATGTCATCTGCCCGGTGCGCGTGGGCCTTGATGGGAATCTCCCGGTTCAATACCATTCCCAGGGCTTCCATTTTCAGATCCCTCTCCGGCATTTTATCCGGGTCCGCTTTCCCCCGCTCCAGCTTCTTCTGATATTCCTGCGCCCGGACCAGGGACTCCCGCAGAATGGCAGCCGTCGCCATGCGGGTGCTGGGGGCCTTGTGCTGATTGTGATAAACCCGTTTCGGATTCTCCCCGAAAGCCACCTTCACGGCAAGGGGTGCCTTCACGATCATATCTTCCACACTGTGCCCATAAGTCTTCAGCGCCGCAAACTGCCCGCCTATGACATTGGCACTTCCCGGGCCGGTCACCACGGTGGTAACGCCGTGCTCCCTGGCTTCCTGGAAACAATGATCCTCCGGATTGACGGCATCGATTGCCCGCAGATCCGGCGTCACCGGATCGGTGGCCTCATTTCCGTCATCTCCTTCAAAACCGATCCCATCCTCCCACATTCCGATATGGCAATGTGGATCGACGATTCCCGGCAGGACCCACATTCCATGGGCATCCAGCTCTTTTGTCCCCGCCGGTGCGTCCAGGTTTTCCCCCACCGCTTTGATCTTCGTCCCGTCGACAAGGATGTCACCCCGCTCATAGTCCTTCTCCGCCATGGTGCGAAGTTTTCCGTTTCGAATCAAAAACAAAGAAAATCCCCCATTCCTTTTATAATATCGTAATATTTCCTATAGTCTTATGGCAGACTCCCTGCCTGCCTATGGGAGCTTTGCCCAACAGGCAGGAAGCTTTTGTCTGGCAAAATTATATCATATTTCTAGGAGGCATAGAACCCTTTTACCTTTCTGTATTCCTTCATAATATTGCGCAGGATATCCACATGCTTGAAATCATTGTGATACAGAATATTGACTTCCCGTATCATACTGAGATTCTCAATAGGCAGAACCGTGATCTTCCCCTTCTTCAGCTCATCCAGACACACACTGCGGGAGAGGATGGAAACGCCGATATCCCGCCGGATCAGATCCTTGATCGTTGCAATGTTATCCACTTCCATGATAACATTGAAATCATTGAGGGACAGATTATGGCTTTCCAGTTTTGCCGTAAAAAGATTCCTGGTTCCGGAGGATGGACTGCGCAGAATCAGCGGCTGCTGTTTCAGCTCATTGACGGTTACCATGCTTCTTTTGGCCAGAGGATTGTTATTCGATACCACCAGCACCAGAGAATCGGTATCCAGCAGAAGGGAATGGATGCTTTTATCCTCGATCCTTCCCTCCACAACAGCCAGATCCAGCTCATAATTCTTCAACTTTTTATAAAGATTACTTATGGAGTCAGTGACGATTGTTATGTTGGTACCCGGACTCTTTGCACTGAATTTGCCCAGCACCTCTGCTACAGCATTGCTCTCCGACGTATGTGTCATTCCAACGGTCAGACGGCGGATATGATGCTGTTCATCCTCGATATCCTGTTTCATGGACTCATACAGACTGATCATCCGCCGGGCATACTGAATAACGATGTACCCCTCACTTGTAGGCTTTATCTTGTTCCGGACACGATTGAAGATCTTGATGTCCAGATCCTTCTCCAATTGTTTGATATGCTGGGTTACAGCCGGCTGCGTCAGGGAAAGATGCTCTGCCGCACGGGTATAACTGTTATACTCAACCACTGCCAGCAATGTATACAGTTTTGGATCAATCATTCGTTTCCCCTTCTTTATAACATATCATTATTGACTGCTAATAATTCATAAATTTACTTTATGCTATCAGGCAACTATAATAGTAACATAAGTTCAACGATATCGCAAGAATTCCTGTCTGGCTTGAACAGTCTGAGGGAACACCTGTTGGATACTTTGATATATTATAAATTATTTCTATTTAGGGAGTGTACGTCGATGGTCTATCCATTCAGTCAATTAAATAATACTACAACGGTTCTTTTAACATTATCCATAATACTGCTGGCCGGTTTTTTGCTTACCCGCATTACAAAGAAGGCAAAGCTTCCCAACGTCACAGGCTACATCATTGCCGGCATCCTGATCGGGCCCTATGTCCTGAAGCTGATTCCGCTGGAGATGGTCGGTAAAATGGGCTTCGTCAGTGATATTGCCCTGTCATTTATTGCATTTGGCATCGGACGGTTTTTTGTAAAGGAGTCCTTCAGGGAAACCGGCATCGGCATCATCGCGATTACCCTGCTGGAGTCTTTGATCCCCGGAGTCCTGATCGCCCTGTCCCTGCGCTTTCTGTTTCATCTGGACTGGAGCTTCAGCCTGCTTTTGGGAGCCATTGCCACAGCCACGGCGCCTGCCAGCACCATGGTTACCATTGGTCAGTACCATGCGCGGGGGCCTTTTGTCAATACCCTGCTGCAGGTTACCGCATTTGATGATGCCGTGTGTCTGATTGCCTTCAGCATCGCTTCTGCTGTGGTCAGCGCCGAATCCGGAGCAAATCTTTCCACATGGGATATCATTTTGCCGATCCTCTATAACATCAGTGCTTTGGTGCTCGGTTTTGTATGCGGACTGATACTGAGCAAGCTGATGACGCCGGATCGAAGCGAGGGCAATCGTCTGATACTGACCATCTCGCTGCTTCTCGGCATTGCAGGTTTGTGTGCAATCGTCGATGTTTCTCCCTTGCTTGCCTGCATGGTATTTGGCACTACGTATATCAACATGACAAAGGATAAACAGCTGTATGATCAGATGGAGAACTTTACACCGCCTATTTTGTCCCTGTTTTTCGTCATATCCGGAATGAACCTGGATATCACCTCCTTTCAAACCCTGGGAGTGATTGGAGTAGCCTACTTCTTCATTCGGATTATCGGAAAATATCTTGGCGCCTATCTGGGATGCGTGGTGGCAAAGTCGCCGAAATCCGTACGGAATTATCTGGGGATGGCATTGACCCCTCAGGCCGGAGTTGCCATAGGACTCGCTTTCCTGGGACAGAGAATCCTGCCGGGCGCAGAAGGCAACATGCTTCTGACCATCATCCTGTCCTCATCGGTTTTGTATGAGCTCATCGGACCTGCCTGTGCAAAGTTCGCCCTGATCCGTTCCGGATCCATCCCAAAGGAGAACCTGGAGAGTGCAAAAACGAAAGCCGGATCCGCCAGGGGGGCCGTCCTGGACGAAACAGACGAAACACAGGATGGAAAAGAAACGGACCAAACGGACCAGGATCAGAAAGCTGTAATCAATCCATGAATCCTTTCTGATTGCATAAAAAAAGCACCTTTTCAGGTGCTTTTTTTATGCTCCGAAGTTTCCATTCAGGATAACCCGGGCTCAAAACGATTGGATTCCCGGAAGCAAAGGGCATCAAAATTCCACTGTGAATCCGTCATAGGCTGCCAGGAATCCATTTTCCGAAGCAGCTTTCTCCAGCTGCTCATGGGTCAGTCTGCCGTTATGGGACAGATGGTTCAGGACAAATATCGTATTTTCATCCACACAGCCGGCTGCTCTCATGTCGTCCCGCATCTCAATGTCATCCTCCAGGCCCATATGGTACTTTCCGTCTCTGGATCGCCCGGACGTCACATCAAAAAGCACGCAGTCCAGATGCGTATTCCGGACCACTTTCATACTGCGCTCCGGGAGAAAACCGGAATCATGCCCGTAAAACAGCCGTTTCCCACCCGCTTCGATGATATAGACGAAACATTCAAATCTCTGGTCATGCCGCGCCGTCAGGGGGGTCACACGAAGCTCTCCCACCGGATAGGTATGAAAGGCCTCCCAATGGTGCAGCTTTACATAATCCCTGCTTGCCTCTGAGGGAAATTCAGGATGTTCTTCCTTCAGGGAGCCGGGCCCGTACACATTAAGGCAGGAGCCCTCTGTATGATAGGCATACGGCGGCCGCCGATATTCCAGATCACTGGGATAAAAATGATCCTCATGGGGATGGGTTATGATAATATGTTGAATTTTATGAAAATCAATATGATACCTCAGGGAATGCAGATAGGCGTCCATCGGAAAATCAACCAGATATTTGTCGTTGATGATGGACTGTGATCGTGTACGGATCTCCCTGCCGCCGGTCCTCCGTGCATACTCACAGACAGGACAGTTGCAGAATACAGCCGGAATTCCTTCTGCTGCAGCTGTTCCCAGAATTTGAACCTTCATGATGCTTTTCTCCTCTCTGACCATTTATGCCATTCTATAATGCTGTCAGGATTCCATTCCCGGTCTCCTTCTTCATTATCCACGAATCCCACTGCTTTTGTCAAATCCCTTTTGCATAAATGATATAGGGTTTTCCCGTGACGGGGTTGTTTACAATGCAGCTGTCCAGACGATACACCGTTTCAATGTTTTCCCTGGTCAGGACCTGCCAGGGAGTGCCCTGGCAAACGATCCCTCCTTCGTTCAGCAGAATCAGGAAATCACTGTACCGGGCCGCCAGATTGAGATCATGCATCACCGACAGGACGGTGTGCCTTCTGTCCTGCGTCAGGGAACGCACCATGTCCATCAATTCAATCTGATGGTGCAGGTCCAGCTGGGACACCGGTTCATCCAGCAGCATGATGACAGTATCCTGTGCAAGGGCCCTTGCGACCAGGGCTCTCTGCCTTTCTCCGCCGCTGACTTCATTAATGCTCTTTTCCCTGAAATTCCAGGTGTTGGTCAGCCGCATGGCATGCTCTGCAGCTGACCTGTCCTCCCGGCTTTCGGATCCCAATCGCCTGATATAGGGGTTTCTCCCCATCAGGACGATATCCCAAACGGTAAAATCAAAATCAATATAGGTATTCTGCGGGACAACGGAAAGCTTCCTTGCCACATCCCGGGTGCTTAAATCCATAATGTCCGTACCATCCAGAAAAACCGAACCGGCTCCAGGCTCCAGGCTTTTTGCGATATTCCGGAGCAGGGTTGTTTTGCCCGATCCGTTGGGACCAATGATACTGTAGAGTTTTCCCTCTTCAAAGGACAAAGTGATGTCGGAAAGAACCTGCCGGTTTCCGTAGCTCCAGCTCAAATCCCGTACCGCCACCGGATATTGCGCCGGATCCGCATTTTCCTCCTGATTCCCGATTCTCACTCACATCACCTTCTTTTTGTTCCGATGCAGCAGATACACAAAGAACGGTGCACCAAACAGCGAGGTCACAGCCCCAACCGGTATCTCAGACGGGGGAATCAGGTTCCTGGCCAGGGTATCGCACAGCACCAGAAAAATAGCCCCTGCCACGGCGGAAAACGGAATCACCACTCTCTGGTCGGATCCCAGCGCCAGACGGATGGAATGGGGCACGATCAGGCCGATAAAACCGATCACGCCGGCGGTGGAAACGCAGCACGCGATGATAAGGGAAGAAAGCGCCAGCAGAAGCTTTTTCACCTTTTCCACTTCAATGCCCAGGCTTTTTGCCGTTTCCTCCCCGGTG
>DAINCI010000099.1:0-7115 GCA_036732425.1 Bacillota bacterium
TATGATATCCAGGATGTGGGAGCCAGGTATTATACCTATCTTTCCACCATGGCATGCGGCATGGAAGCGGCAAAAAACGCAAAAAAGAAGTTTATGGTGCTGGATCGCCCCAATCCTCTGGGAGGAATCAAAACGGAAGGGGACATACTGAATTCAGAATTTTCCTCCTTCATCGGCAGATATCCCATTCCTGCAAGATACGGCCTCACCACAGGAGAGCTGGCCGGACTGATCAACTGCGAATTTGGCATCGGCTGCGACCTTGAAGTGGTAAAAATGGATGGATGGAAACGGGACAGGTACTTTGACGAAACCGGCCTGGATTTCCTTCCCCCCTCCCCCAACATTCCAACCCTGGATACTGCTCTCGCCTATATTGGAACCTGCCTGTTTGAAGGAACCAATGTATCGGAAGGCAGAGGCACCACCCAGCCGTTTCTGATGATCGGGGCACCCTGGATGGACGGATTCCGGACAACACAGGAATTGAATCGTCTGGATCTTCCCGGCGTGAAATTCTGCCCCTGTTATTTTACTCCCACGTTTTCAAAATACGAGGGGGAACACTGTGAAGGAATCCGGATCCAGATACGGGACAAATACCGCATACCGCCGTTCCGGATGGGAGTGGAAATCCTTTGCAGCCTGCAGGAGAATTATGAGGAGTTCTCCTTTCTGCCGCCTTATAAGGCGGGAGGAACGGCCCCCTTCGACCTGCTGGCCGGAACGAAAGAGCTGCAGGCAGCCATTCAGAGCGGGAATGTCGATTCCTTCCTGAAGGATGCAGATTCCCGTCTTGCCGGCTTTGAAAAGATCCGGAATCAGTACTTCCTGTACTGAGGAAATATAAGCAAGCTACAAATAATCTAAAAGATAAAAAGATAATATTATCTACTGGGTTTCCGTCTCCATGCAATAACAGGACGCAGCCGGAGGAACATTGATACGGAAAATCCAGTCAAAATCCAGACAGGAATGAAAAAGCCAAAGCCAGGGAAGGAACGGAAACAATGAATCCAAAGAATAAAGCGGATATCACAGGTACAACAGATCCAACAGATACGACAGATCCAACTGATATGACGGATTCAACAGATATGACGGGTCCAACAGATACCGTAAAGAATGCGGAGCCGGGATATATTATGGGGATGGATGGCGGCGGGACCAAAACACTGCTGAAGATAGCGGGGCCCGGCGGGAAGCTGCTGGCATCCTGCCAGGGCGGACCAACCAACCTGTACAGCAGCAGCCGGGATACGGTCCGGGCGAACCTGGAACAGGTCATTCAGGATGGTCTTGCACAGGCACAGATCCGCATGAAGGATCTCGGCTGCATCAGCCTGGGAATGGCAGGAGCGGACCGGCCGCAGGATCATGTCATTCTGAAAGAACTTCTTGCAGGGATTGGAATCCAGTGCCGTATCCTCATCACGAATGATGCAGTTGCCGCTCTTTATGGTGCTCTGGGCAAGGGAGAAGGCATCATCCTTGTCTCCGGAACCGGCTCCATCTGTTATGGCCAGAAGGCGGACGGATCCTCCCACCGGGCAGGCGGATGGGGACATATCATCGGGGATGAAGGCAGCGGATACGATATCGGACGCCAGATCCTGATGGAAGTCATGAAGAGTTATGACGGGCGCAGGGAACCAACCGTTCTTTCCTCCCTGCTGCGGAACGAACGGAACCTGTCCTCCCCTGAAAGCCTTCTTCCTTTTGTATATCATTCCGAATCCGGCAAAAGTGATATTGCTGCGCTGGGTGTTCTGCTGGACCCGGCCTGTGAAGCCGGGGATCCGGCGGCCCTGTGCATAGCGCGGAATGCTGCCCGGGAATTGTTCCTTTGTGTTGAATCCGTACTGAAATCTCTGCGGTTTCCGGAAAACCGAACGGAACTTGCCATGCAGGGCGGTGTTCTTCTGAAAGGAAAACAGGTAAAAAAAGAGCTGACCGGCCTGCTGAGCCGCGCCTATCCGATGGTTTGCCTCCGGGAATCCATGGGGGATGCCGCATGGGGCGCCATACGGATGGCAGCGGAAAAGCAGTCGGGTTCAGCCGGGATCGATGCGGACAGAAGCACCGAATCATAACCCATAAGCTTTTCGTTCCAAACGTCCAATCGATGAATGCACCCGGAAATTGGGATCAACTCATCCGTCCGGATGGTGGAACCGGGTAAGAAACTCCTTCACCTGATATTTTTCATCCATTTCCCGCGCAAGCCTGCGGAGCTTTGCCCGGTTTGTAAATCTCAGCAGAATCAGATTGCACAGCCAGATCAGGATCAGATAACCCGGATAATTCTGCGAAAACAGATAAATGCCCACCAGAGCCAGACCGAATACCACCATCAGTCCATCCACTTCGGTCGGAAAAGGTTTCCCACGGGAGACCTGTCGGCCGGCAAGAAACAAAGCGGCAAGGATAATGGCATACACCAAAGATACCCGGAATTGTGTCAACGCGCTCCAGACTCCGAAAGTCACGGCAATGGCCTTTCCTCCCTGAAATCCCAGGAAGGGAGAAAAGATATGCCCCAGTATGGGCGCAAGGGCCACGGGAATCACTTCCATCCCCTGAATGGAACCATGTTTCAGCAGAAGTACAAGAGGGAAATAGCCTTTCAGAAAATCCAGCACAACACCGGTCAATCCCAGCTTGTACCCCGCTGCATGCCATAAATTGAAGGCGCCCGGATTGCCGTCCCCCACCTTTGTCAAGTCCCTGTTCACCAGCCGCGCCAACCAATAGGAAAACATCAGGGAACCACAAAAATACTCCACAATCACATACAGCACAATCATTGATTTTGTCCACCCCCTGCATGAACCTGACGTCCCTTCCAGGGAATGCTGCCGACAATGCTTAACCGGTAATGGGAATACAGCATGATATAGACCATAAACAAAGAAGACAAACCATGAAAAACAGGTATAAGTGCTTTATAATTGCCGGTGTATTTCACAAAATAAACAATCTGTGCAGTATAGATCAGGTAACTGAGTAAAAACCAGCGTGCCAAAGAATGGTTCAGGATCAGTACGAATGGGGTCAGAATTCCAACCGTCACCAGGCCGACAACCCACATCGCCACCAGACATATGGTGGAATGCTGCATAGCCTGCATGCCGGAAACAGCACTTTTCCCAAACCCCTCTATTTCATTTCTCAGGCCTCCCGGATACATGCGATAGGAAACCTGATCCGTTCCAAGGAAGTTGTTCACCGAAATCCCCGATTCCAAAAATCGTTTCCCGAGGCTCAGATCATCCATAATCTCAGACCGGACACTGCTGTGCCCATTGATTTTCTCATAATCCGATCTTACTGCCACAATGCAGGAACCATACAGCCCCTGGGTATTGCTTTTCCTCTCAAAGGGAGAAGTAAAGGACAACAATCCGAGAATGTTCAGAACCATGGAAAACCGTTCATAAAACTTCTCCATTTGATGGTATGGAACAACGGAAATCGCCCCACCGCATCGTTCCCTGGTGGCAACAAGAGAATGCAGGGCATTCGGAGCAAGCCGCACATCGGCATCCAGAAAAATCAGGATCTCTCCCGTTGAGTGCAGATACCCGTTCCAGACGGCCCAGTTCTTGCCGGTCCACCCTTCCGGAAGCGGAGGGTTGGAAACGATTCGGACAGGATATTCCTCTGCAATTTCCCTGGTCCGGTCGGAGGAAAAGTCATCCACAACAATGATTTCATCAGGCTGTAAGGCCTGCTCCTTCAGGGAACGGAGCAGATTGGGGAGGCTTTTCTCCTCATTCCTGGCAGGAATAATAACAGAAATCCTTCGTTTTCCTTCCGGGGCTCCTTTGTGTTTCGCGTCCAGGGTCTTTCCTTCGGTACGGTCCAGTTGGAGATTGGCAAACAAAACAAAACCTGTCATACAAAGAAGAAAATAAATAAGGACAATGGTCAAAGAAATCACACTCCTCCTTTTTATACCCTTGATGCTTGATACAAACATTTCCCCTGTTGGACGCTGACCTTTCCGTATACTGGGATTCCTACCAGAGCAGTCTAATTATATATACCCCATTCTCCTGCCATTCCACTAATATTCTACTGTCCGGTACAGCACAATAGACTTCCTTTTCCTATTTCTTTTCATGCCCTGTCTCATGCTCCGTCCCGTTCCTCATAACGGCGGGACCGATCCGAAGGCGTTTTCGCTGCAGGATGTGCGGCATCCGGGAGATCCGGTATCTGCCAGTCAATCGGATCCTGCCCTGTGCCTGTCAGGAAGGCATTGGCCCGGGAAAAATGCCGGCACCCGAAGAATCCCCTGTTGGCAGAAAGCGGGCTGGGATGCACCGAAGTCAGCACAAGATGCCTGGTGTTGGTAACATAGGCAGCCTTGCTCTTCGCATTGCTTCCCCATAAAAGAAACACAACCGGCGTGGGTTTCTCATTCAGCAGGCGGATGATCCGATCCGTAAAGATCTCCCATCCCATGTTATGATGGGAATTGGCCTGGCCTGCCACAACGGTCAGGCTGGTATTCAGCAGCAGGACCCCCTGCTTTGCCCATGGAATCAGGCATCCGTTGTTTGGAATATAGCAGCCGAGATCCGTCTCCAGTTCCTTGTAGATGTTTACAAGGGAAGGAGGTATCCGGACTCCCTTCTGCACGGAAAACGCCAACCCATGAGCCTGTCCTGGCCCATGATAAGGATCCTGCCCCAATATAACCACCTTGGTATCCTTATAGGAAGTTAACCGCAATGCTTCGAATATCTTGTACATATCCGGATAAATGGTCTTCATCCCATACTCCCGTTTCAGGAACTGTCTCAGCTTCAGATAGTAATCCTTCTCGAATTCATCCTTCAACAGATCGTCCCAATCATTTCCCAATGGTATCAAACTATCACCTTATCATTTTTTTGATCTTTCATCTTTCATCTTTCCTGTCGATTTTCCTGTCGATCTTTCGAATCCCTCTGCAGTTTCCAGGTATTTAAAATCCCCTGCAGTATTTTAAATCTCCTGAAACGCTGCAAGATCCTCCGGTATCTCCTTATCTTTGCGGCATTTCGACTCTGCCCTGCCAGGATAAGATACACTATATACATAATATCACATGAAAACCTGAAAAACCAGATGGATTTTGCTGAAAAAAGCTGTAAATCCCGTAAACATCATTCACAGAACCTTCACATTTCCTTAACAGAGTGATACTATAATAAAAATAGAAGGAGGTCTGCGGAATGGATCAAATCTACCCAACTTTATTGAAGATATTAACGATTGTTTTATTGGTCCGGTTTGGCCTGTCCATCCTGACCGACATTTTAGTAACAAGGAAAATGAAAAAAGCAGAGAAAAATGCCATTCGGCTGGATTCCAGGGATCTGGAGATGCTGAAGCAAAAAATGGAGGAACAGGACTCCAAACCCCAGCTCCATCCTGCAGAAGATAATATGGTCCGGGATGACTACTGCGGCAAGCTGATTGAAAAGAGCAAAGCTTATATCATATACAAAAATAACCAGTATCATCATTTCTGCAGTTGGGAGTGCCGGCAGAAATACCTTGAAAATATGGGCTGAAAGCCACTCCGGGCAGAAACCGGATAAAACAACAGCAGGAAACAAACAAGGCAGGTTTTCTTTGATAACTTGCCTGTTTTTTTGTCCAAAATCACATTTTTTCTGCATTCTTCCGCCCAAATTCTTCCGCCCAAATTCTTCCGTCCAAAAATGCATTCTTCCAAAAACTCAAATGCAGAAAATCATGCTTTTTTGTTTTCTTCAACAGCTGTGCTATAATATTGACGCGTTTGGAAAACAATATTTTATTGGAGAGGAATGCAGAAGAAAAGATATGGGAGCCATGAGGACGAAACGGACATGGCATGCAACGTAAAAACAACTTAAGCGAGGCAACGCAAGCTGGAAAGGACGTATTCCATGGCAAAACGAAAGAAAAACAGGATTACTTTCCCAAAGATTCTGGCCATACTGCTGCTTCTGGCTGTTTACAGTCTGCTGAGCTATACCGGCGTATTAGACGGCAGCCGGATTGCCGGCCAGAATCCGACGGGTACAATAGAAGTCCATTTTATCGATGTCGGGCAGGGAGATTCCATTTATATCAAAATGCCTTCCCAGGACATCCTGATTGATGCCGGGGAACGGGGACGGGGAGATGCTGTAATCAACTACCTCAAAAATCAGAATGTCCAGGATCTGGAACTTGTCGTTGGGACCCACCCCCACTCTGATCATATCGGAGGATTGGTCAATGTCCTGAAAACTTTCCCCACAAAGGAAGTCGTCGATCCCGGAGTCGTACATACCAGTAAGACTTATGAAGAGTATCTGCAGCTGATCGACACGAAGAACATAACTTTTACCGAAGGCCGTGCAGGCATGCGCCGCACCTATGATGACGGCACCAGGCTGGAGATCCTCTCCCCCACCAATCCCGATGAAGGGAATCTGAATGAAGATTCTGTCGTCATCAGGCTGACTCACGGCAATGTCGCCTTTTTGTTTACCGGAGACGCGGGAACCCGATCCGAAAAGGAAATGCTGAAAAACGGATATCCCCTGAAAAGCACGGTCCTGAAAGTCGGGCATCATGGCAGCTACAGCAGCACAAGCAAGCGTTTCCTGAAGGCAGTCTCCCCGGAAGTGGCCATTATTTCGTGCGGCACCGGAAACTCTTATGGACATCCCCATAAAGTGACACTGAGCAAATTGAAAGCGGCAAATGCTGACACTTATCGTACGGATCAAAATGGCAGTATCATCGTGAAAACCGATGGGAAAACTTATCAGGTAACAACGGAACGATAAACAAAGGACAAAGTTCTTTAAAAGAAACAGGGAGGACAACCATGAAAGCAGTAGTGGATCGGATCGAAAATCAAACCGCGGTGCTGCTCTTCGGGGATGAGGAGATCAAGGTCGATATGCCATTGAAGCTCCTGCCTGCAGGAACCAGGGAAGGAAGCCTGCTACAGGTTGATTTTACCCTGGACCGGAAAGGCGAAGCTGCACAGAGAGAAAAGATATCCAATCTGCTGGATAAGCTGAAAAATCGGGTAGGAGGTAGATAATTAGTTTATCTACCGACCTCCCACACCACCGTAC
>DAINCI010000100.1:0-7097 GCA_036732425.1 Bacillota bacterium
ATATCCAGAAAGGTATCCCGTGCTGTCTTATGGGCATTCCGGTAACCAAGCCAGGATTCCTGCTTCTCCTTACCATCCGGCAAGGACTCATAATGCTTCTCTGCCTCTGCTTCCTTTTTCTTTTGCCCTTCCAGCTTCCTGCGCTCTTCCGGCAGATGACTCAGAATATGCATAACGTATTTAGGCGCCAGCTCATCCACATCCCGCCCATAGTATATGGTGCGTCCGTCGGTCTGCTGATACAGCTGAAGCAGGGAACGGCCCAGCGTGGACTTTCCGCATCCGCTTTCCCCGACAAGGCCAAAGGTTTCCCCTTCATAAATAGAAAGGGATATATCGTCATTTGCCCGGACATACAGCCGTTCTGTAGAAAATACACTGGACTTTTTGACCGGAAAATACTGCTTCAGATGTTCAATTCTCAGTAAAACCTTTCGATCCTTCTTATCCTTTGTCATATTCTTTGTTGTATCCTTTGTCATATCCTTTGTTGTATCCTTTGTCTTCTCCCTTGTCTTATCCATTGATTCTCACCTCCATATCGGGATAGTAACAGCGCACCGTATGCCCCGGTTCCACTTCCGACAGCTCCGGTGG
The DNA here is from genome assembly GCA_036732425.1 of Bacillota bacterium. GTDB lineage: Bacteria > Bacillota > Clostridia > Caldicoprobacterales > DTU083 > UBA4874. The sequence goes on from DAINCI010000100.1 coordinate 598, forward strand.
CTCTTCCCTGCACCGGTCGGTGGCATATTTGCATCTGGGCGCAAACTTACAGCCTTTTGGAAGATCCAGAGGATGGGGTACGGATCCCGGTATGGCCTCCAGCCTGGTACCCACCGGCATATCCAGTCTTGGAATGGAAAACATCAGTCCCTCCGTATAGGGGTGAGAATAATGCGGTGCCTTTGAAAAAATGGTCCGTGCAGAAGCATACTCCACCACTTCCCCGCAATACATCACCGCCACATCATCCGCCATTTCACAGATCACACCCAGATCGTGGGTAATGAACAGAATGGAGGTATCAATTTCACTTTTCAGTTCATTCATCAGCTTCAATATCTGCGCCTGTATGGTTACGTCCAGTGCGGTGGTCGGCTCATCCGCAATCAGCAATTTGGGCCGGCAGGCCAGAGCCATGGCAATCATCACCCTCTGCCGCATGCCCCCGGAGAGCTGATGGGGATATTGTTTTGCTACTGCTTCCGGGTTTGGTATTTTTACCAGGGATAATTCCTCGATCACCTTTTGGGACGCCTGCTTTCTCGTCAGCCCCTGATGGATCATAAACGGTTCTCCCACCTGTCTCTCCACGGTAAACACCGGATTCAGCGACGTCATGGGTTCCTGGAATATGACGGATACGTCATTTCCACGAATTCCGGACATCTGATTCACCGGGACCTTGACCAGGTCCCTGCCTTCAAAAAGGATTTCCCCGCTGTCGATATATCCGTTGCCGTCCAGCAGCTTGATAATGCTCATGGCGGAAACGCTTTTCCCGCTGCCGCTCTCCCCGACAATTCCCAGGGTCCGGCCGGGTTCCACGGAATAGGACACACCGTTTACTGCCTTTACGGTTCCACGTTTTGTTTTAAAGTACGTATGCAGATCCTTTACTTCCAATAATGCCATTTGTCAGCCCCCCTACCTTTCCTGAGATTTCGGATCAATGGCATCTCTCAAACCATCGCCGATCAGATTTATGCAGATCACGCATACCCCCAGCACAATAGAGGCATACACCCATCTCCACCAATAATTCTGTATCACAATGCTGCTGTTGGCACCAAACAACATATTCCCCCATGTCGGCTGAGGGGCCGGAACCCCAAATCCCAGAAAGGACAACGTTGCTTCGGTGAGCATACAGGTGGCAAAATCCAGGGTTGCCGAAACCAGTATGACGGATATGACATTTGGAAGAATGTGCTTAAATACAATATTTCTTTTCTTCACTCCCACCGACCGGGCAGCAACTACGTACTCCTGTTCCCTCACGGAAAGCACCTGTGCGCGCACCAGCCGGGCCAGATTGGGCCAGGACAAAAAACCCAGTATCACCATAATGAGCCACACCTTTTGATTGGAACCCATGGAGTTCCCGATCAATGCGGACAGTATCATGACAAAGGGCAGGAACGGCAGCGAAACGATCATCTCTGTGATCCGCTGCAGGACAGTATCGATCTTTCCTCCAAAATAGCCGGATATACTCCCGATAAGAACGCCGATAATGGTGGAAATGATAACCGCCACACCGCCTACCATCATGGACATGCGCCCGCCGTTTACCAATCTTGTAAGGATATCCCTTCCCATTTCATCGGAACCAAGCGGGTATCCTTTCAATCCCCAGGTTTTGATGCTGCCGTCTTTGGTAATGGCATAATTTTGAAAGAATCCGGTATAAACCGCGGATACCTTTGTTCCCTGAAGGGATTTCGGCACCGCTGCCTGATGGTACTGATTCGCTCCCCACGCGACCACTTCCCCGTCTTCGGTAACAGCGGTGTAATGATTTTTACCGCCGTGAATGGCGACAATTTTGCTTTTTGTTTTTGGAACCTGATTTTCCTTCCACTTCTGTGAAATATTGCCCCATACAAACACTTTCCCCTGATCGTTGACCGCAGCCATGGTGGAAGAAGTGGCGGCAATATCCGTGACATTACCCATATTCTCCGGTATTTTGGAATATCCGTTCTTCATGGAACCCAGATACACGGCTTTCCCATCCTTCGTCCTTCCCAGGACAGCATCGGAGGTCAGCTCCACCTGAGCCAGCTGGCCCTGATACGGGTGAAAGGCATTGTAGTCGTTATTCATGCTATTTCCAAAAAAGATACTGGTCCCATCCTCGGACAATACCACGGAGCTTTGATTCCCTGCCTTGATTTCCCGGATGTCGTCCAGCTGCTTCACCTCGGATGGAATCTGTGCTTGTCCCTGCCTGTCATTACCCCAGGCAAAAAGCTTTCCCTGATCGTTCAATGCCAGAATATGATCGTACCCGGCGACAAGGCTTACAATCTTTCCCATGTTGGCCGGAACATATTTTACATCAATCTTACTGGTGATCCGGGTTTTCCCCCAGATAAAAAGCTTGCCTTCCGTGGATGCCCCGACTGAAAAGGAGGGGCCGATGGATATCACCGATACCTTTCCATCCAATCCTTTCGGGTAACTCATCATGTTCCTGCCGGAAGGCAGATTTTGCTGACTGGTATCCGAATAGGACAGATCCAGGGGAAGAAAATAGGGAGCAACCAGAGCAACAGCAAAGATCATTAAAAAAACAATCAGTGCGGACATGGAAACCTTATTGTCCCGGAAGTTGTTGAGAACCGTTCGAAACGGGCTCTGCAGCTGCTCCTCTTCCAATATGGACATTTTCTTTTTCCCCTGAAACAGCTTTGCAAACAGGAGGCGCAGGAAACCGGGCTTTTTCTTTCTCGTTTCACCATTTACATTTATGCTCATTTTGCAATACCTCCCATTACTGATTCACCCGGACCCTTGGATCAACCAATCCGTAGCTCAGGTCCGTGATCAGATAGCCCACAAGTGAAACAACAATATAAAACATCTGAATGGCCAGCGCCACATTATAATCCTGATTGTTCAGGGAATCCATATAGAACTTTCCCATCCCGTTCCAGTTGAACATGGTTTCCACCACCAGGGAACCGGAAAAAATACTGAGAAACCATCCGATAATCAATGTGATAACGGGGAGCAGGGCATTCCTCCATGCATGGGAATAAATGACGACCTTCTCCTTCAGGCCCTTGGCCCTTGCCGTCTTGATGTAATCCATGCTCAGGGCATCCGACATGGCAGCGCGGACATACCTTGTCATCCCTCCCAATGAGCCGACGGTCATCACCGCCAGGGGCAAAACCAGGTGCCACAGCCTGTCCAGAAACAACTGAACCGGCGTTCCCTTAAGATCTGCCGTGCTCATCCCACTGACCGGGAACCAGTGCAGAACAACGGCAAACAGGAAAATGAACAAAAGGCTGATAATAAAGACCGGGATACTGTATCCGACGATGGTCAGTACCTGTACGACCTTATCAAACAGGGAATTCCGTTTCACTGCGCAATGAATTCCCAGAGGAATGGTAATGGCCAGTGCAAGGATGACGGAAAATACATTGATGAATATGGTATTCTTCAGCGGCTGCTTCACCACTTCCAGTACCGGGCGCCGGTACATAAAGGATTTACCGAAGTCACCCTGCAGAATATTGCCCATCCATTTTACATATCGAATCGGAATGGGATCATCCAGTCCCATATCCGCCCGCAGCTTTTCATACCGAGCCTGATATTCATTCGGTTTCAACTTGCTCTTCACCGCTTCCAGCTGGCTTCGGGCAGGATCCCCGGGAATCATATTATACAGGGAAAACAGAACAAAGGACATAATGAAGAAAACAAATATCATATACAGGACTCTTTTTACAACATACTTGCCCACTGCAAATCACTTCCTTCTAATTCGATGATTCTGAAACGATTCTTTCCAACAGAAACTCAAGTCGAATCGAAAAATGAATATTGGAAATAGGGTATTGCTGCCAATACCCTATTTCCAGCGACTATGGAAGATAAATACCTGTCTGCCAATCCTTATTCCACGTGGGCATAGAGCAGGGCATCCCCCAGGGACATCAAGTCGTTCTTTTCGTAATCCTTCAGTTTCTCAGCATAGAAGTCATGATAAATATTGGAGTACAGCGGGATATCCGGCAGCAGTTCATTCCATCTTTCAATAAAGGCCACAAAGTTCTTTTTGTATGTCTCCTTGTCATCCGGATCCACCTTCACCATGTCCTTTGCCAGCTTGGCAAGCTTTTCATCCTTGATGAAGTTGGTATTGGTGCCTTGTTCCAGGAACTTGGGATCGATCGTGTATTGGGTCATAAGATCATATGCCGGAGTAAAGCCGGATGCCAGGTTAAACATCTGATAGGTGGGAACCGCATATTTTGCATCCTCCGAACCGTCCCGGTAAAGCCAGTTCAGCAGCTCCGAGAAGGTCATCACGGTCTGTTTGATTTCCATTCCTGCCGCCGCCACATCCGGATTTTTCATCAGTTTTACCACCAGCATCTCGGAAACCTCATTTTTCTCGGAAGAAGCCCAATTAATGACCAGAGGCATAAGGCTGCCGTCGTCCATCTTCTTGTAGCGGATGCCGGACTGATACTTATTGCCCTTTTCGTCATAGACCCATCCGCCTTTCTCCAGAAGCTCCTTTGCCTTATCCAGGCTATAGGCGTACTGATCCAGCTTCTCGTTCAGCTCCGCCTTGGTTTCCTGATAAAACCACATGGACTCCCCATAAGGGCCATTTACCACAGAGCCAAAGCCGCCGGTAAAGGAATTGGCAAAATCATTCCGATCCAGCAGGTGTGCAAGAGCCTGACGAACCTCCACAAACTGGGTTGGACCAGAATCGCAGGCAAACTGAATCATGCCGTAGCCGGAACGGGGATACTTCGTATAAGCAAATCCGCCTTTTTGGACCAGATCCAGCCCGGCATTGATATCGTCCCCGCTTGCCGCTTGAACCAACAGATCTACAGCGTGGGTGGACAGCTCATCAAACTGGGTATCCTCATTTACTTTCTTCATAATGACTTTTTGAATGGAAGGCTTCTGCCCTTTACGGTCTCCAGGAAATTTATCATTGATTTCCAGCACCGCTGTCTTGGAGGATTCATCATAACTTTTCAGGACATAAGGTCCAGTGGAAGGACGGGGGATCGCCCTTCTTGCCTGATTGAATTTCTCCTTATAGGCATCCGTTGTAAAGTTGTCGCTAAAATAGCATCCTTCGCCGTCGTCCTTGATGTCCACCTGATCGTCTGTCCAGAAGGACAGCTTCGTCGGGGCAGCAGCCGCTGCATCCAGCTCGTAGAAGTAAGGAAGCTCGTCTGCGGAGAGGGTGACTTCAAAGGTTTTCTCACCGGTGAGCCGGACACCGGAAAACACCTTGGATTTTCCGCCTGAAAAGTCTTTCCATCCTTTCAGATAATATCCATAGGAGTTGTTCGCGCCAGCATCCCCGACCTGAGGGGAAGACCAGAGCAGGTAAGACGCCACATAATCCTTGGCGGTTATGGGAGATCCGTCGTCATATACCAGGCCATCTTTGATGGTCCAGACATAAGTTTTGGATCCATCTTCATTTTTCTTGATATCATGGTTTTTCACAACCGTATCATTGATGACAAACTTCCCGTCCTTGGTGGTCTCCACCGTACCCTGACCGGTAATCATATCATAGACATCCTTGTCTGCTGCGTTGTTCTGCCAATAGGGAATCCAGTCACCGGACATTTCCGTAGTATTCCCCACGATAATCTGGTTTTCTGCCTTTTTCCCTCCATTTTTGTCCTTCGCCTTATCGTCCGCCTGATCCGATGCCTTTGTCGGCTTGGCGGACTTCTCCACCACACCGGTCTCAGTGCCCTTCCCGCATCCTGCCAAAAGAAGCAGAAATACAACCAGAAAAATGGACACCAGTCTTCTCTTCATAATATATTCCTCCCTTATCCGCATTTCGGTATTTCCGAATGCTTTTCTTTATATATTGTTAAGGCAATGCAGGATTGCATTGCCTAAAAACACCTATCCTTGCTTTGAAACAATCCGATCCGGAACCTGCGTCTCCAAAATTTCCCTGTCCTGCGTGATTACTTTTGCCTGTTCGCCTATACCGTCCTGTGGCCCATCCGGGGAAAGAACCGTAATTTGATTATATATATTATACTTATCTATATAATATGACTTTTCTGTAAAGTGAAAGTACAAAAAACCGAAACTGCACTTTACAGGTAGACCACATGGTCAAACCGTGTGGTGAACTAATTTCAATGATTATAACATGATACATTTTTTTAAGCAATAGGTTTTCATCAATTTTGAAAAATAAATTTTATCACCACATCACTTTACTGTTATAAACAGAGAAAGTAACTGTCTTAAATGCTGTCTTTGACCCTCAGATTGGACAGAAAATACGATCAGCCCACAAAAATGATACACTAACTGACTATACCACGGTTTCGGATCCCTGACCCGTCGCAATTGAGTAGTTTGAAATCGTGATAATATCGTCTGCCACGGCATCAAAAACATTGTCATGGGTAATGATAACGATGGTTTTGCTTCCTTTCAGGCCAACCAGATACTCAAAGAGCCTGTGC
>DAINCI010000101.1:0-7072 GCA_036732425.1 Bacillota bacterium
TATCCTTGTAGGTTACCACAACCATCAATATCATCAGCAGGACAAAACCGATCAGATTGAAATAGCCTTCCTTGTTCTGATCCATGGGCTTCCCCCGCAGGCCTTCCACCACGAGCAAAAGCAGCTTTCCTCCGTCCAGTGCCGGAAAAGGAACCAGATTCATGACTCCCAGATTGATCGTAATGACAATGCCCAGATTCAAAAGCTGCTGTATCCCAGCCTGGGCTGCCTTCCCGATTTCACCGACAATACCCACCGGGCCCGTCAGGCCGTTTATGCCGGTTCCTGAAAAAATCAGGTCCTTCAGCGCGGTAAACATCACGCCGATTAGCTGGAAGGTTTGCCGGAAGGACATGCCAATTGATTCAAAGAATCCTGGTTTTCTGGTTCGTACCTTGAAATAAAAACCAAGTTGATACCGGTTGTTTTCCTTATCGTAGCTGGGAACGACATTCAGGTGCTTTGTTTGCCCGCTTCGTTCAAAGGTCACCCGAAACGGATCCGATCCGTTCTCATTGATGTAGGAACGGATTTTCTGCACGGCATCTGAATCCTTCAGCTTGGAAACATCCATATCCCCAACAGATAAAATGCGGTCCCCCGGACGTAAGCCGGCCTTTTCGGCAGGATAACCGGAAATAACATCCTCAATAATGGGAAGGTCTGCATCATAGATGCCGAATGTAAGGGAAGAAACCATCAGCAACACAACCGCCAGCAAAATATTCATCAGTGGACCTGCAACAGTAACGGCTATCCTTTTCCATACTTTGGTGTTATTGAATGCCCTGGGATCGTCGCTGTCTTCGTCTTCCCCCAAAAACCGCACATAACCGCCTATGGGTAATAGGCGCAGGGAGTACTCCGTTTCCTTGCCGGGAATTTTCAAAAGCCTCGGCCCCATACCAATGGATAACTCCTCGGCATAAATTCCAACGCTCCTGGCAACCAAAAAATGTCCTGTTTCATGGATCATTATCATAATACCGAGAAAGACCAAAGAGATTAAAATCTTCATCTACCATCATCCTTTATTGTAATAGATCTCTGGTTTCCTGATCCGCCCCAAGGATATCTTCCAGAGAGGGAGAAGGAATCACCCGATGGGATCCCATGGCTTTCTCCACGATTCGGGGAATATCCGGAAAGGATATGGATTCCTCCAAAAATTTCTGCACTGCGACTTCGTTGGCAGCATTCATCACAGCCGGCATGGTGCCGCCGATCCGGGCAGCTTCCATTGCCAGAGACAGGCCTGGGAACCGGGAAACATCCGGCTTTTCAAAGGTAAGGCTTCCCAGTTCAAAAAAGTCGACGGAAGGCAGCCGGGCGGGAAAACGATTCGGCCATGTAAAGGCATACAGAATGGGCAGCCTCATATCCGGCATTCCCATCTGGGCAAGAACCGCGCCGTCCGGAAACTCCACCATGGAGTGGATGATGCTCTGGGGATGGACCAGAACTTCGATCTGATCCAAATCCACCCCAAAAAGCCATTTTGCCTCAATGACTTCCAACCCTTTGTTGATCAGCGTGGCGGAATCCACTGTGACTTTCTTTCCCATATTCCACCTGGGATGTTTCAAGGCGCTGGAAACCCGGACATGGCGGAGACGTTCCCGGTCAAACCCGCGGAAAGGACCGCCGGAGGCAGTCAACAAAATCCTGCTGATAGGCGCAGGAGCCGATTCTCCGGGAGCCCAGAAGGAGGATTTCCCCTTTCCTCCGGGATTTCCCTGAAGACATTGGAATATAGCAGAATGCTCACTGTCCACAGGCAGAATTCTGGTACCCGTTTTTTTGGCTGCACTCATGACCAACTGCCCGCCTGCCACCAGGGATTCCTTGTTCGCCAGGGCAACACAGTTTCCCGCCTCAAGTGCTGCGATGGTAGCCTTCAGACCGGAAATTCCCACAACCGCCACCAGAACCATGTCAATATCCGGAAGAGAGGCAATCTCTGTCATGGCTTTTCTTCCCGACAGAACTGCCGTTTTATGCGGAAGCCGGCTTTGCAGAACTTTCGCCCTTTCGGGAAGAACAACACCGACTTTCCCGGGATGAAACCGCAGAGCCTGTTTCTCCAGTACATCGATATTTCCATAGGCGCATAAGGCCTTGATTTCAAACTCCGTTGGGTATTGTCCCAAAATGTCCAGAGCCTGGGTTCCAATGGAACCGGTGGAGCCCAGTACAGCAATTCTTTTAATGTTATTCTCCCCCTTTTGACCGTGTCAAATCAAAAACAACAGGGAATAAATATATACCACAGGCAGGGTAAACAACAAACTGTCAATCCGATCCAGAATTCCGCCGTGTCCCGGTATGATATTCCCATAGTCCTTTATCCCGCAATACCTCTTGATGGCAGAAGCCGTCAGATCCCCGGTCTGGGAAATGGCACCTCCCAACAGGCCAATGACGGCAAAATGGATCACGGCAATCCGGCTGTGGTATACCAGGTTTAAAACAATCCCGGTCAGAATGGTAAAAAGAACGCTGCCCGCCAGACCGCCCGCACTGCCTTCCACTGTTTTTCCGGGACTGATGGAAGGACATAACTTTTTCCTGCCGAATTTTCTTCCGACAAAATACGCAGCCGTATCTGTGGCAAAGGTGGATGCCAGAGCCAGTATCAGCAGATAATTCTCATGCGTAAAATCCCGGAGAAGAAATGCAAACACCATGGCTATGCCGGGATAGAAGAACCCAAGCACCGTTATGGCCATATCATTTGGATGGACATCCTTCTTCCATACGCACAGGGACAATGAAAAGATCACCATGGATATCGTAAAGACAAAATCATATTTGCCTGACCAATACAGGTGCTGCAGGTAAAAAATAACAATCATCAGATATCCGGCCTGGTTTTGAGGTGCATATCCTTTTTTTTCAAAAGCAAAATAAACCTCCCTGGCACCGATCAGCGCAATTGCAATCAGAAACAGATCAAATATCCATCCTCCGATCCAGAGCATCAAAATCAAAAAAAGCACGCCAATCCCGCCAAACAATATTCTGGTTTTCAGCTCACTCATTTTTTCCAACCCAAAACCTCCTCCTATCCCTTAATTCCTCCAAATTTCCGTACCCGTTTCTGATACTCGGCAAGAGCCTTTAAGTACTGGTCCCGGGTGAAATCCGGCCAATAAAGATCCTTTCTTGTAAAGAGCAGCTCGGTATAAGCGGACTGAAAAAGCAGAAAATTGCTTAAACGATATTCCCCGCCGGTCCGTATCAACAAATCGGGATCCGGCATGCCATTTGTTTCCATATAATGGGAGAACTGTTCTTCATCAATGTCTTTCACGGAAAGCCTGCCACGGGATACGTCTTCTGCAATCGCCCTTGCTGCCAGGATAATCTCCATTCTGCTTCCGTAATTGATTGCAATGTTTACCTGCAGACCGTTGTTCCTGCGAGTCGTTTCCATGGCTTTGCGGATTTCCCTCTTCGCATCGGCAGGAAGTTCCTCCAACCGGCCCAGCATATGGATCCGTACTCCGTTTTTGTTCAGCTCTGCAATCTCCTTCTGCAGAAACTCCACGATAAGAGACATCAGGTAACGGACTTCCGACTCCGGTCTTTTCCAATTTTCCGTGGAAAACGCATAGAGTGTCAAATATCGGATACCCAGTTCCGAAGATGTCCGGATGATACCGCGCAGGGTTTCCACACCCCGGCGATGCCCTGCCGTTCTTGGCAAATTCCGAAGATTGGCCCAACGGCCGTTCCCGTCCATAATAACAGCAACATGCGCTGGTAACGGTTTGGACCGGACCTCCTCATAAAGATTCCGGCTATATTTTCTATTTTTTCCCATAGCAAGACTTTTTAAACCCATTGCTCGTCTCATCCTTCTCCTTCGTCTCCCATACGATGAAAAAGCAGCCAGATGCTGCTTTTTCATTCCAATCCTTGAAATGGGGAAACGGTAAATTCCAGCTGATTGTCCTCGTTGCTTCTCTGCCGGATGATCCGGCAGATGCGGTCAGGTGGTGCAACATCCATCCGCCTTTTTGGAGGGCGATAATATAGGACCTGATATCGGACTTCCGGATATTCCGATGCAAGGACTTTCTTTACGCTTTCCAGAGTTTCGCCAATAAAATCAGGATAGGTTAAAATTCCAGTATCTCCTTTTCTTTTTCCTTTACGATCTCATCCACCTTTTCAATGTGATCATCGGTCAGATCCTGAATTTTGTTCTCGCTGCTTTTTTGCTCATCTTCTGTAATCTCAGACTGCTTTTTCTGCTTCTTTATGATATCATTAGCTTCTCTCCGGATGGCGCGAATGGCAATCTTGGATTCTTCCCCATATTGGCTGACGGTTTTTACCAGTTCTTTTCTTCTTTCTTCCGACAATTCCGGGAAAGCAAGTCGGATGACCTTGCCATCGTTGTTGGGAGTGATGCCAATATCCGATTTCATGATCTCCTTTTCCACCAGAGGGATCATCCTGGACTCCCAGGGAGCAATAACCAGTTGTCTCGGCTCCGGAGTGGAGATATTTCCAATCTGATTGAGCGGAGTGGGAGTGCCATAATAGTCCACCACAATGCGGTCCAACAAATGAGGATTTGCTCTGCCGGCTCTTATGGCTGCCAAATTGGATTTCAACACCTGCAATGTTTTCAACATTTTGCTGTTTGCTTCTTTGTACACTTCCTCCATGACTTATTCCTCCTTTATCACCGTTCCGATTCTTTTACCCAATACTGCCGCTTTTATATTGCCTTTCTCTTTCAAGCCAAAAACCTGTATCGGTATTTCGTTTTCCATGCACAGGGTAATGGCAGTGGTATCCATAACGGCCAGGCCGCGGTTAATCACTTCAATATAACGAATGCGGTCCAATTTTTTCGCATTTGGATTTTTATTGGGATCATCATCATAAACCGCATCGATATTCTTGGCGAGCAGGATCACTTCTGCTTCGATCTCCGCAGCACGGAGAGCTGCTGTGGTATCCGTTGAGAAAAAGGGATTCCCTGTGCCGCCGGCAAAAATAACAACTCTTCCCTTCTCCAGATGACGGATTGCCTTTCTCCGGATATAGGGCTCCGCTACCTCCCGCATTTCAATGGCTGTCTGGACTCTGGTCTGCATGCCTTTGTTCTCCAGGGCATCCTGCATGGCAAGAGCGTTGATGACCGTGGCAAGCATGCCCATGTAATCCGCCGTACTCCGATCCATGCCGACGCCGCTTCGCCCTCTCCAGATATTGCCGCCTCCGACAACAATGGCAACCTGTACGCCCAGATTGTTGATTTCAATGACTTCATCGGAGATATCGTTCAGGATATCGTAATCAAAGCCGTGGCCTGCCCTGCCGGCAAGCGCCTCACCGCTCAGCTTCAGCACGACTCTGTTGTAGATGGGTTTGTTGGTATTTTCTACATTCATATGAAATCTCCTTCTTCCCTCTTAAAAAAAGAGAAACACGAAAGTGTTCCTCTTCTCCTTTCAACCCTGGGCCTGGTCCATAACTTCCTTTGCAAAATCGTTCTGTTTCTTTTCCAGTCCTTCTCCCATTTCATAGCGGACAAATCTTCGGATACGGATATTTTCGCCGACCCTGGTAATCTGCTCGTTTACAATATCCCGGATGGTCTTATCCGGATCCTTGACAAATGCCTGCTCCAAAAGGCAGATTTCCCTGAAATATTTCCCAAGGCGGCCTTCCACCATCCGATCGACGATTTTCTCCGGCTTGCCTTCACTTAATGCCTGTGCCCTGAGAATTTCCTTTTCTTTGGCTATATCCTTTTCCGGGACGTCCTCCTTGCTGAGATACTGTGGATTGGTTGCAGCAACATGCATTGCAATATCTCTTACGAAAGACTTGAATTCCGGTGTTTTTGCAACAAAGTCGGTTTCACAGTTCACTTCAACCAGAACGCCGATCTTGCCGCCCATGTGGATATAAGACTCCACGATTCCTTCCGCCGCGATACGGTCGGCCTTTTTTGCTGCAGCCGATATTCCCTTTTCCCTCAGGATATCAATTGCCTTTTCTTTATTGCCATCTGCTTCCTGCAATGCCCTTTTACAGTCCATGATACCGGCACCGGTCATTTCTCTCAGCTCTTTCACGCTGGATGCAGAAATCATATTATTTTCCTCCTTCAAGTAAAAATAAAATACAAATATTCATTAAAAAAGGAAGAATGGAGATGCCACCCCGTTCTTCCCCTGCAAGCCAAACTATTCTTCGCTCATCTGCTCACCTTGACGGCCTTCCAGAACAGCATCGGCAATCTTGGACGCAAAAAGCTTTACCGCACGGATCGCATCGTCATTGCCTGGGATAACATAATCTGCTTCATCCGGATCACAGTTGGTATCCACAATTGCTATCACAGGGATGCCAAGATTCCGGGCCTCTGCAATGGCAATATGTTCTTTCCGGGGATCCACCACAAACAATGCAGCGGGCAAGTTTTTCATTTCCCGGATGCCACCCAGGTTCTTCTCGAGCTTTTCCCTTTCCAGACGCAGCTTTATGACTTCCTTCTTGGGAAGCACATCGAAAGCGCCATTGGTTTCCATGTCATCCAATTCATTTAAACGGTCGATACGGGTACGTATGGTCTTGAAATTTGTAAGCATACCGCCCAGCCATCTTTGATTGACATAAAACATACCGCAGCGTTTTGCTTCGGTTTCAATGGACTCCTGAGCCTGCTTCTTGGTACCGACAAACAGAATATCCTTTCCGTCCATAACAGTATCCCGGATAAAATGATAGGCTTCCTCCAACATGCGCACGGTCTTTTGCAGATCAATGATATAAATACCATTCCGATCCGTGAAAATGTAAGGAGCCATCTTGGGATTCCATCTGCGGGTCTGATGTCCGAAATGAACACCTGCTTCCAGAAGCTGTTTCATTGTAACAACAGCCATTTGATTCACCTCCTCGAGTTTTTCCTCCCTTGCCATCGTCTTGTCCTGTAACCTGAAACAGGCACCCACAGCACAATCCGACAAGGTGTGTAATCACGGGTTAAGTATAACATACCTGATTTTCAGAATCAATACCGATCTGTCAATTTTCCTTATTT
>DAINCI010000102.1:0-7067 GCA_036732425.1 Bacillota bacterium
GATGCCGGATCAATATTCTGGATACACCGGGGCACCAGGATTTCAGTGAGGATACATATCGTACGCTGATGGCAGCGGACAGTGCGGTGATGCTGATTGACGGGGCGAAGGGCGTGGAGGCGCAGACGATCAAGCTGTTCCAGGTATGCAAAATGCGGGGCATTCCGATTTTTACCTTTATCAACAAGCTGGACCGGCAGTCCAGGGATCCCTTCGAATTGATGGAGGAAATTGAAAATGTACTGGGGATCCGCTCCTACCCCATGAACTGGCCCATTGGTACGGAGGGAAACTTCAAAGGCGTGTATGACCGGGCAACAAAGCAGATTGAAGCTTTTCGGGGTGGGAATCACGGACGGAGCAAGGTGGATGCCACCATCGGAAGTCCGGAGGACCCGAAGTTCCGGGAGCTGCTGGGCGAGCCCCTCTATCAGCAGCTGCGGGAGGAGATCGAGCTTCTGGACGGGGCAGGCGATGAATTCCGTATGGAGGAGGTACTGGCCGGGGAGCTGACTCCGATCTTCTTTGGAAGTGCCATGACCAATTTCGGCGTTCGGACTTTTTTGGAGAATTTCCTCAGGATGGCCCCCTCCCCTTCGAACCGGACCACCTCCCAGGGTACGGTATCTGCCGAAAGTCCCTCCTTTTCCGGATTTGTGTTCAAAATACAGGCAAATATGAACCCGGCTCATCGGGATCGGATTGCCTTTATCCGGATCTGCTCCGGCAAATTCACAAAGGGCATGGAGGTCCGGCATGTCCGGGAAGGAAAAAACGTTCGTCTCAGTCAGCCGCAGCAGTTCATTGCACAGGACCGCATGATTGTGAACGAAGCTTATCCGGGCGACATTATCGGAATCTTTGATCCGGGAATTTTCCATATTGGTGATACCCTGCTGGAAGGCAATCAGGATTTTACCTTTGAGGGAATCCCAATGTTTCCGGCAGAGCATTTTGCAAGAGTACGGCTGGTGGATGCCATGAAGAGGAAACAGTTTCTCAAGGGGATCCGGCAGATTGCGGAGGAAGGGTCCATTCAGGTCTTCAAGCAGCCGGATGTCGGCGCGGAAACCCTGATCATCGGGGTGGTGGGCGTTCTGCAGTTTGAAGTGCTGTCCTACCGGCTGAAGAACGAATACGGAGTGGAGATTCAGATCCATACGCTGCCCTATACTGCGGCCAGATGGGTTCTGGACGGCAAAATAACAGGGGATGTGCTCGCCTATACCGATCAGGCGGTGCTGGTGGAGGACTCCTACCAGCGGCCGGTGGTGCTTTTCCATGATAAATGGGCGGTGCAGAGGATCGCCGACAAGCATTCCGATATTCGGTTCATGGAGATTCCTCCTTCCATTTCAGCGTGACAGAACCGGTAATACAATTGATTGAAATGAGAGAGCATTACCATGGCTTGGTATTGAGAAGGCAAGACATGGAAACCCTAAAACGGGAAGTCAGAAAACAGGCGTACGGAAAACCGGAAAGGAGAAAACAATGGGTGTGCGATTTGGCAGGGAATATCCCGATATCGTTCAGGAGGTTGCAGTTGCTTTGGAAAATGTAGACGGGCTGAATGATTTTCTGAACATGGATGCAGAACAGTGGCATTCCCTTGACGCGAAGGACAGATGGGAATGTGTCCGGACCATTTCAGATGACGTGTTTTATGCTTTGGGGCAGGAGCCCACCCTGACCATCGGTTCCGGGTATGTGGAGTACGATGCAAAGCGGCATGTGCTGAAGGTATATGACGGATCCAAAGTCACGATTGTCAGTCTGATCTAGCAGAAAGCGTTTCCTGGATTTTTACAGCTCAATGCACTTGATACAGTATTACAGTATGAAGAAAGGTTTTGAAGGATACAGGGGGCTTTGTGGTGGATAAAAAAGAAAGCGGAAGAAAAATACTGGTAGATGCGGATGCCTGTCCGGTAAAGGACATCATTTTGCGAGTTGCAAAAAAGCATTCCCTGCCGGTTGTTTTTTTTATTGACACCAGTCATGTGCTGGAGGAGGAGGATGCCACAGTGGTGATCATCGGAAAAGGAAAGGATGCAGTGGATTTTGCCCTGGTGAACCGCACGGAGAAGGATGATATTGTGGTTACCCAGGATTACGGTCTGGCTGCCATGGTGCTCGCCAGGGGGGCCTGTGCCGTCCATCCCGGCGGGATGATTTATACGAAAAACAATATGGACTGTCTGCTGATGGAACGGCATGTGAATGCCAAAATCCGAAGGGCCGGCGGCAGGCATTCCGGGCCGTCCAGGCGAAATCATCTGGATGACTCCCGGTTTGAACAGGAACTGGAGAGGCTGTGCACAACATCTTAGGCCGCCGCCCGTTTTGTCGGCATGGAAGTACATTTTAAATTGTGATATAGTATATAGGGTAAATAAAATAATCAAAGGAACCGGACAGGTTGGCGGAAGGAGTGAATCTGAAAATGTGCGGCAGATATCAGCTTGATGCGGATATGGAGGAAATCCTGCAGTATTATGGGATTGTCAAAGGATGGGATGCATCGCGGACGCCGGACCATATGTCGGAGATTTTCCCATCCAACACGGTACCGGTTGTCATAAATCGGACAGAAAAGGAACTGGTTCCCATGAAATGGGGGTTCGCATCTCCCAATGGGAAAGGCCTGATTATCAACTCCCGTGGGGAAACAGTGGATTATAAACCCATGTTCCGAAAGGCATTTCGTCAGAAACGCTGTCTTGTACCGGCCAATGCTTTTTTTGAGTGGAGCCGGGCCGGGAGGGAAAGTACAAAATATCGAGTTCACATGAAGCAGGCTCCCATTTTTTCCATAGCAGGGATTTACGAAGACTTTCTTGACCGGAACGGAGACTCCTACCCGGCTTTTTCCATCCTTACCACAACACCCAATCCTCTGATTTTCCCGATCCATGACCGGATGCCCGTGATTTTACCGAGGGAGCGGGAGGATACCTGGCTGGATAACGGGATACGGGATTATTCCGTGCTGAAATCCCTGATGCAGCCTTACCGGGAAGAGGAAATGGCAATGGAAAAAGCATAGAAAAAGGAGAATCGGAATAATAGTGTAGGACAGGGCAGAATGCATTGAATGAAACGAAAAAAGAAATACCGAAACAATATTGCATTAAGAATGCTATTTATAGATTGAGATCCAACTGGGATCAAACTGGGAAGAGGGAAACAATGCAAAATCAAAAGATAAAAATATGGGACGGTACGGACTATGCGCAGGATCACAGCAACGCCGGCCAGCCGACCCTGACAACTTACCTGCTGGACGACATTGCAGAATCGAATTTCCGGCCAAAAAGGGCATCCGTTCTGATCTGTCCCGGCGGTGCCTATCGGTTTGTGTCCGATCGTGAAGCCGAGCCGGTGGCCATGCGGTTTCTTGCGGCAGGCTTTGACGCGTTTATTTTAAGATATCGCGTTGCGCCGTCTGCGAGATATCCGGAGCCTTTGCTGGATCTCTTTCGGGCAATGTGGCTGATCCGGGAGAATGCAGAGAAATGGGATTTGGATCCGGATCGGATTGCCGTGTGCGGATTTTCTGCCGGAGGGCATCTCGCCGCAAGCCTGGGGGTTTTCTGGGAGAGCCCGGAGCTCCGGGCTGCCATTGGAATGCCGGAAGGCATAAATAAACCCGATGCCCTGATTCTGGGTTATCCCGTGATTACCTCCGGGGAACACGCACACAAGGGTTCCTTTGTTAATTTGCTTGGGGAACATGTACCGGAGGAATTGTGGAATAGAATGTCTCTTGAATTTCAGGTAAATAAAAGTACCCCACCAAGTTTCCTGTGGCATACTTTCAGCGATCAGGCTGTTCCGGTGGAGAATTCCCTGTGTTTTGTGCGGGCATTGAATCAGCAGGGAATTCCGTTTGAACTTCATGTCTTTCCGGAAGGGCCGCATGGCTTGTCCCTTTGTGATAAGGAGACGGCAGTGGGAAATCCTTCTCTCATCAATGACCATACAGCCAAGTGGATGCCGCTATGTTTGGAATGGCTCGGCAGGCAGTTCCATGAAATCGGATAGTGACAAAGCAAAAATGAATCCATGGTAGTTTGAAATGGTAGCAATCAATCAGGAAATGATGGATCCCGAACCAGCGACGCTGTCGCAGGACTCATTTCAATATATACCTGATTAAGGAGGAGAAGCATGAAACTGGAAGGCAAAGTACTGATCGCCCAAGGTGGCGGCCCGACTGCTGTCATCAACCAATCCTTGGTGGGTATTATTCTGGAAGCCCGCAGATATCCACAGATTACCAAGATATACGGCGCACTGAACGGTGTGTCCGGAATAGTTGACGAGAGGTTTGTTGATCTGACCCAGGAAACGGAACGGAACCTGGAGGAGATTGCCAATACTCCGTCCTCTGCATTGGGATCTACCAGGGATAAGCCCGACGAGGCTTACTGCAAGCAGATGTTTGAGGTGATGCGCGCCCATGACATCCGGTATTTCTTCTATATTGGAGGAAATGATTCTTCCGATACGGTACGCATTGTAAGTGAAGAGGCCAGAAAGGTCGGATATGATTTCCGCACGGTGCATATTCCCAAAACCATTGACAATGATCTGATGGGAAACGACCATACTCCCGGTTACGGTTCTGCCGCAAGATTCGTTACTCAGTGTTTCATGGGGGCAAACCTGGACAATCGGGCATTGAAAGGGGTATATATTGGTGTCGTCATGGGCCGGCATGCGGGATTTCTGACGGCTGCCTCAGCCATGGCGCAGCGCTTTCCCGATGATGGTCCTCATCTGATCTATCTGCCGGAGAGGCCCTTTCATATGAGTCAGTTTCTTTCCGATGTCAGGAAAGTTTATGATAAGTACGGACGTTGTGTGATCGCCGCATCCGAAGGGGTGCAGGACGAAAATGGCCAGCCGATCATGATCAAATATGCAAACCAGGTGGAAAAAGATGCATATGGGAATGTTCAGCTTTCCGGATCCGGTATACTGGGGGACATACTGGCAACTTACATCAAGAATAAATTCCATATCAAACGGGTTCGTGCGGATACCTTTGGATATCTGCAGAGATCGTTCCTGGGAAGCGTGTCGGATACGGACCGGGCAGAAGCCAGGGAAGTCGGGGAAAAGGCAGCCCAATATGCCATTCTTCACGATATGGACGGTTCCGTTACGATCCAGAGGGTAGGCGATTATGCCGTGGATTATCGTCTGACGGATATCGGGCAGATTGCAGCATTGACCCGGTGCATGCCCGATGCCTTTATCAACGAGGAAGCCAACCATGTAACGGAAGCTTTCCGATCCTATGCCCGTCCGCTGCTTGGGTCCAATATGCCGATTGCCGGCCGGCTGCGGGCTCCCATGGTGAAAAAGCTGGTCCGGTAGCCAAAGAAACTTGTCATCGCAGGTGTTCAGCAGTTCTGCCCGGCCAGATATCCTGTGGAAAAGGCGATTTGCAGATTGAAGCCTCCGGTATAGGCGTCGGCGTCCAGGATTTCCCCGGCAAAGAAAAGGCCCTGTACCAGTCTGGACTCCATGGTGCCGGGACGGACTTCCTTTACCGACACCCCACCGGAGGTAATGATGGCCTCCTGAATCGGACGATAGCCCTGTATGGCAAGGGACAATCCCTTCAGCAGCCGGACCAGGTTCCGGCGTTCTTCCCTTGTGATCTGATGAATGGGCTTGTCAGGAGGAATTTCGGAAAGCCGGATGATAATCGGAATCAGCTTTTGCGGCAGCAGATCATTCAGTCCGTTGGACAGGTTTTTGCGGGAATATTTTGTAAAATCCCTTTGAATCCGACGATCCAGCTGCTCTTCGGACAGTGCAGGCTTCAGGTCGATCCGGATCTGGTACTTCCCCGGTTCCATTTTTCCCATATAGGAACTGGCGGAAAGAATCACCGGACCGGAGACGCCGAAGTGGGTGAAGACCATTTCCCCGAAATCCCGGAAAATCTTCCTGTCGTGCTTGTCCAGGACCATGAGGGATATGTTTTTCAGGGATAGTCCCTGAGCATCTTTTGGCCAGTCCTCCACGGTTTCCAAAGGCACCAGGGAAGGAGTGAGCGGCGTCACAGTGTGTCCAAGCTCCCTGGCGAACCGATAGCCGTCCCCTGTGGAACCGGTTGTCGGATAGGACAAGCCGCCGGTTGCCAGAATCACGCTGCTGCAGGGCAGGATTTTCCCGCTTTTCAGCAATACTCCCGTAACATGTCCGTTGTCGGCAAGAATCCTGTCTGCTTCTGTGTGCAGTTTCTGCTGCACGTGGTACCGGTTCAGATGCTTTTTCAGAGCCCGGATCACATCGGAAGACTTATCCGATACCGGGAATATCCGATCACCCCGTTCGACTTTGGTGGCGAGCCCCAGATCCTTCAGCAGGGCAACCAGATCTCTGCTGTTGAAAGCGGAAAAAGCACTGTACAGGAACCTTCCGTTGGTGGGAACATTGGCAATGAGATTCTCCGGATCGGAGTTGTTGGTGACGTTGCACCGTCCCTTTCCTGTCAGGTAAAGCTTTTTTCCCAGCTTCTCATTTTTTTCGATCAGCATAACCTCAAGGTTTCGGCTGCCGGCTGTGGCAGCTGCCATCATTCCTGCCGGCCCGCCCCCGATGACAACGACCGTATCGTGTTTGTTCATAAAAAGGGTCCTTCCGTGTTAAAATTTCTTTGCACTGCTTTGTCTTACGCATTTCGTAACCGTCCGCAGCTCTCTGTCAGAGCAGAATCCTGTTTTCGGTTTCCATGGTAACAGGTTTTCCTCCAATTCACAACCCAATGAAATATATTTTGAAAAGGATGCATATTTCCTCCGGATCGTGTTATAATAACCATGTCGAAAGAGGAAAAGGAAAAAGCCACTTTCGTAAAATCCAGATACAAGTCGGATTGGAAACAGAGGATGGGAAAAACCGGTACGATGATTGATTGGTATCAATCAACACGGCTGATAATAAAAACCACTTGTATTCTGGATGGTATCATAGTAAGATAGTATATATCGTTTTAAAAAGTTAACAGTTTGCTGTGCTAGATGGGGAGGTAGCGGTGCCCTGTA
>DAINCI010000103.1:0-871 GCA_036732425.1 Bacillota bacterium
TTACCAATTACGGAGTTCTGATCGCCTATGTGCTGGGGATCCTCCCCAGGGCACTGCAGCCTTTTCCCGCAGCGCATCTGGCACTGGAAGAATAAAAAAGAAGCCGTCTTTTTCTGTCAGTGACAGGGAACAAAACGGCTTCTTTTTCACGCTATGTATTGAATGGCGACTACATTTCATGGTATTTGTCATTCAATGATTATTGGTTATCACTTGTGATACTGCACATGATCCATTTCCTTCAGTCCGTTATCCAAACAGTGACAGCAGGATACCGGCAGCCACCGCTGAACCAATCACGCCTGCCACATTGGGGCCCATGGCATGCATGAGAAGAAAGTTGGACGGGTTTGCCTTTTGCCCCTCAACCTGGGATACCCTTGCGGCCATAGGCACGGCAGATACTCCGGCGGAGCCGATGAGAGGATTGATTTTCCCGCCCGACAGCCAGCACATCAGTTTGCCAAGCAACAATCCGCTGACGGTGCTGAACATAAAGGCGATCAGTCCCAAGGCAATGATCTTCAATGTCTCCGGCACCAGGAAGCGTTCTGCGACAGCGGTCGCTCCGACGGACACACCAAGGAAAATCGTAACGATATTCATCAATGCGTTTTGTGCCGTGTCGGAAAGCCGATCCACCACACCGGACTCCCGGAATAAATTGCCCATCATCAGCATTCCGATCAGCGGCGCGACGGAAGGCAGAAGAAGGACACAGAAAAGTGTCACAAATATGGGAAAGCATATTTTTTCCCGTTTCGATACTTCCCGCATCTGCTCCATTTTGACTTCCCGCTCCTTTTTCGTTGTGAGCAGCCGCATCAGGGGAGGCTGAATCAATGGGATCAGCGCCATATAGGAGTAAGCC
>DAINCI010000103.1:881-6877 GCA_036732425.1 Bacillota bacterium
GCGATGGGGGGCAGAAGGTGCGGGGCAAGCCGGGTCGTCAGGTAGATGGCGGTGGGGCCATCTGCTCCGCCTATGATGCCGATGGAAGACGCTTCCTGGGGGGTAAATCCCAGTGCGTTGGCAATGGTGAATGCGGTAAAGATACCCAGCTGTGCTGCGGCACCCATGAGCAGTCCGGACGGCCTTGCAATCAGGGGACCAAAATCCGTCATGGTCCCGATCCCCAGGAAAATCAGGGAAGGATAAATCCCCAGTTTGACTCCCTGATAAAGATAATACAGGAGGCCTCCCGGTTGGTCTGAGCCACCTGGCTCTGCCATAAGCCCTGCCAGCGGCAGGTTGGCCAGCAGCATGCCAAATGAAATGGGCAGCAGCAGCAATGGCTCGAATTTTTTTACAACGGCCAGATAGATAAGGACACAGGCGATTCCAATCATGACACACTGCTGCCATGTGATGGCGGCAAATCCGGAATCAGCCCAAATGGATTTCAATGTATTGATAAACACTCTATCACCTCATTATTTAGTACAAAGAACATCCGCCATGGATACGGAGGAAATTTACACTACGAATTTTGCGGATGGTCTGTTGTGGAGGAGTCCTTCTTCAGAAGTTTTGACAACAGGGTAATCAATCCGGAGAGGGCAGCGAGCACAAAAAATACCAGAACCATACTGAACAATGAGATCGATAGACTTTGTGATATGGATAAATGATCTGTTATGGACATAAAATCACCCTTTCTGTTTGTATTTCATACGGCAGAAGGAGTGTTGGCTTTATGATTCGAAAAAAGGTGAGAAGTTTTTACAAACTGCCCGCCCGGAAGTTCAGGAACCTTAAAACGACTCTTTCTTGATGAACCGTAATTTAATTTATATTGTACCAAATTTCATCATACCATGGCACATCCTTATTGTCAATTATTTAACAGGGTTTCCGGTCCAGTCTGCCTGCATTATCCATCGCTCATTGGGTCTGTGTTCAAGGACTCCAGCAGTGCAAGCATATCTTTGGGCAGGGGAGAAACGATCTTTGTTTCCCTGCCGGTTATGGGATGAAGAAACCGGAGACTTTGGGAATGCAACGCCTGCCGGTCGATCCGGGTGGTTGGAATATCTGAATAAAGGGTATCCCCGATCAGAGGATGCCCGATGGCCCGGCAATGGACCCGAATCTGATGTGTCCGGCCCGTTTCCAGGGCAAAATGAAGGACGGAGGCATCCCGGAAGGTTTTCAGTACCCGATAGCGGGTAACGGATGGTGCCCCGTCCGGGGAGGTTTCCCGGAGAAGAATGGATCCCGGCGTTCTGGCGATGGGGAAGTCTATGGTGCCCGAATTCTCCTTCAGGCGGCCATGGACAATTCCGATATATTCTTTCTGATAATCACCGGTTTTCATCTGGCGGATCAGCTGATCCTGCACGAACTGATTTTTTGCAAACAGGATGACTCCCGTCGTCCCCTGGTCCAGCCGGCCTACCGGACGTATTTTTCTGTGCAGGCCTTTCTTCCGGTAGTAATACATCAGTCCGTTTGCCATGGTGTTTTCCATATTGCCTTTGATGGGGTGAACGATTTTCCCCGGCGGTTTGTCCAGTGCAATAACCGATTCATCTTCATATAAAATGTTCAGATCCATTTCCACAGGCAGGACATTTTTGGATTCCTCTTCAAAGTCGATGGAAGCTTCCACCACGTCCCCGCATTGTACGGCATGGTTCATATAGACCGGAATCCGGTTGCAAAGTACCTGCCCATGATAATGAAGCCGCCTGACCAGGTTTTTGGAAAACCGGAATTCCGATCGCAAAATGCTCTTTACTGTTTTTCCGTCGTCTTTTTCCTCTGCCACATATTGAAGCTGCATTGTTTGTTTTCTCCGCCTTTTGGGTTGTGTTTCAGGGTATTGATTTCAGCTTGTTTATCTTGTATTTTGCTATTCTACCAAGCCAGCACCTCATGACCGTCCTCCGTTACCAGCACCATAATCTCCCGTTGGGCGGACGGTTTGCCGTCTGCGGTATAGATGGTCCAGCCGTTTTTCCTGTCCTGATAGATTCGGCTCGTACCCATATTGATCATGGGCTCTATCGTAAAGATCATACCCGGCACCAGAAGCATCTCGGTATTCCGTCTGGAACAGTATCCAACCCACGGATCCTCATGAAACTCCAGGCCTACACCATGGCCGCCGATTTCCCTCACCACGGAATACCCGTTTTCCACCGCGTGTTCATGCACAGCCTGGCCCATATCCCCCAGGAATCCCCAGGGCTTTACTTCCTTTAATCCCCGTTCCACACATTCCTTTGTGACCCGTACCAGCTTTTTTCTGTCTTCCTCCACGTTTCCGATGCAGAACATTCTGGACGAATCCGAAAAATAACCGTCCAGTATGGTGGAGGCGTCCACATTGATGATATCTCCGCTTTTCAGAAGCCGGTTCTTTGAAGGGATCCCATGGCAGACTTCTTCGTTGATGGAGGTACAGACGCTTTTGGGAAAGCCTTCGTATCCAAGCTGGGCAGGCGTACCGCCTAGATCGATGGTTTTCTGATAAACGATCCGGTCGATATCTTCCGTGGACATGCCTTCCTGTATCTGCTCTGCAACCGCGTCCAGAACCGCAACGTTGATTTTTGCGCTTTCCCGTATTTTGCTTATCTGCTCCGGGATCTTGATGATTTTCCTGGGCGGGACGATGTGCCCCTTTCTTCGATAGGATGCAATTTTCTCGTCAAACGCCTCGTGGCATTGTTTATATTTTTTCCCGCTGCCGCACCAGCAGCTGTCATTTCTCCCCAATCGCATTTTCGATCAATCTCCTTTCCGTACTTTATTATATCACGTTCCGAAGGAAACTTGCCAGGCTGGGGATGGAATCGAAAATTATACACTAACGATGGAATGTGTGTTGCCAAACCCGGACAGCAGTGATAAAATTATGACAATTGGCAGGGAGATTATCTTTTTTCTGCCTCCGGCAAAATAACATAGTGTAATATCTGCCGGTACCATTTGTTTGCCACGCGGGGAGGGCAGACCGTATCGGCGGATGTTTTGCGGCTTTTCAGTCGACATTTGATAGTAGCAGAAAGCAGGTGTAATTTTGGAGAAACGTCCATGGTATCAAAAAAGCATTGAAGAAACCTGTAAAGCACTTGGTACAGACCCCACCACCGGATTGCGATCCGCGGATGTCCGATCCCGGCGGGAAAAATATGGGCCCAATGAACTGGCGCACAAGGAAGGCCCGGGCATTTTTCAGATGTTCGTGGAGCAGCTGAAGGATTATATGGTAATCATTCTGATTATCGCCAGCCTTGTATCCATCGCCATTGGAGAAGTGGTGGATTCCGTGGTGATCATCGGTATTGTCATCATCAATGCCGTTCTTGGCGTTGTGCAGGAGTATCGTGCCGGTAAGGCACTGGAGGCGCTGAAGAAGATGTCTGCGCCCAACGCCAATGTGATCCGCGACGGCAAAACCCAGACCATTCCATCAACTGATCTGGTGCCCGGTGATGTTGTCCTGCTGGAAACCGGTGATTATATTCCTGCTGATGTCCGGCTGGCTTCTTCCGTGAACCTGAAAGTGGAGGAGGCGGCTTTGACGGGGGAATCCGTTCCGGTGGACAAGAATGCCGGCACACAGCTGGAAGGCGATATTGGTCTCGGCGATCAGATCAACTGCGGCTTTATGAGTACCATTGTTACCTATGGCAGGGGAAGCGGCATCGTAATTTCCACCGGCATGCATACCGTCGTGGGAAATATCGCCAAAATGATTCAGGAGGATAAGGAAGGAAACACCCCTCTGCAGAAAAAGCTTGCGCAGATGGGCAAGATGCTGGGCACTGCCTGCCTGATCATTTGCGCAGTTGTCTTTGTTATGGGACTGATTCGTGGGGAAGAGGTTCTTGAAATGTTTATGACCGCTGTCAGTCTTGCTGTCGCGGCTATCCCGGAGGGGCTTCCTGCAGTAGTCACGATTGTGCTGGCCCTGGGCATGCAGCGTATGGTAAAGCACAATTCCATCATGAAGAAGCTTCACGCTGTGGAAACCCTGGGAAGCACAACGGTGATTTGTTCGGATAAGACCGGGACACTGACCCAGAATCAGATGACCATTGTTAAGATGTATACCCCGGGACAGGAAATCGATGTGACCGGAGATGGATATAATCCGACAGGGTCCCTGACCATTCAGGGCAGGGACATCAATCTGCCGGAGCAGCCGGCGGTGGCACGCCTGCTGGAAATACAGGTACTTTGCAATGACTCCCGTCTTGAGCAGGATACGGAAGGCGGTTCCGATGAATGGCGTGTGATCGGGGATCCCACCGAGGGAGCCATGGTGGTTGCAGCTGCCAAGGCGGGGATTGACCGGAACGAAATCAATCGGGAGCAGCCCAGGCTGCAGGAGATTCCCTTTGATTCCCAGCGTAAACTGATGACCACCTTTCATCGGACGAAGGACAATCAGCCAGTGGCATTCACCAAGGGCGCACCGGATATTCTGGTGGAGCGCTGCACGCATATTATGCGCAGCGATGGAACGGTGGTGCCTATATCTCCGGAGGATGTCCAAACGATTATGGCGGAGAATGAGGCCCTGGCAAAACAGGCTTACCGGGTACTGGCCATGGCATTTAAAATCATTCCGGACATTCCGGAGAATCCGACGCCGGAACAGGATGAAAAGGACCTGGTGTTCTGCGGATTGGTGGGTATGATTGACCCGCCCCGGAGCGAAGCCATCGAAGCGATCCGGACCTGCAAATCTGCCGGGATCCGTGCCGTGATGATTACCGGGGATTATCGGGAGACGGCTGCTGCCATTGCCCGTAAGCTGGGCATCATTTCCACAGAAAAGGAAGTATTGACCGGCGCGGAGCTGAATCGCATGGACGACGCGCAGTTGAACAAGGCGGTGAAGACGGTCAGTGTATTTGCCCGGGTTTCCCCTGAGCATAAAGTGCGTATTGTACAGGCACTGAAGGACAACGGCGAGATCACCGCCATGACCGGCGACGGTGTAAACGACGCGCCTGCCCTGAAACGTGCCGATATCGGTGTGGCAATGGGGATTACCGGCACGGATGTCGCCAAGGAAAGCGCAGATATGATTATTACAGACGACAACTTCTCCAGCATTGTTGCAGCTGTGGGGGAAGGCCGTGTGATTTACAGCAACATCCGCAAGTTTGTATTTTTCCTGATGTCCTGCAATGTGGGGGAGATTCTGATTATCTTCCTGGCTATGGTGTTCAACTGGCCGATTCCGCTGCTGCCGATTCATCTTTTGTGGGTGAACCTGCTGACGGATGCTTTCCCGGCTCTGGCCCTCGGCACCGAGAAAAAGGAGCCCGGCCTGATGAAGGATCCGCCCCGTGATCCGAATGAATCCATCATCGACCGCAGTATGACAATATCCATTGCAGTGCAGAGCGTGGTTATGACCATTGCGGTGCTGGCGTCCTTCTATTACGGGTGGCAGAGTCATGGACTGGCAATGGGGCAGACCTATGCGCTGGTTACCTTGATTACCTGCGAACTGCTGCGGGCTTATACCGCGCGGTCTGAAAAGTATCCCATCTGGAAAATCGGGATATTCAGCAATCGCAATATGAACCTGGCTTTTGTCTTTTCCTTTGCGCTTCTGGTTGTTATTCTGATTGTGCCGGGGCTGCGGAGCGTGTTTAATGTGGAGCTGTTCCACTGGTATGACTGGGACTTTGTGATTGCACTTGCCCTTCTTCCGCTGGTATTCGGCGAATTGACAAAGGTGATCCGCAATGCCTTATCCAGGAAAAAAGAGAAAGCCTGATGAAAGAGAAAGGCCCCCGGTTGACCGGGGGCCTTTCTTTGAGGATTGTGAAATGTCCTTAACGGGCGTTCTGCTCTGCAAGTCTGTTTGTGGAGTTGACATCCTTGCCTTCGTTGAACTGATCCCACATGAGCTTAACGTTGACGGTTGCGCCGGTGTT
>DAINCI010000104.1:0-6846 GCA_036732425.1 Bacillota bacterium
AAGCCTGTGACCCGCTCCCTGCACCGCATCACCGGTATCGCACCAAAATCCATCCAAAAGGGTATTGGTATCAGGATTATGTGGCAGAGGATCCAGGGGTACGGGAAGGATCACTTATTGAGCGGCATTGACAGAGGTGGATTCCGGGGGTATAATTAATGTAAGCGCTTACATTAATGGTGGTGGATGGATGAACATTTATGAAGTGGCCAGAAAGGCAGGCGTTTCCATTGCTACGGTTTCCCGGGTGATCAACAACAGTTCCACGGTTCGGCCGGAGACCCGTGAGAAAGTTGAAGCGGCGCTGAAGGAGCTGAAATACCGGCCTAATGATATTGCCAGGAGTCTGGTGGTGAAATCGACTCATACCATAGGGGTTCTGGCCAGCGACGTCCGGGATTCCTACTATGCGAATGCCATATATATCCTGGAACAGGAGTTCCGCAAGCTCGGGTATCATATGATTCTCTGCAATACCGGAGGCGGACTGGAGAAAAGAAAGGGATATATGGGGCTGCTTCTGGAGAAAAAAGTGGATGGAATCGTACTGGTCGGTTCCGTTTTCAAGGAAAAGACAGGCAACCGGCATATTCTGGATACGGCTTCCGTTGTGCCCGTTGTGATGCTCAACAGTTTTCTGGACGGGGAAAACATCTATTCCGTAAAGTGTGATGATGGAGCGGCTACGGAGGAGATTGTGGAAAGCCTGGCGAAACGGGGCTACCGGGAGATCGTGTATGTCTATGATGTGGACAGCTTCAGCGGTCTGGCAAAGCTGGACGGATTCCGTGCCGGAATGAAGGCAGCAGGACTGGAATGCAGACCATATTCCATTCTCAAAACGGAAAGCGGCATCGCCGGAGGGGAAAAAACGCTGGAACAGCTGGAGGCGGTGAATGCCTCCTGTCGTGCCATAGTAGCCAGCGAGGATATTCTGGCGGCTGGGGTTCTGAAAGCTCTGGAACGGAGGGGGAAGAAAGTACCGGAGGATGTTGCGGTGTTTGGATATAACGATTCCGTCATTGCCCGTTGTACGTCGCCCGGGTTGTCATCGGTTGACAATAAGGTCGGGGCTCTGGCCAAAGCGGCAGCGAATATTTTATGCTGGGTTTTGCATGGGGAGAAGATTCCTCCCCATCATACCATCGTTCCGGAATTGGTTTTCCGACAGAGCTGTCCGTAGGGTTTTCCCGGGAAATCCCGGCGGGATCCTGCACTGTTTGTCTGTGTGTTGTTTGTGCGTTGGAAAGAGTATTGCTTATGAAGGAGGGAGCAGCCATTCAGAGATTATCTCGAAAATTATTAAATTCTGATTTTTCTGTACCGGAGGATGTAACGGTGGGACCGCTGGATCCAATGCCGGAGAAGGTGATTCAATTTGGAGAAGGCAACTTTCTGCGGGCTTTTGTGGATTGGATGATCAACCGGCTCAATCAGAAGGGACTTTTTCACGGCAGTGTCGTCGTGGTTCAGCCAATTGAGCAGGGGATGGCAGATGTCCTGAACGAACAGGACGGTTTGTATACCCTCTATTTAAGGGGACTGCAGGATGGCGGCCGGACGGAATCCCGGGAAGTCATCACTTCCATCAGCAGGGCAATCAATCCGTACAGGGAATACTCTGCTTTTCTGGAATGTGCGCATAATCCGGATCTGCGGTATATGGTATCCAATACGACAGAGGCCGGCATTGCCTGCGTTCCGGAAGATCAGCCAATGGATCGGTGTCCGAAGTCGTTTCCGGCCAAAGCTGCTGCCTTTCTGTATGAACGGTATCGCCACTTTTCCGGAGACCCTTCCAAAGGTATGAATGTCCTGCCCTGTGAGCTGATCAATGACAACGGAACGGAATTGAAAAAAGTGATTCTGCAGTACTGCAGGGACTGGGACCTGGAGGATGGATTCCGGGACTGGCTGGAGAAGGACTGCAGTTTTTACAATACATTGGTGGATCGCATCGTTACCGGGTATCCCCGGGAAGAAGCTGAGGAAATGACTCAGTATCTGGGATATGAGGATCAGCTGATTGACACCGGTGAGATTTTTCACCTGTGGGTGATAGAAGGGGATTCGGCCCTGAAGGAAGAACTGCCTTTTCAGAAAGCCGGACTGCATGTGGTATGGACGGACAATCAGCAGCCGTACCGGGAAAGAAAGGTACGCATCCTGAACGGTGCCCATACCATGATGGTGCCTGCCGCATTTCTGTATGGATTTGATACGGTGAAGGAATGTGTGGAGAATCCTGTCACAGGTGGTCTGATGCGGAAAGGGATCTTTGAGGAAGTGATTCCGGTTCTGGATCTTCCTCAGGAGGAGACCAGGAAATTTGCAGAAGAGGTTCTGGAACGCTTTGCCAATCCCTTTATCCGGCATATGCTGCTGGGAATTACTCTGAATTGTGTATCCAAATATCAGGTACGGGTACTGCCGTCCCTGTTGAAATACATCCGGCAGAATAAAAAGCAGAACAACAAAATGCCTTCCGTGCTCAGCTTTTCCATGGCGGCTTTGATCATTTTTTACCGCAGTACCACGCTGGAGGGGGATCGGCTCATCGGAATGCGTGAGGAAAAGCCCTATCCGATCCGGGATGATTTGCCGGTTCTGAACTTTTTTGCAAAAGTCTGGGAGGAATATGACCGGTTCCAGGATCCGGTGAAGCTGACCCATGAAGTACTGGCCCGTAAGGATTTCTGGGGAAGGGATCTGTCGGAGGTTCAGGGATTGGAGGATACGGTTGCCCATTATCTCAGCGTCATACTGGTGCTGGGAATCCGGAAGGCAATGGAAACGGTATAATTGCACGGAATCAGGGAAAAAGAATGAATCCGCAAAATGTGGACTCAAAGGAGAAAAGGCATGCAGACATTTGGCAGGGTTGTCAAAATCCATGATACGGACAATGTGGCAGTTGCCCTTTCTGAACTGCTGCCGGGAGAGCAGATTGCGGTCGGCAGCGGAGGGGGAGAAGAAAAGTCTCACAGTCCTCAGGACGATGGGATTCTCAGGGTTCAGGACCGGATTCCCGCCGGGCATAAGATTGCCTGGACGGATATTTCATGCGGGGAGGACCTGATCAAATACGGCCACCCCATTGGGCATGCCACCCGGGACATCCGCCGCGGCAGCTGGGTACATACACACAATGCAAAAACCAATCTGGAGGGCTTCCGGGAATATCGTTATTCTCCGGATTTGGCAAAGTCAGACCTTCCGGAGAAAGAAAATACGGGATTTGAAAATGTAGGGAACTGCCCGGTTTTCCAGGGATATGCAAGGGCAGACGGCAGGGTCGGTATACGCAATGAAATATGGATTCTGCCCACCGTTGGCTGCATTAACGGGACAGCGGAACGATTGGCACAGATGGCTCGCAGCCGGTATGCAAAAAGCGGGATTGACGGGATCTTTGCCTTTTCCCATCCGTATGGCTGTTCCCAGCTTGGCGGGGATCTGGAGAATACGCAGAAAATCCTTGCAGGGCTGATCCGGCATCCCAATGCAGGCGGGGTGTTGATGCTGGGTCTGGGCTGTGAAAACAACAATCTTGCCGAAATGAAGAAAGTTTTGGGGACCCTGCCGGAAAACACGGTTTTTTTGAACATCCAGGATGTTTCGGATGAAATCGGGGAAGGCATGGCTGTGCTGGAAACCCTGGTACAGCGGGCAGAGGTGGCAAAGCGCGGGCCGGTTTCGGTTTCCCGGCTGAAAATTGGACTGAAGTGCGGAGGGTCGGACGGCTTTTCCGGCATGACAGCCAATCCGCTCATCGGAACGGTATCCAACCGGCTGGTTTCTCTGGGAGGAACTGCCATACTGACAGAGGTTCCGGAAATGTTCGGCGCTGAAACCATTCTCATGGATCGCTGTATTTCCCGTTCTGTATTCGATCAGGTCGTTCACCTGATCAATGATTTCAAATCTTATTTTATCCGTTATGGTCAGACAATTTATGAAAACCCCTCTCCGGGGAATAAAGCAGGCGGGATTACCACGCTGGAGGAGAAGTCCCTGGGGTGCATCCAGAAAGGCGGAACTTCTCCGGTGATGGACGTTCTCCGCTATGGGGATCCGGTCACTGTGGCCGGCCTGAATCTTCTGAACGGCCCGGGGAACGATTTGGTTTCCGCCACCGCTTTGGCCGCTTCAGGAGCCCATCTGATCCTGTTTTCCACGGGAAGAGGGACCCCCTTTGGCTGCCCGGTTCCCACAGTGAAAATAGCAACCAATACTTCACTGGCTGAAAAAAAGCCCAACTGGATTGATTTCAACGCCGGGGCCCTGCTTGCAGGGTTGTCTGCAGAACAGGCAGCGGATCGGTTGTTTGACCTGATTTGCCGGACTGCCTCGGGGGAGCAGACCGGAAACGAGAAAAATGGCTATCGGGAGATCGCCATTTTCAAGGATGGAGTAACGTTATAGGTGACCTCCACAAGTCCATGGAATCTGTCACAGGAACGGGCTTTTCCAGCACCAGGGCAATGGGATAAAAAGGTAATGGGATAAAAAGTAAATCCATTCGAATCCAATAGAAAGAGATATAAAAAGCCATCCGGCATATCCACGAAGGCATTACCAGGGAGAATACTACCAGGAGCACATGACCAAAGGACAGTCCGGATGGCGGACATAGACCACTTTGGAAGGGAAATAAAAGAAAGGATGTGTAAGTAAATGGCAGCAGTAACGGCACAGAATGTAAAGTCTGTGGTGGACAGAGCGGTAAATGAGGTCAAGGTAACGGATGTTCATACCCATTTGTATCCGGCGGAGTTTGGAGACATGTTGCTGTGGGGCGTGGATGAGCTCCTGAATTACCATTACCTCATTGCGGAGACTTTTCGCTTTGCGGATGTGGATTACGACGCGTTCTGGAAGATGACCAAAAAAGAGCAGGCGGGTCTGATCTGGAAAACGCTGTTTTTGGAAAACAGTCCGTACAGCGAGGCCTGCCGCGGAGTGCTGACCGTATTGAACAAGCTGGGACTGGATCCGTCCACCCGGGACCTGGATTCCTACCGGAGCTATTTTGCCGCCAAAACGACGGAAGAGTACATCGACATCGTGTTTGAAAAAGCCGGGATCCGGCAGGTTGTCATGACCAATGATCCGTTTGATGATCAGGAGAGGTCCGCATGGGAAAAAGGGCGGAAGAAGGACAAACGGTTTTTGGCAGCCCTTCGCATTGATCCGTTGCTGATCCATTGGGACAGCACATGGAAAAGGCTGAAGTCATGGGGATACGCCGTGGAGCAGTCCCTTACGGAGAAGACACTGGCAGAGGTGCGGAGATTCCTTGCGGACTGGGTTAAAAAGATGGATGCCGTTTATATGGCCGTATCCCTGGAGTCGGATTTCCGGTTTCCGGAGGATTCCGCGCAGGGGAAACTCATTGAAAACTGCGTTCTGCCGGTGTGCAGGGAACAGGATATTCCCTTTGCCCTGATGATTGGTGTGAAACGGCAGGTCAATCCGGATCTGAAGCTGGCAGGAGACGGCGTGGGAAAAGCCGATATCAATGCGGTGAATTATCTTTGCGCTCATTATCCCCACAATAAATTCATGGTGACCATGCTGTCCCGGGAAAATCAGCATGAGCTGTGTGTGACAGCCAGGAAGTTCCGGAATCTGATGATCTTCGGCTGCTGGTGGTTCCTGAACAATCCCAGCCTGATTGATGAAATCACGCGGATGCGGTTTGAACTGCTGGGTTCCAGCGTGATTCCGCAGCATTCCGACGCAAGGGTGCTGGATCAGCTGATTTATAAATGGGCTCATTCCAGAAGGATCATTGCCAACGTGCTGTGTGAAAAATATCGGGATCTGATGGATACCGGCTGGGTTCTGACTGAGGAGGAGATCCGCCGGGATGTGAATAAGCTGTTCGGCGGGACTTTTGAAGAATTCCTCAATAAAAAGTTCTGAGGGCTTTCCTTTCAAAGAAAATTAGAAAGAGAGCAAAAGCAAAAGAGGGAGCGCAAAAGAATATAAAGAATGGAAAGGGGGTTGGTCAAGGCACTGCATGGAGGCGCCTTGACAAAACACATGAAAAAAGACGAAGTATTGGGGCGGATTACAGATTGCGGACTGGTTGCCGTGGTCCGTGCGGAGTCCAGTGAGCAGGCGCAGAAGATCGCCGATGCCTGTGCGGCAGGCGGGGTGGCTGCCATTGAGATTACCTTTACCGTGCCAGGTGCGGATCAGGTGATCCGGGATTTGTCATCCACCTATAAAAATGGCGATATCCTCATCGGGGCCGGAACGGTGATGGATGCGGAGACCGCCCGGGCAGCGATACTGGCAGGCGCCCAGTATGTCGTCAGCCCGTATCTCAATACGGACATGGTGAAACTCTGCAATCGCTATCAGGTTCCCTGCATGCCGGGTGCCATGACCATAAAGGAGATTGTGGAGGCCATGGAAGCCGGCGCGGACATTGTAAAGATTTTCCCCGGGGAGCTGTTCGGGCCCGGCATCATCAAAGCGGTCCGGGGACCCATCCCTTATGCAAAATTGATGCCCACCGGAGGAGTGAACCTGGACAATGTACAGGAGTGGATTCAGGCAGGTGCAGTGGCAGTGGGAGCCGGCAGTTCCCTGATCCGGGGTGCAAAGACCGGGGATTATACCTCCATTACGAATACAGCCAGGGAGTTCATTGCGAAGATAAAAGCTGCCCGTGAGGAAAGCCACGGCAAATGAATTAATTTGTATGGAATGCATATGGACATTTCAGCCATTTGTCAGTATGATATGGAATAGGTGAATCAAACCTCAGGAATCAAAGGAAAAAAGTCCAGCTAGTAAAAGTCAATAGGGTTTTGTGAAAAAGTTTAAAATATA
>DAINCI010000105.1:0-6812 GCA_036732425.1 Bacillota bacterium
CAAATTTAACGATAAATCTGATTACGAATCATTTGTTACAAAAGTAAAGGCGCAGGCTAATGATTTCTTCAAAGAGCAGCCAATGGGAAATTCTCTGGATGATCTATTGGAAGGAGAAGAAGTCTCATGGGAAGGAAAAGACAAAAGCTATGTTCGGATATGCCCTTCCGGAGAAGGAGATTATAATGATAATGCTGTTTCAATAAAAGTGGAAGCGCCAAAAGATCTTTGATTCTGTGATATTCAATAAGGATTCTAAAAGTAACCAATAAGCAGAAAGTTGAGCACCTTTTATTGCACGGCTTTCTGCTTATTGGTTTTAATTTTTCCTAATCATTCGATTTTATAGCTGCATTATCGCTGGCATCTGCGTTCATGCAATCCACTGCCAGAGCAACGCAAAGTGCCGGCAGTTCGTTCTCCGGGTGCGGAATGTCCAGCTCATAGCTGTCTCCCCAGGTAAGCCAATGTTTGGACATCCGCATTACGCGTTCTGCACCGTTCGTCACCTCATACTCGTGTTCGAAAAAATTGCCGCTCATTGTCCACGGCAATCCCTCCAGACGATAGCGGGGCCGAAAAAGTGTGAATTCCTTTACAATCGTATAAGTATTTCCATTGACCTCAATAAAATAGCGTGGCAGGAAAGAAATCAGCTTCTGACGTATCAATGCCATTTCCCGCCCGCTGGCATCATAGACATGCAGCTTACGTCCCCAGGAGAAGACTTCACCCTGTGCGCTCCAACATCTCCGTTCCTGTTCGTCCCAAACGGCAAACTTATCTCGCCATGAAAACACTTTCTGTTGGATATAGAGTTTCATTTTCGCTTCTCCGCTTTCTTCAAAAATCGATCTGTCTCCACGATAAAACGATTATGGGTTCCATGACCGATTTCCCCTGTATTATCACGGGCGGTAACGGCAAATCCAATCTTTTTTCCTGACACCTTCGTGATTTCAGCTGTTGCTGTGATCCTTGCACCAATGGGACTTGCTGCGGTATGTTCGATACAGATCGCTGTTCCGACGGAAGTCTGACCGGATTTCAGCCATTCGGACAGGCATTTGCAGGAAGCCTGTTCCATGAGCGCCGTTAAAACTGGAGTGGCAAGCACTGGCAGCGATCCGCTTTTCATCGAGGCAGCGGTATTGGTATCGTCCACCGTTTGGCTCACACCGGCAGTTTTTCCAATCAACGGATGGGGATTTTTCTGTGCCTGATAGTCTTCTGCAAGAATGGCATAGTAAGCACTGTCGCAGATCCCCTGATTGTTTCTGTCTGCCTGTCGCATGGTACCCTCATAATGCATGCCGGCTTTTTTCATTGCATTGCCGGAATGGGGGTTCCGTACGTCATGCCGGGCATCAATACGATTGACACCTACTTCCTCGAAGAAGAAACGGATCAATTCGGATAAAGCTTCTGATGTATAACCATGATGCCACCATGCTTTGCCGATACAATAACCGATATGAATGCTGTTCACATTATCATCGCGGTGAACGACACTAATGCTGCCGATCGGCTCTTCAAGAGTTTTTGGAACAATTGCCCAGCAGTAAAAATCAGGATTCGCATAGGAATTGATCCAATTTTTCAATACCCGTCTGGTCTCTGCAATGTCCCCATGGGGGCTCCATGTCAGATACTTTGTCACTTCCGGGTCGTTCGCCCAGTTGCGGAACATGGCCTCCGCATCGTTCCCCGTGAACCGGCGCAGCAACAACTGCTTCGTCTCAAGTGTACACGTGCCTTTGTGTGTCATGTCATCCTTCTCCTCCCTGGATCCATCGATAAACCAGCAAGACTTTTTATTGGGCTTTATTTTATCACACAAATATCATCCTGTCATCCTTCCTCCGCCGGAATGATCCGGCCGGAGCGACGGGTACGTTTCATGTCAATGACTCTCTGATTGGAGGAGCCGCGGAACAGCAGCTCATAGCTCTTCTTTTCCTGTATAAACGGGCCGTCCACCAGGATATCCACGGCATTCAGCAGACTGCTCCAATCGGGATGAACTGCAGCATGATGGAGAAGTTCCTCATAGGTATAACCGCTGTAAACAAGGACGTTCCAATCCTTATTTTGCCTTTTTACTTCTTTGGCCAGCTCTGCAAAGGCATCTGCCTGTTCAAACGGTTCCCCGCCGCTGAACGTAATGCCGTCCAGCAGCGGGTTTTTCCCCATATCCCGGAGGACAGAGGCAATCTTCAAAGCTTTCCCCCCGTCAAAAGGCTGAGTCTGGGGATTGTGGCATCCAGGACAGCGATGCCTGCAGCCCTGGGCAAAGACCACATACCGGATCCCCGGACCGTCGACAATGGATTCCGGAATGACGCCGGCAACCTGTAATGTGGCCGATGGAGCTTTTGTTTGATTTGTTTTCACCGTATTTGTCGTGGCTTCAGTTAACATAATATCTTCCGCCCTTCTTTCCGGTGGTTTAGAAACTGCCGGCAAAATGTTTGACCCGGTCTCTTACTTCCGCTTTCTTGGCATCATTGAAGTTATCCAGGGTTCCCACCAGATAACCGGTGATCCTCCGGATCCGCTCAAACTTCACATTGCCTTCCTCCCTGCCGCAGGACGGGCAAGTATCATTTATAATCCCAGTAAATCCGCACACCGGATCCCGATCCACAGGATGGTTGATGGAGCCATAGCCCACTCCAGTCTCCTTCATGGCCCGGATAATCTTCTCAAAGGCGGGAAGGTTTTTCAGAGGATCCCCGTCCAGTTCCACATAGGTGATATGCCCGGCATTGGTTAGCTCGTGATACGGTGCTTCCAGACGGATCTTGTCAAAGGCGCTGATCTCATAATAAACCGGGATATGAAAACTGTTCGTATAGTATTCCCGATCGGTGATGCCCGGTATGGAGCCATAGATTTTCTGGTCCATTTCAACAAAACGGCCGGACAGTCCTTCTGCAGGAGTCGCAAACAGGCTGAAGTTCAGCTGATGGTTTTTGCTTGCTTCGTCCATCCGTTGGCGCATATGACCGATTATACGAAGACCGAGCTCCTGTGCTTCCTCTGATTCTCCATGATGTTTCCCGATCAGGGCTTTCAGGCATTCGGCCAGGCCGATGAATCCCATGGAAAGGGTGCCGTGCTTCAGAACTTCCCGGACTTCGTCTTCCGGGCCCAGGTTTTCGGAGTCCAGCCAGACATCTTGTCCCATCAGGAACGGAAAATTCTTTGCTTTTTTCCTTGCCTGGATCTCAAAGCGATCCAGCAGCTGGTCGATGACCAGATCGATGGTTTTGTCCAGCTCTTCAAAGAAGCCGTCCACATCCTGCCTGTGCTTCAGTCCCAGCCTTGGAAGGTTTACCGAGGTAAAGCTCAGGTTTCCCCTCCCGTTGACAATTTCTCTGGAGGGATCATAAACGTTGCCGATGACGCGGGTCCGGCAGCCCATATAGGCAATTTCTGTTTCAGGATGCCCCGGCTTATAGTATTTCAGGTTATAGGGCGCGTCCAGGAAAGAGAAGTTGGGGAACAGCCTTTTTGCACTGACCTTGCAGGCAAGCTGAAACAGATCGTAATTGGGATCTCCCGGGTTGTAGTTGATCCCTTCCTTCACCTTGAAGATATGGATGGGGAATATGGGAGTTTCCCCGTTTCCCAGACCTGCATCGGTTGCCAGCAGCACGTTTTTCATGGCCATTCTCCCTTCCGGGGAGGTATCTGTCCCATAATTGAGGGAGCTGAAGGGAACCTGCGCCCCTGCCCGGCTGTGCATGGTATTCAGATTGTGGATCAGGGCCTCCATTGCCTGATAGGTATTCCGGTCCGTTTCCTTTTCCGCATTTGTAGCCGCAAAGGACTGAATCCGTTGAATGTTCGATTCCTCTGGCACGATGCGGTTCAGCATCTGCTTCTCGATGGTTTGATAGTTCTCAATGCCCCCCAGAGTAGGATGAAGATGATATTCCTTCCGGATGGAATCCTGTATGTTTTTGGCCTGCTCCGCTGCATTTTCCACGTTGCCCAGGAGATCCAGTGCCTTGGCCAGATTCTGAAAGTAGAGCCGGATATAGGTTTTGGCGACTCCGGGAGCCATGCCGTAATCAAAGTTTGGGATGCTCTGTCCGCCGTGCTGATCATTTTGATTGGACTGGATGGCAATGCAGGCAAGGGCTGCATAGCTTTGGATATCCTGCGGTTCCCGGAGATGTCCGTGACCGGTGGCAAATCCGTGGCGGAACAACTTTTTGATATCAATCTGGCAGCAGGTTGTGGTCAGAGTCAGGAAGTCCATGTCGTGAATATGGATGTCGCCGTCATTGTGCGCTTTGGAATGTTCCGGCTTCAATACGTACAGGCTGTTAAACCGCTTTGCTCCTTCCGAGCCGTATCTCAGCATGGTACCCATGGCAGTGTCCCCGTTAATGTTGGCATTTTCCCGTTTCAGGTTGTTGTCCCTGGAGTCCTGGAAGGTCAAGCCTTCGTATGTCTTCATCAGCTGCGTATTCTTTTCCCGGATATGGGTGCGCTCTGCCCGGTAGAGAATAAACTTCTTGGCCGTCCGGGCATGGCCGGATTCAATGAGCGTCTTTTCCACGGTGTCCTGGATTTCCTCTACGGAAGGAATCCTTTCATCTCTGTGTTCCAGAGTTTCTGCCACCTGATCCGCCAGGGATTCCGCGGTATGATAATCACTGCCTCCTGCAGCAGCGGCTGCTTTGAAAATGGCATTGGTAATTTTCTCAATATTAAATGGTACTTCCCTGCCGTCCCTTTTCCTTATTTTTGTGATCATTATTGTACTCCACCTTTCCTTTTTTGCGGAACTCTGACTTCTGTGCAGGAAAACAAAGAATGACAGCGATTTTATGTAAAATAAAAGCCTCGCGGATATTGTGGAGGCCTGAAGGGAAAGAGAACAGCAATGCAGAATATATGGAAGTCCGATATACCTGTCCCTGGTCACACCCCCTATCATCCGTAGAGTTCCGGTGTGGCAATATGGCAGGTCTTCTGACTCCGGATCCTGAATTTTTCAATCCTTCCCGGCAAAAACCAGTGGACTGTTTGAAAAATCTCCCCGATACAGCGGCGGGACCGTGCAGGAATTTCACCTGCTTCCCTTTTCACCTTTCCCTGGCAGAACGTATGCAATCATTCAACACTGGAATACGTTCTGCCCGGCAACGCAGAATACAATGCAGCGACGGCAGCAATGTTTTCCGGGTTCGGCACCATATTGCCCTATATATTGTTTCTTGTATAATATCATATACTATATGTAGTGTCAATACCATATATAGCGTCAATCGGATATTTCAAATTTATTTGAAGCCATGTATATGACAGAAGGCTGCAGGGAACAGAGTTTTGACGGAGCTTTTTTTCGGATTTTGAGGAAAGGGTAATAGGATTTTGACACAGGCGGTAGAATAAAAAGAGTTGGAAGGAAAATGGATGGTGTGGAATGGAGTGGATTGAATTGAATAAAAAGCGTTTCGCAATGGGTTCCTTTGGACAAGGCGGGGTCTGTATTCTGTTGGTGTGTGTATTGCTGTCCGCCTGCAGTCCGCAGACAGGGCAGGGTGGAGGCAGCCCGTCGCCTTCACAGGATGGAACGGAGGCGCCGGCCGGATCGGATCAACCAGCGGATTCGGCTCCTGGAAGCGACATTTCCCCGTCGAAAAAGCCGGTTCCGTCGGAAGATCCGGATCGTCCCTATCGAAAGATCCTGGATTCCATGACTCCGGATGAAAAAATTGGTCAACTGCTGGTGGTAGGATGCCGGAGCAATGAGGAAGCAGCGCAGATGATCCGGGATCATAAGGTTGGCGGCGTGGTGCTGTTCCGGGAAAATTTTGAAAGCTTTGACCAATTGTATCAACTGACTAAGCAGTGGAAGGGATACAATGAGGGAAATCCGCTTCCGCTTTGGATTGCCATGGATGAGGAAGGCGGCACGGTGACCCGTCTTCCGGAAGGGAAAACCCCGATCCCCGGCGCCAGGGAGGTGGGCAGTCATGAGGACACCCAGCTGACAAAGGCCACGGGGAAGGTGATTGGAAAGGAACTGGCGGCAGCAGGCGCAAATCTGGATTTTGCTCCCGTGGTGGATGTGGTGGACAATCCGAAGAACAAATTTATGCTGGACCGTTCCTACGGGGATACCCCGGAGAAAGTGTCCGACCAGGCCACGGCCTTTCTGGAAGGGTTGAAGGAAATCGGCATTCAGGGCTGCGCGAAGCACTTTCCCGGACACGGCGGCACGGTGGTGGATTCCCACAAGGATATGCCGGTGATCCCAGCTTCCCTTGAGGAATGGAAGCGGAAGGATGCGGTTCCGTTTCAGGCAATGATCGATGCCGGTGTGGATATGATCATGGTGGGTCACCTGTCCTATCCAAATATCGATCCGTCTGGAAAGCCGGCCAGCATGTCCTCTGTTTTTGTACAGGAGCAGCTGCGGGACAGAATGGGTTATCAGGGAGTGGTGATTACCGACGCCATTGACATGAAAGGATATCCTCAGGGAGAGGAAAGGAAAGAAGCCGTTCTGACGTCAATTCTGGCGGGGGTGGATCTTTTTGCCATGGGATTTGGGCAGGAGATGCAGACGGATGTACTGGAAGCGCTGAAGGGTGCCGTGGCATCCGGCCGGATTACGGAAGAGCGGCTGAATGCCTCCGTGATGCGGATTATAAAGGCGAAAGCCGGGCTGAAGGACATACCGGAATATACTGCAGAGGAAGCAAAGCTAATTTTTGGCAGTATGGAGAACCGGGAAGCGGTTTCCGATCTTTTGAAATAGGGCTACCGCAATCCCACTGGCTTTAGAC
>DAINCI010000106.1:0-6775 GCA_036732425.1 Bacillota bacterium
GCATCCGGCAGGGAGTCCAGCGCTCCCTGCTCCAGCAGATCCACGGCAATCGTTTTCACCCCGTTGTCGTTCAGCAGCTTCGTGGCAAGGGGATCCGTAAACCGGGATACCGCAAGGATCCTTTGGCCGCTTCCCGCCCTTTCCACTGCTTTTTTGGCCAGAAGGCTCAGGGTAGGCCCCATCTTCCCCCCGGCTCCCAGAATCATAATGTCGCCCTTGATTTTAGAAATGTCCTCCAGCAGCTTTTCCGAAGGAGTCGTCAGGAATTCGTTTAATGTTTCTTCTTTCCACATGATATTTTACCTCCCGTTTTTGTTTGATTGCTTCTTTGCCCTGTAATCCTCCCTGCATAAATATAACAGCAGGATTTCGGTAACATGATCCACTCTTTTGTTCAGATCTTTCTTCTTGTCCATTGACATCCCCAGCAGTTTGGAGAGGGTATAGCGATTTGAAAAATAAGGGAAACTGAAAGTGATGAGAGACAGCAGGAACTGGTCT
This sequence comes from Bacillota bacterium, assembly GCA_036732425.1. Lineage (GTDB taxonomy): Bacteria > Bacillota > Clostridia > Caldicoprobacterales > DTU083 > UBA4874. The sequence continues at coordinate 502 of DAINCI010000106.1, forward strand.
TCCTCCACCGATTCCCGAAAGACGCCTTCCGTCTTTCCTTTCCGGATAATTTTCCGGATTTGTACCAGAGCCGGATCCCGGGCGTCCCTGAAATCGTTTTTTTGAAAATGCCTGCCCTGATTCAGGTTTTCCCAGAGAATCAGCCTCACATAGCTGGGATTTTCCTGAAGAAATTCAAAATGCAGCCGAATCAGCTTTTCCATCGCCTCAATGCAGCCCATATCCTGTGTCAGCAGTCCCACCTCCTGCTCCCCAAGCCTGCCATACACATGAACCAATACGGTGCGGTACAGCTTCTCCTTTCCGCCAAAATATTCGTAGATCATCCGCTTGTTGATGTCTGCCCGTTCTGCAATCCGATCCACCCGGGCTCCATAAAACCCTTTTTCCGCAAATTCCAGCTCTGCCGCATGGAGGATGCTTTTTCTGGTCCGGCCGGAATCCCTGGTCCTCGCTGCTGTCAATCCAATCCCCCCTATAAGTAACTATCTGGTTACATGATATACAGGGAGGCCCGGAAAGTCAATAAAAAAAGAAAAAGAGCAAAAAAAAATAAGCAGTTGTTTCACCGCTTATTTTTTGGCCTCCGGCCAGTCTCCGGTTTTCGACTCCTCTGCTTTGCGAATCTCCATCAGCTCATCCATGCGGGTAATCTCCAGAAATTTCTGTATCCCCAGCTGGGGATGTTCCAAAATCAACTTTCCGCTCCGCCCTTTCATCCTTTTCAGCAATGTTATGAATAAGCCGAGACCCGAGCTGTCCATAAAGTCCACCCTGGATAAATTGACGATGGCCTTTCGGTCTGCAGGCAATAAATTATCTATAATGGTTTTTCGGATTTCCTGTGCGTTGCTGAAGGAAATATCCCCCTCCAGCTCAATATAAACCGTATCCTCCCTGTGACAAATCTTCATTTCACTCACTCCCAGTTACTTCCATGTTACACCGAACAACATTTCAGGTAAGTCCCACGGATTTTTCCCCCGGATCCGCTCCATGATACATATAAACAAACCATGCTGAGTGAAACGGCCCTCTCCATATTATATCCTATGCTCTTTCTGCTTACAGCATGAATCCAAAATAGTTACTTTTCAGAACTTATTTGCCGATAACTATCAGTAACGGCCGTTGAAGGGACTTTGCCGGTACGATTCATATGATTGGAGTCTTTGCTGAGTGAGACAGGACAAATCCGTTTATAATAAGTAAAGAACGAAAGTTGATCAGGAATCGGATATCCTGAAAAGAGGAGCGTATGGATTGGACAAACATATCGTAGCGGATATTCTGAATGAAATTGGCTTTTATTTGGAATGGAAAGGGGAAAGCCCGTTTAAAACCCGTGCTTATGAAAATGGAGCCAGAGCCGTGGAGTCCCTGGACGAGGATCTGGAAACCCTGATTCAGGAAAACAGACTGGGCAATGTCCGGGGCATTGGAAAGGCTTTGGAACAAAAAATAAGCGAATTGGTGACAACAGGGCATTTAAAATATTATGAAGATCTGAAGGCAGAGTTTCCATCCGGCTTGTTCGAGCTTTTGAAGATTCCTGGTCTGGGCACCAAAAAAGTCCGTGTCCTTTATGATACACTTGGGATCATCACCATCGGGGAGCTGGAATATGCATGTCGGGAAAATCGTCTGGTGGATCTGCCCGGGTTTGGGGAAAAGACGCAGCAAAATATTCTGAAAGGGATTGCCCATGTCCGTACCGGTGCCGATCGATACTTGCTTTCCGAGGCCGGAAAAATGGCTTATTCCATCCTGAAAAAGGGGAAGGACTGTCCGCAGATTCAATCGATGCAGATTGCAGGAAGTCTGCGCAGAAGCCGGGAAACGGTCAAGGATATTGATATATTGGCATCTTCGGACCAACCGGAAGACGTCATGGAATATTTTGTATCCCTGCCGGATGTGGCGGATGTGACCGGACAGGGGGAGACCAAAACCAGTGTCCGGCTGCAGGGAGGAATTTCCGTGGATCTGCGGGTGGTATCTCCGGAACAATATCCTTATGCCCTTCAGCATTTTACGGGAAGCAGGGAGCACAACACCAGACTGCGGCATCTGGCAAAGTCCATGGGCCTGAAAATGAATGAATATGGTTTATTCCGCGGAGAAGACGAAAAAAGGATTTTATGTAAAAATGAAGAAGAGATATACAAAGCTCTGGGAATGTCCTATATTCCTCCTGAATTACGGGAGGATACGGGAGAAGTCGAGGCGGCCCTGGAGGACAGGCTGCCAAAGCTGGTGGAGAGCGGGGATCTTCAGGGAATCTTTCATATGCACAGCCGGTACAGTGACGGCAGTGATACCCTGATGGCTCTTGCAGAGGAGACGCGCAGACAGGGATATCACTATATGGGGATATCGGATCACAGCCGTTCTGCCTATTATGCCCGGGGACTGAAGGAAGAGGATGTTATCCGACAGCAGGAAGAGATCGATAAGCTCAATGCGGAATGGGAGGATTTCCATATTTTCCGGGGAATCGAATCCGATATTCTTCCGGATGGATCCCTGGATTATACGGACGATTTCCTGAATCGTTTTGATTTTGTGATTGCGTCCGTCCATTCGAATTTCCGGATGGACAGGGGCAGCATGACCAATCGTATTCTGAAAGCTCTGGAGAATCCGCATACCACTATTCTGGGGCATCCGACGGGCAGACTGCTTCTGTCCCGGGACGGATATGAACTGGAAATGGAACGCATTCTGGAGAAGGCGGCGGAAAAGGAAATTGTGATAGAGATCAATGCCAATCCTCATAGGCTGGATCTGGACTGGCGTTGGTGCAAAAAAGCAAGGGAAATGGGAATTCGGCTGATGATCAATCCGGACGCTCACAGTATATCCGAGATTTCCAATACGGGGTTTGGCACAGCAGTGGCCCGCAAAGGCTGGTGTGAAAAAAAGGACATATTGAATTGCCTGGGTACGGCCGGTATGAAGGAATTTCTGAGAAAGCGAAAGTTTGATTATAACCGGAAAATCCTTTGAGGTTTTCCGGGGAATTGGGTATGATACAGGCGAGCGGAAGGTTCAGCAGAAAGGCAGGGATGAAATATGATCAATGGGAATACGACGGGATTATCCAAACACATTCTATCCCGATTGGAAAGTATAAACGAATTATCAGTGGACAGGGAAGATTATCTTTCTGAGGAACTGATCCGGCTGCTTTGCAGATGGACCGGTCAGATCAATCGGGAAATATCCGTTTATCTGAACCGCAGAGGAGAGATTCTGGATGTTTCCGTGGGGGAACATGATCAGGTCTCCCTGCCCGACAAAGGATTGCGGCGAAGTGAAACGCGCCTGAGCGGAATCCGATGTATTCATACCCATCCCAACGGCAGCGGCAGGCTGTCCCGGGTGGATCTGAATTCCCTCCGCAAAATGCGCTTTGATGCCATAACTGCCATAGGGGTCCGGGACGAGGCATTTTCGGAGAGCTATACGGCCTTTCTGAATCCCTCCGGGGAATCGGAGGAACCCCACACGATTTATGGGCCTGTCCCCGTGGAGGAGCTTTGCGGTACGGCCCTGATGCGGGAGATCCGGAGGCGGGATCCGCTGATCGGTGTTCCTGCGGCGGTTCGTCCGTCGACGGAGGAAGACGAACGGGTGGTTCTTATCGGTCTGGATGACCATGGAGAAGGGCTTGCTTCCGTCTATGAACTGGAGGAACTGGCAAGGACAGCCGGTGCAGAAGTGCTGTATAAAACCACGCAGAACCGTAAGGCACCGGAACCGGGCACTTATATCGGAAGGGGAAAAGCGTCTGAGCTCGCACTTCTGTGTCAGTCCCGGAATGCCAATCTGGTGATAGCGGACGATGAGCTTTCCGCGGCGCAGATCAAAAACCTGGAAGATATAGTGGGAGTGAGGGTAATTGATCGTACCGCGCTTATTCTCGATATCTTTTCCAGGCATGCCGTATCAAGGGAAGGTAAGCTGCAGGTGGAATTGGCCCAGCTCAAATACCGTCTTCCCAGGCTGACGGGCATGGGGATTGCTCTTTCCCGGCTGGGCGGAGGCATTGGCACAAGAGGGCCGGGGGAAAAAAAGCTGGAAACCGACCGGCGCCACATTTATAGGCGGATTCATGAAATTGAAACAGAGCTGGAAAAGGTCCGGGCAAGAAGAGGCGCCCTGCGGACAAAGCGCGAAAAGCACAGGATTCCCATTGTTGCCCTGGCCGGCTACACCAATGCCGGAAAGAGCACACTGCTGAATGCCCTGACCGGCAGCGACGTCCTGGTGGAAGATAAGCTGTTTGCCACGCTGGATCCGGTTTCCAGAGGAATCAGCCTGCCGGACGGCCGGCGGTTTCTTCTGATTGATACCGTGGGTTTCATCGATAAACTGCCTCATGATCTGGTGGAGGCTTTTCATTCGACTCTGGAGGAAGTGGTGAAGGCAGATTTGCTGCTGCATGTTGTGGATGCAGGTTCGCCGAACCTGATGGATCAAATGGCAGTGGTCCGTCGGGTTCTGAGGGAGCTGGGAGCATCCCAGAAAATCATCACGGTGTACAATAAGATGGATACGGTAACGGATCCGGATATGCTTCCTGTTGAAAAACCGCAGGCATTTCTTTCCGCCCGCAGCGGGGAGGGACTGGAGGAGCTTCTTGCATTGATCCGGGAGAATCTGCCGGGACAGACCCATCATCTGCAGCTGGTTGTGCCGTATGACCACGGGACCATCCGATCCCTGCTTCATGAGGAGGGCAATATTCTAGCGGAGGAATTTATGGAAGACGGCGTTCGGATGGAGGTTGAGGCGGACGACGCTCTGTACGGCAGAGTTAAAAATTTTGTAAAAATGGTTTAATCGATACCGGGCTGGGGTATTATAATTTTATATGCGTTGTGAGTAACAAGAGACAGTTTCCTGGTGGAAACTCCAACACGACAATAGGAGGAGGAATTATTTTGAAAGCACACGTGGATCAGGATTTGTGCATCAGCTGCGGGCTGTGCATCAGTACCTGCGAGGATGTATTTCACTGGAATGATGACGAGAAGGCAGAGGCCATAGAGGAAGAGGTTTCGGCGGAATTGGAGGATTCGGTCCGGGAGGCCATCGAAAATTGCCCCACGGAAGCCATCCAGGAAGTTTGAGTAAGTCTGCAGACTGCGCAGAGGATGGGGTGGTTCAGGAAACAGGGAAAAGTGCAGGCTTCGCAGCAGAAAAGGAGAGGGAATGACGTTTTCGGCATTCCCTCTCCTTTTCCGGTTGCAAACTGTATTTTATCGTATTTTATACTTTGTGTTGATTCCTTTTACCCTGCAGAGATGGGAGAATTCCCGGCGTTGTTAAAAAGCTGTTTTATCCTCCAGCCAGACGATCAATTCGTTGGTGGAAAGGCGGATCTGCTCCATGGTGTCACGGTCCCTTATGGTTACGGTATCATCCTTCAGCGTGTCAAAGTCCACGGTGATGCAGAAGGGAGTGCCAATCTCATCTTCCCTGCGGTACCGCTTTCCAATGCTGCCGATTTCATCATAGTCCACATTGAGCTTCCCGGCCAGTTTTCGGGTAAGAGCTTTTGTGGGTTCCCGAAGTTTTTTGGTGAGCGGCAGGATGGCTGCCTGGTAAGGCGCCAGGGCGGGATGGAGCTTCATGACGACGCGCTTGTCTCCGTTGGTCAGTGTCTCTTCCGTATAACTTTCGCTCAGGAAAGCAAGGGCAACCCGATCTGCCCCGAGGGAAGGCTCAATGCAGTAAGGAACGTATTGCTCATTGGTGGCGGGATCCAGATAGTTCAGGTTTTCCCCGGAGTATCCTGCGTGCTGCTTCAGGTCGTAGTCTGTACGGTCTGCAATCCCCCATAGTTCTCCCCAGCCAAAGGGAAACCGATATTCAATATCCGTTGTTGCCTTGCTGTAGTGGGACAGTTCCTCTTTTTCGTGATCCCGCAGCCGGATATGTTCTTCGGATAATCCAAGATCGAGAAGCCAGTTTTTACAAAAATCCTTCCAATAATGAAACCATTCCATATCGTCTCCCGGTTTGCAGAAAAACTCCATTTCCATTTGTTCAAATTCCCGGGTTCGGAAGGTAAAATTCCCGGGAGTAATCTCATTACGGAATGCCTTGCCGATTTGGCCGATTCCAAATGGGATCTTTTTTCTGGAGGAACGCAGCACGTTCTTGAAGTTTACAAAGATGCCCTGAGCGGTTTCCGGCCGGAGATACAGCTCCGACCGGGAATCTTCCGTTACTCCCTGCCAGGTTTTGAACATCATGTTGAACT
>DAINCI010000107.1:0-6726 GCA_036732425.1 Bacillota bacterium
CTTTCTTTATTCATTCCGTACTCTTCATGTTCCTGCTTTAAGCCATCCTTTTGCTGCTCAACGTTTCAAATGTTCAACCTTTTGGCTTTTGCTCTTCCGATTGCTTATATTCGTTCCATTTTGTCTGAAGTTCAATCAGATGCTTCTTCTCTTCCTTCATAAGCCTGCGAAACGCTGATTTTGCATCAACATACCTCGCATATATGGTCATTTCCGTATAAAAGAGGATAGAATCCTTTTCTGCCTGAATACCTGTTTTAAAAACATCCGAAATGCTCTGAATTTCTTCCATTACCTCCTGCTGCCGGGCATCTGACGGAAAGACAGTATTCTCGGATACAGCCCGCAGATAAGCTGTCACCTCCGGATCATACAGGTAGGTATCATCAAATCCCTGCTTCTTTTCCGAAAGCTCAAGATAAATGCTGCGAAATGTCCTGGCATGATCCCTTTCCTGATCCGCCAGATCCGTCAGCATTCTGCTCACATCGTCATTCGGTGCCAGCGACGTTGCCTGCCGGTAAAAACTTTCCCCGCGCTTTTCTATGTCTATTGCGACTTCCAGTGCTTCCAAATCATTAAAGTTGCTCTGTGCCATTCCGCTTCTCCCCTCTTCTTAAACCAGCAACAACCCACAACAGAAAAATAGCTGTTGCAGGTGAATGCAGCCGGAATCAGAAAAACAGTCGCAGCAGACAAGCGCCATGCCGCAACTGTTTTTTTGTCTGCGCAGTATCATTCTGCACTTTTCAATCCACAGGCTCAAACAGATCCTTTTCCGCTCCGCATTCCGGGCATACCCAATCATCCGGCAGATCCTCAAAGGCTGTGCCGGGTTTGATTCCTGCGTCCGGGTCCCCTGCCTCGGGATCATAAACATAACCGCACACGGAACACTGATATTTTTTCATTCGGAATTCCCCCTTCTGATCTTTGCTATTAATCTTTAATGTGTATCAATAAATAATTTACCCCGTTTTTCAGTGGTAAAACAAAATTTTACTCGTTTTTCTCTCTTTCCTGCATTTTTTCTGCTGCCTCAAAATAGGAAACTCCCGAATCCCGGGACTTTTCTGCTTCCCCTTTTGCTTCCTGCGCTTCTTTCGTTTCTTTCGTATCTTTCGTCTTTTTTGCTTCTTTTCCTGCCTTTGTTTCCGCTTTTTCTTCTGCCCGTTTTTCTGCCTTTTTTGCTTCGTTCAACTTTACATTCAAAAATTCGATTTTACTTTTCCGCCGGCGGATTTCCTCACACAATTCATCCACAGTACCGGCATAGTTTTCTCCCTTATCGTATTCCGCATATATCTGTTCCCCGATTTTTCGATAGGTTTTCCGTATGGCATCTTCCTGCTTCAGGATTTCCATATTCCATCTTCCGGTATCCAGAAGCTCCCCGGACTTTTCTCCCACTTGTTTGGCCACATTATTCAGGGTTTTCCCCAGGTCATTGAAAAAATCCATAGATTTCACACCTCTCCAATCATCTGAACATAGTATGATCCACACTATATCACATTATGCAATAACAGGACAGACGAAAACATATCGCTGCCGCAGATTAACCGGCCTAAGCCAGTCCAACTTTCCGATAAACCTTATGAAGCGTTCTTTCAGCAATGCATCCTGCATCCTCTGCCCCTTTTTTCATAACATCGCGCAGATAATCCTTTGAATCCATCAAATGCTGATAACGTTCCTGGATCGGCTGTAAGGCCTCTGCCACAACTTCGCCCACTGCTGTTTTGAAATCGCCGTAACCTTTCCCTTCAAATTCCTTTTCTGTTTCCTCCAGGCTTTTTCCGGTCACACTGGCGTATATCGACATCAGATTGCTGATACCCGGCTTGCTTTCCTCATCGTACCGTACCAAGGCTTCGGAATCCGTCACAGCACGCCTGAACTTCCGCACAATCGTATCCGAAGGATCCAGCAGGGAGATATAGGTGTTTGCATTTTCAGCGGATTTGGACATCTTGACAGCAGGATCCTGCAGGTCCATAATCCTGGCGCCCGTTTTGGGAATATATCCTTCCGGAATCCGGAATACATCGCCATAGATTCCATTAAAGCGGCCGGCAATGTCCCGGGCGATCTCCAGATGCTGCTCCTGATCATTCCCCACCGGAACAAGATCGGTCTGATACAGCAAAATATCAGCAGCCATCAGTACTGGATAGGTAAAAAGGCCTGCGTTGACATTATCGGAATGTTTGGCAGCCTTTTCCTTAAACTGGATCATTCTGCTCAGCTCCCCCACATAGGTATAGCAGCTCAGAATCCAGCTTAATTCCGCATGAGCACTGACATGGGACTGCATGAACAGAATACTGCGGTCCGGATCAATGCCGCATGCCATATATTGTGCAATCAGAGACATCCTGCATTTCCGAAGCTCTGTCGGATCCCGGCGGATTGTCAGTGAATGCAGATCCACAATACAATAAATACAGTCATATTCATCCTGAAGGGTAACCCAGTTCCGCAGGGCACCCAGATAATTTCCAAGGGTAAGAATCCCGGTGGGCTGTGCACCGCTGAAAATCCTTTTCTTTCCCATCGTTCTGTCACATCCTTTGTTTTCTTTCCACCATTGTAACACGTCCTGCTTTTCTGATTCAAGCAGTCCCTGCCCTGTTGGGCAAGTTTTCAGGCAGGCCGGGAGAATGACAAGTGCGCATGCACAGATGATGAAAGCCAATAATATGTCTTTACAATAATGCGAATTGAAGGAGCAAAATCAAAATCAGCCCCGGAACGCCCAAAAATCCCACGGTAAGCGCTGTAACAGGATTGATGGCGACTGTTATGCCGGTCAGACCACTGAGCAGATTCAATATCCACAGCACAACGCCGCCGATCACACTGTTCAGCAGAAAACGAAGCAGCCATTTCATTGGTACAAGAAGCAGCCATCCAATAAAGTAAAGCAAAACCAATCCCAAAGTATAGGCAATGATTACATTAAAAGGGATATCCAGTCCCATCATACCACACCCTGTATCATACTATTTCTGTCAGGACCCAATTATCTGTCCTGTCCAGTTATATATATGGGGAAGTTTCTGCTTTTATGACGGACTGATCTTATTTACTCCGGAAAAGATCCGGTTCCCGGCCAGTCCTTCTTTTCGTGCCAGATTTAATAGATATATATATTTCCTCTTTGCTGCTTCCTGCTTGAAAATAGCATAGTCCACCAGCTCCGGATCGCTGACATTTTCGAAATAGCTTTGGGCAGCATCCCATTCCTGACGGGCTGCAGTAACTTCCTCCAGCAGCTCCTTTCCATCCTCTGCCTGCTGTTCCTCCACATGGACGTCATTTCCCAATAGGGTAAGCAAATAATTTTTCATAAGCTCCACTCCCAATAAGTATTTGCTTATATTATTATTACCATATTATTCTGTGCATAAACTTGTTATACCTGATGAGCAAAAAGTTCATTGAAAAACAGCCTGATGAAATTCACCAGGCTGTCGGATTCCCTGCTTTACTGAATATCGATTTTTCTTCCCCTGGAACTGGACGGTTCGGCCTTCGGCACCGTAACCGTCAGGATCCCATCCCGATATTCCGCTTTTGCATTCTCGGACTTTACTTCAACAGGAAAGGGAATGGCCCTGGAAAAGCTTCCAAAATAGCGTTCCGTCCGATAAACATCTTCCTTATGGACTTCCTCTTCCTTTTTTGTCTGCCCGGAAAGCCGAATGGAATTTTCGTCGATATACAGACTCAGATCTTTCCTGGAAACACCGGGAATCTCTGCCTTGACCACAACATCTTTGTCGGTTTGAAATACATCAACCTTTGGAGTGCTGCCATTGTCAAAAAAGCGGGAAGGATGATCGAAAAAATCGTTCCAGTTCCGATCTGCCTCCCGGAAAGGATTCCATGACGTCAAATTGCTCATTGTTAAACCTCCTCTTTCATCTGGATTCCTTTTTAGCTTTTGTAATTTTCATATTTTTAACCACAGGAAAAAAAGCAAATAAAAAAATTCGAGTCAGCAGACAACCCGAATTTTCCATTTATTAAATATTCTGTTTTTGTTACATCTCCCTGCGGCCTTCCATTGCCTTGGACAAGGTTACCTCATCTGCATATTCCAGATCGCCGCCTATTGGGATACCGTGAGCAATGCGGGTTACACGGATCCCCAGAGGCTTGATCAGCCTGGAGATATAAACTGCCGTAGCTTCTCCCTCCACATCCGGGTTGGTCGCAAGAATCACTTCCCGGACCTCGCTGTCGCTGATCCGGGAAAGAAGCTCCCGGATGCGGATATCATCCGGTCCAATTCCCTCCATGGGGGATATGGTTCCATGAAGAACATGGTATACTCCCCGGTAGTCGTGCATCTTTTCCATTGCCACAACATCCCTGGGATCCTTTACAACGCAAATAACCGATTTGTCCCTGTTGCTGCTGCTGCATATGGCGCAGGGATCCCGATCGGTCATGTTGCAGCAAATGGAACAGTACCGGATCTCACTCCTGGCACGAAGTATGGCCTGCGTCAACGCCTGAACCTGCTCCTTCGGCATATTGACAATATGAAAGGCCAGACGGCGGGCGGACTTCCCGCCAATGCCCGGCAGCCTGGACAGCTCGTTGATCAGGCGGGCAATCGGCTCAATATAATAACTCATGGATGACCCACCACTTTCCTGTCGTATTAAACCAGTCCCGAAGGCATACCCATTCCGCCGGTCAATTTGGACATTTCGCTCTGTGCCATCTCGTCCGCTTTCCGGATTGCCTCATTGACTGCAGCCAGAATAAGGTCCTGAAGCATTTCGATATCCCCGGGATCCACTGCCTCCGGTTGAATTGTGATTTCAACGATCTCCTTTTTCCCGTTGGCAACAACCGTGACCACCCCTCCGCCCGACGAAGCCTCCACTGTCTTTCCTTCCAGCTCCTGCTGTATCTTCACCATCTGTTCCTGCATCTTTTTTGCCTGCTTCATCAGGTTGTTCATGTTGCCCATGTTCATTCCGCCTGGAAATCCGCCTTTTGCCATATTCCCTTCCTCCTTCTATGATCCTCGCATGCTTGTTTTCTGTCAATTCATTTTACACAATATCGTTTGTATCACAGTTTCGCTGTAATTTCAATCTTTTTCTTTCCTACTTTTTTTCATCCACTACTTTTACCAGATCTTTTCCAAACACCCTGACCGCTTTTTGGACAATATCATCTGATACGCCGGTTTGCTTCTCAGCATCTTCTTTCATCTGACACCGGAGCCGGACCCTGCGTCCCGTTACCTTTTGGACCTGCTCCTCCAGAAAGGTCCTGTTCTCTTCTTTCTCAACGGCAGCAATGAAAAATCCGGAAGTAGGGGGAAACTGCAGCACAAGGACATTTTTTGAGTCCATCCTGGGTTTTGCCTCTTTCAGAAGAGTATAAATGGCCATCCGCTCTCCCTTGATGTTCGCCAGTATTTCAGGCCAGGCCCACACCGGATCCTTTTCCACGTCCGAACCGGAACCTGGTTCCTCCTCCTGTGGATGAGCTTTCCCGTTGGACTGTCCATTGTCGGATTCCATCCGGACGTCTGCTCCGGAAGATCCCTTCTCTCCTGTTTTCTCTTCGGCAGCTGGCTCCCCACCGGATTCGGCCTCTTCCGGGGTTTGCACGCTCCTTTTTTGGGCCGGGCTGTCCGCATGGGAAGGCCTCTGCTCTCCTGCTTTCTCTTCGGCAGCCGGTTTCTCGCCGGATCCGGACTCTTCCGGGGTTTGCATGCTCCTTTTTTGGGCCGGGCTGTCCGCATGGGAAGGCCCCTGCTCTCCTGCTTTCTCTTCGGCAGCCGGTTTCTCGCCGTATTCGGGCTCTTCCGGAGTTTCTCCCGCCAAATTGTCCGCCCAATGGAGCGATCCTCCAGCAGAAGATCCTGCATGCGACAAACCGGACCTCTCCGGACCGGACGTCTGTCCCGAAATGCCTTCCCCTACCTGTTTTTCCAGCATTTCAATCCGGTCCGTCAAAGCCGCAGGGGAATCTTCTTCCTGAGGCCGGCATAGCTTCACCGCCGCCAGTTCCAACAGTATTCTTGGCTGGGTACTCCGCCTCAGCTCCGACTCCAGAGGGGACAGCAGGTCCAGGGAGCGGATAAGGCGTGCTTCTCCGGCCCTTTTCGCCTGCTCCTTCAATCGCTCCAGAGTGGAGTCCTCCACATCCAGAAGCTCGTCGGGATCCTTGCAGAACTTCACGACCAGCAGGTCCCGGAGATGCTGCAGCAACTCTCTCAGAAAGGCATTCAAGTCCTTTCCATCCTCGATCAGCCAATCGATGCGGCGCAGGATTCCTTCCACATCGCCTGACAAAATATTATCCGCGGCCTGAAAAAGGAAGCCCTGATCCGCAGTGCCCAGCACATTGAGAATGTCATCTTTGGTAATCCGGTCGCCGCAAAGCCCCATACATTGATCCAATAAGCTGAGGGCATCCCGCATTCCACCCTCTGCCCAGCGGGCAATAACGAAAAGTCCGCCTTCCTCCACTGTAACCTTCATTTGGCTGCAGATGGTTTTCATCCGTTCCACCATGACGCCTCTCGGAATCCGCTTGAAATCAAACCGCTGGCAGCGGGACAATACCGTAGCCGGGAGTTTATGGGGCTCTGTAGTGGCAAGTATAAACACGACATGGGCAGGCGGCTCTTCCAGTGTCTTGAGCAAGGCATTGAATGCACCCATCGACAGCATATGGACTTCATCTATG
>DAINCI010000108.1:0-6649 GCA_036732425.1 Bacillota bacterium
TCTTCAATTTGAAAGGCTTTTGCTTCCTCCATGCCTTCTATCATATCTTTGGACACAACATTTACCTCAGACAGGGCTTCCTGCTGCTGCACCGTATATTTTTCAATGGGCCTGGACATCAGCAGAATGAGTATCAGAAACAGAGGAGTTGCCGTAAAGCTGACCAGGGACAGTTCAAAGCTGGAAGCAAACAGGTATGCGGCAGCTGCGAGAAAGGCAATGGGCTGTGCAATCAGCTCCGCCAGGGAACCCTGCAGGAACTGCTGCAGCAAACTGATATCATTGTTCAGCCGGGACAGCAGATCACCGGAAGGGTGCCGGTCCAGATAGGATACCGGCAGCTTCTGTATATGCTGTGTTGTTTTCTCCCGAATGTCATACATGGCGTACTGTGCATACCGGCCGGCACTATATGTTTTCAGGATGGCAACCGGAAGTCCGACGAGGGCAATTCCTGCCACAATCAGAACCGTCCGGGAAAATTGGGGCCGATCTCCCGAAACGGCAGCATCCAATGCCCTGCCCAGATAAATGGATGAAAAAACGGTGCAGGCAGCGCCAAGGACGGAAACAACCGCTGCCAGGACAAGCCAGCGCCGATAAGGGCCGACAATATCCAGCAGACGAATCATCGGCGATTTTGTCCCTGCCTTTTTCGCCCTGCCTGCTCTTTTTTTGTCATTTCCTGTTCCTTTCCTGAAATGATTTTTCGTGTTCGATTTTATCCCGGCAGATTTTCCTTCTGCCGGTTCCTGTGTGGGATTCAACTGGACGAACTCCTTTCGCTGTCATTTTGCATTGCTTTGCATTTGAATCTGTTTTAATCTGTCGTTCTAAGTTTTTACACAATTCGAATGCGGACAAGGGTGTCCTCATCCCTTACGGTAACCAGATCCGTATTTCCGCCTTCCCGGATGGCCCGGACCAGATCCCGCATATCCCGTTGCTTTATACTGCCCAGTACCTCCCGGGCAGTCTTCACTCCTCCGTTGCCCTTGTCCTCCATATTTTTGCTGTTCACCACTTTTTTGCCGATAAAAAAGCCCAGATTCAGCAGGAAAATAGGAAGATAGAGCCGGATATTATGATCTTCTTCCCGCACATGAATTCCCAGCCAGTGCCCCCTTCGGCGAAAAAACTGCTTCGGGCCTTTAGGGCGTTCTCCGAAATGATCTCTGTTTTTCTGCTGTGGACTTCCGGCTTGTTTCAGCATGGAGACCGCATCGCCTGCTGTGATTTTCCCCTGCTCCAGATCCATTAATATCTCCATACGCTCCGGCATCATTATCGTACTCTGCTCTGTCATCATCCTATCCTGCCTAGTCCACGTAGATTTCCACAAGATCGCCGCCGTCCTTCACTTCCAGCAGTTTTCCAGTGGCGCCCTGCTTCACCGCTTGCAGCAGTTCCTTGAAGTCGATCCCTTCCAGCTTTTCCATTTCCGGAGCAAACTTCGGGCCAACCTGCATACCGATTTTCAGGCCGACCTCCACGACGGAAAGCGGCAGGTTGATCTGCACTTTCTGCTCCCCTTCTTCCGAAACCCGCAGCCGCAGAAATTTGCCCTTCAGGTTCACGGAATCGACCGGCTCCTCCGATTCCAGCAGAATCGGCTCCGGTTCTTCCGCGCCCATTGCATCCAGCAGCTTTTCCGCCTCTTCCACGGTAATCTTTTTCTCCTCCACCATCTGAAGGATTTTCTTCATTTCCTCCCGCATAAATGGATTCCCCCTCACTTTTTTATACGATTAAATTGCAGAATTACAAAAGATGCGACACAGATGCGATACCCCAAAAGCACAACAGGTTATTTTATTTCTTTAACAGATTCATTGCTTCCTCATAAGTGATCTTTCCATTGCTGAGCCTCTCCAGAATCTCCTTTCTGGATTTTTGCGGTTCGCTGTCCGGATCCCTGCTGTCGCTGCTCACGTGATAACCCAGGCTCTGCACCACATCATCCAGCTTTCCCCTTACGGTAGGATAGGATATGCCCATCTCCTTCTCCACCTCCTTGATATTTCCCCGGCATTTCAGAAAAACCTCAATAAAAGCCTTCTGCTCCCGGGAAAGATAACTGAATTTATCCGGCTGGAACTCTCCCTCCAACCTGGTATGACAGTGGCTGCAATACAAAGCCGTAACTTTCAGCCGGTCATGACATACCGGACATTTCGCAGGAATTGGGTAAGTCAACCGCGCTTCCTCCTTCTCTTATTTGTCTTGCTTTTTCTATTATATGGGGCATATGAAGAAATGTCAATATGTAATTTAAATATATTAATTTATTTTTTGATTTTTATCAATTCTATAAATATAATGATTAAATATATTAATTTTTTGCATTGCAATCCCTTTATGATACGACACAGTACGTAAACCCACTTCTTAAGCCATGCACCCGCCATTTTAAGAAGGGGTTATAATAGGGACTCTTCCGTGAAAAGCATAGGGGATCTGGGATCTCAAATAAAAAAAGGACACCACATGGGCATCCTCTGCTATATTTTAAAATCATATCAAGGCGTTGACGGGAAAAAGTAAGCAGAATATAGCTGCTTCCATTTATTTTACCACCAGATTCAGAATCCGGCCGGGAACATAAATGACCTTGACGATATTCTTTCCCTCCAGCTGGGCCTTCAGCTTCTTATCCTCCATGGCAGCGGCTTTCACAGCATCCTTTGCGGCGTCCACAGGAACAACCATTCTGCTCCGGATCTTACCATTGATCTGCACCACGATTTCTGCGGATTTCTCCACCATTTTGGATTCATCGCATTTTGGCCAGGTCTGATCGGTAATCCTGCTGTGATTCCCAAGAATGGACCACAATTCCTCGGTAATATGAGGGGCCACCGGATTCAGCAGGATCAGCAGAACTTCAAAATCACCTTTTGTTACCCGGCCGGCCGCATAGAAATCATTGACCAGGGACATCATCGCCGCAATCGCCGTATTGAATTTCATGCTCTCAAAGTCTTCACTGACCTTTTTGATCGTCTTATGGATATTTTTTTCCAGTCCGGGAGAGAGTCCCTCCCCGTCCGCCAGGAATTCCTGAGTTCTCCAGACGCGGTCCAGAAACCTTCTGCAGCCCTTGATGCCGTTCAGTGACCAGGGGACACTTTTCTCAAAATCACCGATGAACATTTCGTACATCCTCAGGGCATCTGCGCCGAATTCCCTTACCATGTCGTCCGGATTGATGACATTGCCCCTGGACTTGGACATTTTTTCATTGTTCTCTCCCAGAATCATGCCGTGGGACGTGCGCTTCCGATAGGGCTCCGGCGTCGGGACCACACCGATATCATACAGAAACCGGTGCCAGAACCGGGAATACAGGAGGTGCAGCGTGGTATGCTCCATTCCGCCGTTGTACCAATCCACCGGCATCCAGTACTCCAGATTTTCCTTGCCTGCCAGGGCTTCGGAATTATGGGGATCCGTATATCTCAGAAAATACCAGGAAGAACCGGCCCACTGCGGCATGGTATCCGTTTCCCGTTTTGCCCTGCCGCCGCACCGGGGGCAGGTGGTATTCACCCAATCCGTCATGTTGGCCAGAGGGGATTCCCCGTTGTCCGTGGGCTCATAGCTTTCCACATCCGGCAGCAGTACCGGCAGCTCCGATTCCGGAACCGGCACCCAGCCGCATTTGTCGCAGTGAACCAGTGGAATGGGCTCTCCCCAGTACCTTTGACGGGAAAATACCCAGTCCCGCAGTTTGTAGTTTACCTTGGAGGTGCCCAGCCCTTTTTCCGCCAGCCATGCAACCATGGCCTTTTTGGCTTCCTTCACCTGCATGCCGTTCAGGAAACCGGAGTTTACCAGAGTGCCGTTTTCGATATCCGTATAGGCTTCCTTCTGTACATCCCCGCCGGCCACCACTTCCACAATGGGCAAGCCGAACTTTTTCGCAAACTCCCAGTCCCGGCTGTCATGCCCCGGGACAGCCATAATGGCTCCGGTCCCATACGACATCAGGACATAATCGGATACAAAGATGGGAATCTTCTTTCCGTTTACCGGGTTCACCGCCTGAATGCCCTGAATCCGAACCCCGGTCTTTTCCTTTACCAGCTCCGTTCGCTCAAAGTCCGATTTCCGGTCGGCATCTTCCCGATAAGCTGCCAGTTCATCCAGGTTTGTAATCCGCTCCTTCTGCTCCCCGATCAGCGGATGATCCGGCGCAATGACCATATAGGTGGCGCCAAACAGCGTATCCGGACGGGTGGTATAGACCCGGAGCTTACTGTCGCCGGTTACTTCAAAGTCCACCTCTGCACCGGTGGACCGTCCGATCCAGTTCCTCTGCTGGAGCTTCACCCGCTGTATATAATCCACATCCTTCAGACCGTCCAGAAGCTTTTCCGCATAATCGGTGATCTTCAGCATCCATTGATTCTTTACCTTGCGGACCACTTCCCCGCCGCAGCGCTCGCATACCCCATTGACGACCTCTTCATTGGCAAGACCGACCTTGCAGGAAGTGCACCAGTTGATCGCTGTTTCCTTCTTGTACGCCAGGCCCTTTTCAAACAGCTTCAGGAAAATCCACTGCGTCCATTTATAGTATTCCGGATCCGTGGTGTTGATTTCCCTGGACCAGTCAAAGGAAAGGCCCAACGATTTCATCTGTGCCTTGAAGCGGGCAACGTTCTTCTCCGTAACAATCTTCGGATGAATTTTATTCTTTATGGCATAGTTTTCCGTGGGAAGTCCAAACGCGTCCCAGCCCATGGGAAACAGAACATTGTATCCCTGCAGTCTTCTCTTGCGGGCAATGATATCCATGGCAGTATACGGACGGGGATGTCCCACATGAAGCCCCTGCCCCGACGGATAGGGGAATTCGATCAATGCGTAGTATTTTGGCTTCGTCTTATCCTCCGACACCTGAAAGGTGCCTTCCTTATCCCAGATCGTCTGCCACTTCTTTTCAATTACCTGCGGATCATATTCTTCCATAAATTTTTCCGTCCTCTCCTTTTCCTTGAGTTATCCTTATTTATCCCTGTTGCACTGCTGATATTTTGCCAAATCCCCGATAAACAAAAAGAAAGGCCCCCATCTCATTATAGAGACGAAGGCCCGCGGTACCACTCTACTTGCCGGACTCTGCATCCGGCCGCTTTTATCAGGCGATAACGGACCTGACCGGCTGTGGCTGGTTGCCTCACCACAGCAGCTCCGGGACGAGTTCGGCATCCGTTTCTGCCGCTTCGCACCTGATACGGCTCTCTGAGAGAAACGGACCCGCCTACTGCTTCCCATCCTCGCTTGGTTCATTCTTACCTTTATTATTATACCAAAATCACATAATAAATCAATACGCAATTATTCGACATTTTTTCGACAGGATCTCCATGGGAGATTCTCCCATCTGTCCGACGAATCACTGTTTCCCCTGCTCTGCCTGATGACCTGATCTTTTATGTATTACGATCAGTACCACCAGAACCAGGAGAATGGCTGCCAGATAATACCCAATTGGGCTGCTATCCCCGGTCTTCGGTAAAAACCCGGTTTTACTTTCTTCCGGCTTTTTCGGCATCTTACCGGTTTCATCCTTTCCTGAATCTTTTGGATTCTCCGGTCCTTCCGGGTTCAGCGGTTCTTTCGGGCTCTCCGGCGACCTGGGCGGCTGATAGGTGTTGGTTACCGTCCGACCATCTTCGGACTTCTCATAGTTCTCCGGGACAAAGTCCTTGCCGTCCCTGTCTGCTTCTTTTACCGAAAATCCATATTTCCTTCCGCTCCGGTCTGTCTCCTCCAGTTCGCTCCATTTCACTTCCGTCGTACCATTCGCCAGTTCTTTCACTTCTGCATCCGGTACTTCTTCCATCGCTCCGCCTTCCACCTGCCGGTACAGCTTCAGCCAAATGGTCGGTTTCTTTTCCGGACCGCCGTTCCATACCTTTGTTCCTGTCACCTGCGTTTTGGGGCTCACATAAGTGTTGGTTACCGTCAGTCCGTCTTCGGACTTTTCATAGTTCTCCGGGGTCTGTATTTCCTCCACCGTATAACGGTACTCATTCCCATATCGGTCGGTTTTGTCCTGACCCTTCCAGTTATATTCATAGATACCCTTTTCCAGGATGACCGGACTGCCGACCTTTTCCTTTTCCACGGCATCGGACTCTCTGTATAACTGAAGCTGAATCGAATCGGGCCGGTTATATTCCCCGTCCACCCATACCTTTCTGCCAACAACATCCTGTCTCGGGGATTCATAGGTGTTGGTTACCGTCCGGCCGTCTTCCGAAACGGCTTTCCCGTAATTTTCCGGCACGTTGATTTCGTCCACGGTATAGGAGTATGGCTCTCCCTTGCGATCCCTTTCGTCCAGATCGGTCCAGGTATGCTTCCATGGCTTCTCTTCCGTACCGTCCAGGGCAACCGGATCGCCGTACGCTTCCCTATTACGGTAAAGCTGCAGTGCTATGACCGGCTTTTCTTCCGGTCCGTCCTTCCATACCTTTGTTCCCGTCACCTGCGTTTTGGGGCTCACATAGGTATTGGTTACCGTCCGGCCGTCTTCGGATACCTCTTTTTTATAGTTATCCGGCACACGAACTTCGTCTACGGTATACTGATACGGTTTCCCGTCGATATCTGTTTTGTCCAGATCGGTCCAGGTATG
>DAINCI010000109.1:0-6511 GCA_036732425.1 Bacillota bacterium
AAGCAGTATACAGGCGAAATCCCGTTGCTGCCGGACTCCGGGGACTCCCCGGACAAAACCGCTGCGGTCAGATGATTTTCACTTGTAAACCGCAGCATCCCCTTCAGCGTTGCCCCCTGGATGAGGGGCATGTTTCCGGCGAGTACAAAAAGAATCCCGCAGGATTCTTCCTCCGTGCACTCTTCCATACGAAAAAAGCCACCAATGGATTGCTTCCCTTCCGCGGAATCCACGATCCGGCAGGACTCTCCCAAATGCTCCCGGATACGGCTGCTGTCCCCATGGACCACCACAGCAGGCCGGCTGTCGGCAACCTGACCTGCCGCGTTCACAACATAGTCCAGTATACTTCGTCCGCAGACCGGATGCAACACGACAGGAACCGCCGACTGCATTGCAGGTGCGTCATCCGTTGCCAAAATAACGGCAGATACATTCTCTCCCATACTTCCCACACTCCTGTAATTTTAACCTTCCATATTATTATAACATGATTGAGGCGTCGAAAGTTGCTTAAAACAGAATTGTACCCTGAAAATGCAATACATTTATTTCCAGATAAATGTATTTGGAAACAAGGTTTGTTTATATCCCCATATCGAACAGAACAGCAGGGCATTCCTGCATACTTCCCATGTCATTTCCGGATTTTGAACAGAACAAAAAAAGAATAAGCTTTAAAGGAGAGAGGCTCTCCTTTAAAGCTTATTCTTCCCCCATACCCTTATATTTCTCCAATACCATGCTTTGAAGCTTTCCCCTCATTTCGGAATTGATAGGATGGGCGATATCCCTGTATTCCCCATCCGGTGTTCTGCGACTGGGCATGGCAATGAACAATCCGCTTTGCCCTTCAATGACCTTGATATCGTGTACAACAAAATCATTGTCAAAGGTAACGGACGCCACAGCCTTCATCTTGCCTTCGCTCCCGATTTTCCTGATACGGACATCTGTAATGTTCATCCCAGTTCACCCCTTCCAGATAGACAGGTATGCTGAAGAATAACGTTGATGTTAATGTAATGATTCGCCAAAATAATTTATAGTCCTTCTACATTTAGCAGAAAGAATATTAAATTACAGAAAATCTCTCACATCTTATCTAAAAACCGATCCGCCGGAGACAACATAATCTTTCCATTTTGTTCGTCAACCTGATCCAGAATCAAAAGAGACGTATAGTCAGACACCATTTTTCCCTCCGGCTCCCTGGTGGCGATCACCACGCCGGTTCCAACCGTCTCCACATGAAATTCCTTCAGCAGCTCCTGCATCCCTCTGGCAGTCCCGCCGCCCTTCATGAAGTCATCCACGATCAGGGCCCTTTTCCCCTTTGTAACCGCCTTCTTCGACAGGGACATGGTCTGGATCCGTCTGGAGGAAGCTGTTACGTAATTGATGCTGACAAGCGGGCCTTCCGTGACGGGACTGTCCCGCCGGGCCACCACAACCGGACAGCCGAGGTAAAATGCCGTCATAATCGCCACAGGAGTGCCCTTGGTTTCAACCGTTATCACAAAATCCGGGCGTTCACCGGAAAAAAGAGATGCCAGAATCTCACCAATCCTGCGGATGCTCTGCGGATGATAAAGAATATCGTTCCGGTAGATGTAGCCGCCGGCCAGGATACGATCCGGCTCAGACAGGGTATCGCACAGCTCCCGGATAAACGCCGCGGAGTCCGGAGGACAGGGCTTCGGCAGGAATCGTACGCCCCCTCCCGCTCCCGCCACCGACTCCAGGTCTCCAAGATGAAACGTCCGGAATGCTTCCCCAATCATGGCAATATCCTCGCAAACAGTGGCTTTGGATGCCTGAAAGAGCTCACTGAAGTGATTCAGGGTGAAAATCTGCCAGGGATGACTTGACAAAACCCTGGCCAAAACAGCGATCCGTTGATTCTTCTTGATTTTTGGCACAATAGACTCCTCCCGGCCTGCATTTTCCTGCTCCTATTATAGCACAGCCTTATAGCACAGCCCAGATATCACAGCCTCAAAAAACAGGTTTCAAGACGTTTCCGCATCGGTCAGGGCAAACAGGATCTGTCCCTCGGCCGCTGTCTCTCCGTCCACCGATGCGCGGACCGAAGCTTTGCCCATGACACTTTTCATTCGGATGATCTCCGCCTCCAGATGCAGTTGATCCCCCGGGACCACCTGCCGGCGGAATCGTACCTTGTCAATGCCGGCGAACAGGGCCAGTTTATTTCTTTGCTCCTCCCCGCCCAGCACCGCCGTGGCACCCAATTGTGCCAGGGCCTCCAGAATCAGCACGCCCGGCATCACCGGATGGCCCGGAAAATGCCCCTGGAAAAAAGGCTCGTTTATGGTGACATTCTTGATCCCCCTGGCAGATTTGCCCGGGACCAGCTCCGTCACCCGATCCACCAACAAAAACGGATATCGGTGGGGAATCCGTTCCATAATCCCATTGATGTCATAACCCGTCTGTCCGTCGACCTTCCCATCTGTCATAATAACCCTCCCATTGCAGCTGCCGGCTCCTTCCGGGCCTGTCCCCGGGCATCCCATGGAACAGCGCCGGAATCAGTCGCTCACCGGGACACCCTTGTGGTGCTCAAACACTGCCGAGCTGGAGTAAACGTCCAGGGCCTCCAGTGCCTTTCCTGTCCCCAGTGCCACACAGGACACGGCATCCTCCGCCACATGCACGTCAATTTTGGTCTGCTGCTGCAGCAACTTGTCAAATCCATAAAGAAGGGCACCGCCTCCCGTCATGATAATCCCCTGCTCACTGATATCCGCCGCCAGCTCCGGCGGAGTCTTTTCCAGTATGGAGTGCACACACTCCGAAATCTCCTGAACCGGTTCCTCCAGAGCCTCCATCATTTCCGTCGAAGAAACATGGATCACCCTGGGCAGACCGGAGACCAGATTGCGCCCGGTAACATCCATAAACAGCTCCTCTTCCCTGGGAAAGGCGCAGCCGATCTGCATTTTCATCCTTTCCGCCGTCCCATCCCCAATCAGCAGATTGTATTTTTTGCGCATATATTTTTCAATTGCCTTGTCAAAGTCATTCCCGGCGACCTTGATGCTCTCCGAAAGAACCGAGCCGCCCAGGGAGATCACCGCAATGTCTGAAGTGCCTCCGCCGATGTCCACCACCATATGACCGCATGGCCTGGCAATGTCCAGCCCAGCCCCTATGGCGGCTGCAATGGGCTCCTCAATCAGATAGGTTTTGCCGGCCCCGGCCTCCGAAGCAGCATCCAGAACGGCACGCTTTTCCACCTCGGTAACGCTGCTGGGAACACAGATTACCACACGGGGCTTGCCTGCCAGCTGTCTGCCGGCTACCCGGTTGAGAAAATACTTCAGCATTTTCTTGGTAACGTGATAGTCCGAAATCACACCTTGCTCCAAAGGACGCATCGCAACGATATTGCCCGGCGTCCTGCCCAGCATCCTCTGCGCCTCACTGCCCACTGCCAGCACCTGGCCGCTGTCCTTGTCAATGGAGATCACGGAAGGCTCCCGCAGCACAATCCCTTTGCCCTTCATGTACACCAATATACTGGCAGTGCCCAAATCGATTCCGATATCCCTGAATCCTAACAAAAATCATCTCACCTTTCTTTACCCCTCGTTCATGGATCATGGAGAAATGCCCATATGAATATTCATTCCGTTTCTGGTATACTGCCTAACCCCGGCATTTTAGCCAACAATATTACCAAATTACTGATGTTATTCTATTTTTTTTTGCAAAATCCTCTTTTTTCTGGGCAGAGTAAAGAAAAAACACAGCCCGTTTTGCCTTTTCCGCAACGGAACTGTGTAGAATCGTATTCCCTGAATATCCTGGAGTTTCCATGCTTTCAGAAAGTTCAGCCAATCATTCCGGACTTATATTTATTGCGGGTCGCTCTGCCGCCCCTTATGTGTCTCTCCGCTTTATTCTTTTCCAGTACCTTTTTTACTTCATTCGAAATGCTGGGGTTTATTTTTGGAAGGCGCTCCGACACATCCTTGTGCACTGTACTTTTACTCACTTTAAATACTTTTGCGGCTTCCCGTACCGTAGCTTGTGATTCAATAATGTAATTCGCAATTTCCACAGCCCTTTCCTCAATATAGTCCTTCAAAATGAATACCCCCCCTAACCAATATCTGTCTTGCGGCTTTGCGCCCCAATCAATTGACAGTGCTGCGAAATCGAATTCCCAGGTGCTGCAGCTTCACTATATTTAAATAGTTATGCAGGTTGGGGGGGAGATAGAATATCATTCCGAAATAAACTTGATTCCTGCTTATTTCCCAGGAAGATATTCCATGGGGTCCTGATGCTCTCCGCCCTGTAACACTTCAAAATGCAGATGAGGATCGTCTGTTATTTCAAAAGCGGCCGTTCTGCCGATGCCGCTGATGACTTGTCCCTTTTCCACCTTCTGTCCTTCCTGGACCATATCCCCGGCGGACAATCCCATATATACGGTCTGCAGTCCGTCCCCATGGGACAGGGTGATGACAATTCCCTTCAGAGGATCCTCCTCAATACTTTCCACGGTACCGGGCAGTGCAGCCTTTACCTCCGTGCCCACCGTGCCGGCAATATCCACGCCGGAATGCGTGGTCCACTCCTTCAGGGTTGAGGAAAACACCAGCTCATCCATGGAGTAATCCTGGACCATCTCTCCTGCTGCAGGAACACCCATCTTTTTGGAATCCGCGCTGGTCTCTGCAGATACCGGAACGGCTTTTGCATTCTCCTGCCTTGTCTCTGCCGGAACTTCCCGCGCGGCCGGCTCCTTTTCCGGAACCGTCTGGTCCGCAGCCGGCTGTTCTGTCGGCGGAGCCGTCCGGTTTTCGCCCTTGGCGGTGTTCTTTTCTCCGATGAGATCCACGATATCCTCCGGATTGTCTTCCCCTGATAAATCCGGCGATTGCTTCGGCTCCTCCTGAGCCACTCCCGGATCCTTCCGTACATTCCCGGGACTCTTGTCCTTCCTGTCATGCGTCAGAAAAGCAGTGGCTCCAATAATGCACAAACACAGCAGCAAAAGAATGGAAAACCCATACTTCTCAGCAAATCCCGAGAAATTTTTCCGGTTGAATGTCTTTTTCCATCTTTCTTTCCATGATAATTTCTCCATAATACCACCTCCAATGGTAGTTTTGCCAAATTTCAGGCAATTAATACCATTGTAGGTGCTGTTTTCAGTAGTTGTGAATTTCCACTCCCTGATAATAATGGTGCAGGATGTCCTGATAGTCTTTCCCCTGTCGGGCCATCCGGTCTGCACCGACCTGACTCATTCCCACACCGTGGCCAAAGCCTTTCGTTTTCATAGTGATGTGATCCTTGCCGAACACAAAGGTGATATCCGTGGAATTCAGCTGATAGAGCAGCCGGAACTCCGTGGCTTTCAGATTTTTCCCGCCAATGGTCAGATCCCGGATCCTTCCGCTTTCCGTATATCCGTTTACTTTGATTTGCTTTTCCAGATGATCGGGATCCAGCCGGACGCTATACTTCGACTGGAAGATTCCGGCAAACTTCTGATTGGAATAGGTGACACTGTCTTTAAAATTTGGCGCATCCTCTTCGCCTGTACTATCCACGGAATGATAATAAGGAAGGGACCTGGAAAACACTTCGCTGGCCTCCTCGGTTTTCCCGTTGCTGGTGGAATAGTACAGAACCTCGATGGGCTTGCCGTTGTACATCATGGCTTTCCCTTTTGTACTTTGAACTGCCTGACGGATTTTTTCATGATAGGTATCAAAATTTTTTCCCCAGTTTTTACGCATCTGCGTCTCGGACAGCCATTCCTGGCAATGTGCAAAGGAGCTGCATACATCCGCCCCCTTATGCTGACTGCATCCGCTGCCGCCAAGGGAGCGCATATGCCGGACGGCAAAGGTCCTGGCTGCCACAGCCTGCGCCTTCAGAGCCTCCTCTTCAAAAGAAGCCGGCATCTCTCCTGCGACCACGCCCACCAGATATTCCTCCAGCGGAAGCCGGACCAGTTTTTTTGCCCTGTGGTCATACAGGGAAAGGACCGTATCCCCTTTTCTTTCTTCCTCTTCTTCCTGCGGTTTCTCCTCCTGTTCCGAAGCCATTACGATAATGATCTCATCAGAATTGCCGGCGGAAGCCGGATGATCCGATGCTTTTTTTTCAGGCGTAAAATGGGAAATCAGGGAGGGAATCAAAAGCAGACAGGCTCCGGTAATCAGAACTTTACTCAATGGTTTCATACTTCGATACCTCGTTTCTCTAATGTACCTAACCATTTTATGAAAATCCGGCGCCTTTTAGAACAAAAGGCTGTCCTTTTGTCAGGACAGTCTTTTGCTCCCTGTTGGTATTACGATAGAAATTTCCGGTACTGCGGCCTTTTGTCAGGACAGCCTTTCGATATTTCCGGTACTGCGGCCTTTTGTCAGGACAGTCTTTCGATGTTTGCTCCCAGGGCATTCAGCTTGTTTTCGATCCGGTCGTATCCCCGGTCAATATGATGAATGTCCGTTACCTCCGT
>DAINCI010000110.1:0-6471 GCA_036732425.1 Bacillota bacterium
CTGCTGCACAAGGGCCGCGTACTGGAGGAACTGACGCAGAGGGAACTGGATGAAAAATGCAGGCGGCATATTGCAATAAAGACAAACGATGCCGCCCAGACAGCAATTACGCTGGAAAGCGACCTTCGTACGACGAACTTTCAGGTTATGCCGGATGGTGTCGTCCGCCTCTATGACCATTTGGACAATATGGAGGAAGTGGCGCAGGCCCTTTCCCGGGCAGGACTGCTTGTGACAGGTCTCAGTCTTGCCGGGGACAGCCTGGAAAATTATTTCCTTCATAAAATCGGAGGCCGATAATATGGGAAAACTCCTGCACGCAGAATGGTATAAATTACTTCACGATAAAAATTTCGGAGCTCTTTCCATTGCAGTCGTTCTGTTCAACATGATTATGCTTTCGGGAACTTCCGTATGGGATCTGTCCGGGCAGTCTGCTTTGACGGAAAGCATGAAAAAAGAAATCGCAACCGTACTACTGGCCTGTATTTACGGAGGGATTTCCCTTGGCAGCGATTTTGCCGACCGTACCATGTACCATGGCCTGCTGACGGGAAGAAGCCGAAGCTCCGTTCTGATTGCAAAAGCGATTGTTTTTACAGCTGCGGCAAACTTTCTTTTGTTTCTCTTCCCTTTTCTCCTTACCCTTTTCTGCTCCCTGAAAAATGGATGGGGAAAAGCCATTTCCACAGGGCATCTTCTGCATGGAACCGGTGTGGCAGGATCGCTTCTCCTTCTCGGATGCGCCATCAGTGCCCTTCCCCTGCTGTCCGCCGTCTGCTTCCGTGATATTGGCCGTACGATTGGCATCCCCGTCGTCCTGTACTTTGTCATGGTTCTTTTATTGAACAGTTCCCATGCTGCCGCATGGTCAAAAATCCTGCCGATTGGGCTGCTGATTTTAACGGCAGACGGAACGGTCCCCCCTGCCTATGGCATCCTGGCCGGAGCATTGTGGTTCGCTTGGCTGACTGCGATTTCCGCCTTTGTTTTCCGCCGGGCGGAACTGCGTTAAGGAGACGTATACAAAATGAGTAATTTAATGAAGCACAGATGGTTCGAGCTGCGTCATCAGCCCATTTTCTGGCTGACATTGGCGATATGCTGCATATTTTCCTTCTTTCTGATTGGCATGGGCGGGGACCAGTATATGACGGACACGCCCATGGTTGCCGGGGTTTCCCCGGACTGGACGGGCCTTTTTATGAATGCAGCAGCAGACTGCATCTTTCCGCTGATGATCATCAGCGGAGCGTTTACCACCATGCTCCTCAGCCAGCCATTTTCCAGCCGGACCATGGACCTGGAAATCGCGGCAGGGCACAGCAGGGCAAAGATCTTCGCAAGCCAGTGCATGGTTGGTTTCACAGTGATCAATGTCACCGTGCTGCTCCCGATGTTACTGGCAGGCCTGTGCTGGATCGGAAGGGTCCCCATGCCTTCCGCAGCGATTGTGATCCCTTATCTGATACGGGTCATTTTCCTTCTGCTTCTGCTGGATTTTTGCGCCTTTTCATCCTGTATCCTGTTTGTCGTCCTGTTCCGCGATACTGCAAAATCCATGGCAGTGTCCGCAATTTTCCTGCTGGTGATGTTCTGGACGTTGCCTGCAATGGAAGCTCCGCTGACCAGAGCGCCTGGAACCGCTTACCCGCTGACACCGACCCTGCCACTGCTGCTGCATCCTGCGTTTCTGATGCGTTATGCCTTATATGCAGCACTGACTCCTTCGCAGATCCTCTGGACGGCCGGCACAGCCATTGGATGGACCGTCCTGTTCCTGAGTGCTGCCTATTGTGCATTCCGAAAATGTGAGTTAAAATGACAAGAGAAAAAGGAAATGAAAAATATCACGGAAGGATAAAAAACATCACAAAAGGAAAGCGGTGAAAATAATCCGGATACTGTTACTGGTCACAGGTATACTGGCATTGGCATCAGGGATCCGCCTTTTGCGTCTGAAGAAGCAGCTCCGGGACATCACCGTGCAGCTGGAGGAACGCACCGACGGGAAATCAGAAAAAAAGATTACCGTAGCATTGGTCGACAGGGATCTCAGTAAACTTGCCGCGGCAGTAAACCACAACCTGGATTTTCAAAGGAAGCTTCGAATCGACATACGCCGCAGCGATCTTCAGTTGAAAGATTCCATTGCAAACCTCAGCCATGATCTGCGGACTCCTCTGACCTCGATCCTGGGATACCTGCAATTGTCCCGGAATCCGGGATGCCCGGAGGAAAAGCGGGAGAAGTATCTGAAAATCGCTGAAGATAAGGCATTCAGTTTGGAATCCATGATCAACAATCTGTATGAATTATCGGTACTGGATGTCCGGGAAACCTCCCTTAAAACAGAAGAAATGGATTTGAATTTACTGTTGGGAAATGTTCTCGCGAATCAATATGAATCCTTTCAGAAACTCGGGGTTTCCTTTGATGTTCGTCGTCCGGACCATCCTGTCCGGATATCCGGCGACCCCGTTGCCTGCACCCGCATCATCCAGAATCTGCTGAACAATGCATCCCGTTATGCAGGAGGAAACGTGGGAATCATTCTGGAGGAATCCGGATCCCATGCCCTTTTGTCCGTCCGCAATGCTGCGCCCAATCTGAGAGAAGAAGATATCGGGCATTTGTTTGAGAGGTTTTATACCGCAGACAAATCCCGAAACAACAGCGGTTCCGGATTGGGTCTACCTATCGTAAAAACCCTGCTGGAGAAAATGAATGGCAAGGTGGCTGAGGTTTCTCTAAAAGAACATATTCTCACGATAAAAGTGGGATTTTCCCTTTTCCCATTCCATGTTCTCTGATTTCGTGTATAATCGTAACAGGATTTTATTTTCTTATGAAGTGTGCGTATCCACTTTGAAAAAATTCCAATCCTTTGATAAAGAAAGCAGGTAATGACAATGAGAAAAATCCCGGCAATACTCTTCACAACCATCGTTCTGCTGACAGCAGCCCTGTCATGCAGCGGCTGCTCCGGTACCCGGACACCCAAAACAGCAGAAGAAGTCCAAAAAACTCTCCTGGATAAGGAATGGACTGTTTACGCAAGAACCGATGACGAAGAGAATCCTGATTTTTTTGCTGTTTCCAAAAGGGAAGGCAAGCATATCATTATTGCACATGACTTGTCAGATAAGGAGCGCTACGGCATACAATATGCGGATTATAATATTTCGAAGTTTCCCTGGCCGGTTTCCGAATCCTCATTTGACAAAAGCGAAAGAGTCCGATATCAGGACGGAGCAAACAAAAGCACGAAACAATTGTTCCAATCCATAGAGGATAGTCTGGACCAGTGGCTGAAAGAAATGGGCCTGACGAAAGAGGATATCTTCACATTGGTCCATTGGGTAAAGGAAAATGCCACTGAAGAAAAGACACTTCCCTTATCCGGTCATCAAAAATAAAACAGAGAATGCATCCTTGTGGAAATACCTGCAGGTTCGTAAGACGAACGCTTTTGATGCACATGCCTGGGCTTCATTCTTCAAAGGACAGTCACTGTCAGATTTTTGGGCAAAATCGTCCAATATCGCTCAAGACCACATGAGCCTTATCGGATGGCACGAATCCACCCCTCATAGTCATCCTTTTTGGCAATACCATAATGAAAGGGATGAGCAATCTTCGACTTTGGGCAGACCCGTTTCAGCGTCTTACTGATATTGGCCAGACCGCAGGTAGCAAACGGAATCACGGTTTTGCCCTCCAGGCTGCACCGACTGATAAAATCCGCGACAAAAGCCGGGACATCCATATACCAGATCGGGTAGCCGATGAATACCGTATCATAAGAAGAAAGATCCGGAATTTTGGTCACAGAATGAACCGGCGTTTTATTCTTCCGCTCTTTGTTCACACGAATGAGCGATGAGACATAATTCCCATAAGGTTCTTCGGGCTCAATTTCCAGGATATCACTGTGAATATCTCCCTGTATTCTCCGGGCGAGCTTCTCCGTCGTCCCTGATTTTGAATAATACAAAATTATCGCTTTCAAATTATGTTCCTCCTATTCTCACTTCTTAATAGCCATCATGGTATCATAGTCATGTTCACAGCCCGGCCTTTTTCCACTTTCCCAGCACGAGGGTATAAATCCCGTCAAATACGAAGCATACCGCACCCATCAGAACAATATAAATATTGAATTCCTCAATAAATCCGCCGAGAACAGTCGGTGCCAGGGTGCCAATCCATTTTGCCACGGCCATCAGAACCGTCTGGCCCCGCGTGTTTCCGCGTGTAAAGAGCATGGTCAGAAACAGAATGGACATAGCTGCGTTCTGGGCAAATGCGGAGTATTTGGACGCTTGAACACTTTCAAAATGAAAATAGAACGCGAATTGAATCGCAAAACAGGCCGCAAAGGCCAGAATGCTGAACGGAACAAAATACTCTTGAGCCTTTTCCGGAAAGGATTCGCGCCCATACAGAAAAAAGATACAAACAATTACCGCATCCAGTGCCGCCCATACAAGATTGACCCACCCCTGTACGGAGGCGGTATTCAATAACAGGCTGTCCACCGAATAGATGATCTCCCACGCAAAATTCAAACCGAGCGCAAATAAAGGCATTGCGTAAGTCTTGTCCTGAAAGCCTTTTCGAATCAACTCAATGTATACGATGGACCAGCTTATGCCGCTCAGCAAAATCAAAAACAGGTTCATTTTATCATCACCTCCATTCCTTATCTCATTACCAGTCAACTGTATGTTTCATCTGTCACATTTATATCTTACAATATTTGATAGAATGGCACAAGATAAAAAACTGCCGATTTAAACCGACAGTTAGAGAAAAGCCATACGATTTTTACTGACTCTGCGATGACGGAAAAACACAGACAATGCTGTTATGCAAGCTTCCCGGTCAGCCGGAGACCCTCGTAAAACTCCATCGCCAGGTGCAGGCAGTGGCCGCTTACAATTTCATCCACCGTATCTTCCGGCCAATAGACGGCCATCTTGGCTTCAAAGCCATTGGCTGTGGGCTTGAACTGGTGAAATGGGCTGTTGACTTCCGTCACGCCGTCCGCCAGAAAAGCACGTCCGGCCATGGATACAGGGTATTCGGGATCCTTATCCGCCTGAATCTGCTTTCCGAGCTTGGAAACATCGTTGACCATGACCGTGACCAGTGTAGGCGTTCCATACATGCCAAAGGGTTCGACGCCGACAAGCTTTCCGTTATCGAACTCAACGTTGCAGACGAAATGCTCCGGGTGAGCGGAAAGTCCGACCCGATCATCAACCTGCATGGAACGCATCATTTGCATAAATTCCTGTATAGTAATGCCACTGACAGACATGTGGCAGCGTGAAACCTTCATTGGCTTATCCTGAGAAAACGCTAATTTTTTCCACATCTCATCGGATTTTGCAAAAGAATCCTTGTACAGCCCAATGATTTTCTCGCCCGTGTATTCGATGCGGGTATCAATCGAAACCTCCCACGCCTTTTTCGCAGTCAGATAATCAATATCATCATCCGACAGAATCTTTCCGCCGTCTTTGATTTCCACGCCATGGCGTTTCATCTGGTGCAAAATATGCAGGTTCCTCTCGTATTCAAGCCGTTCGATCTGACTTCTGGTCCATTTCTCACCATTGATGGTAAATGCGTATTGAATTTCTGACATCATCAATTCCTCTCTTTCTTCGTTGCTTGACATTTTTAACAACACGTTGTACTATTATTATAGGATTTCAAAGGTACGAAGTCAACAACACTATTATAGGAAAGTGTCGGATGATTATGCATAAACAAAAGAAAATTACGGACGAAACAAAGCAGGCATTCGTCGACGCGTTTTGCCTGCTTTACAGCAAAAAGCCCCTCGAAAAAATAACCGTTCAGGAAATCGCAAGAAAGGCGGGCTACAACCGTGGAACGTTTTACCAATATTTTCTGGATATCGACGAGCTGCTGGATTACGTCGAGAACAACCTGTTGGATTTCATCCGTGAAAAAAGGAGCAGAGCCGGGGCCGGCGGCAATCCGTTCATCAGCGACCTTGTAGAGCTGTATGAAACAAAAGCGACATATATCAATGCCTTGCTGGGAAACTTCGGCGACAGCCGGTTCCTGGAGAAGTTGAAAGCCGAATCGAAACTCAATATCCCGGAGCTGGATTTACCGGATGATCATCCGCTGAAGCCGTATCTGGTGGAATTCCATCTCTCGGCTACCCTGTCTCTGTTCCGGCTATGGCTGCGCCGTGGCAAGGATCTGCCGGTAAAGAAATTGATCACCTTGATCGCGGATTTATACGACGGTGCAATATCGGAAATCAACATCGGCAGTAACCTGCATAATCAGGCAAAGCGCCCCACGTCTTAATTCCGCAGGGCGCTTTTCCTTATTTTCCCTCTATTTCTTTGCATCCGATGCCTGGTGAAGCAGTCAGTTGATTGGCACACCGTCAAACATATGCCATTCACTGTTTATCGGATA
>DAINCI010000111.1:0-6429 GCA_036732425.1 Bacillota bacterium
TTATATCGCTGTGGTTTAAGAAATGCAAGATTGGGGACGGATAACTCTCGGATAAGGGGAGTGGAGTACTTATCTGAGAATCCAACACCGGAAGAAATTATGGAGAAAGCAGCCAAAATGACTGGAACCAACCCCAAAACAGGAAAACAAATTATGGACTCTGGCTGGAAGGAAATTCATTGAATATGATTATGTGATTCCTCTGAGTCAATATTTTGGCGCTGTGGAGTGTACCGGACGATTCGATCATCCGGCTGATCTGAAGTGGTCCTTAAACAGCGATGAGTTTATAGCCACTATGCAGTGGATTGTGGATGCCTGCCAATACGTACCGGATGCAGCCACAACCGGTAAGGGCGCAGAAAAATTTGGGAAGAAGGATAATGACATAGCGATTGCAATGGATAACAATGGTGTGGCTATTATGAATGAATACTATAACACAAAGGACGAATCTTTATTGGAACGTTATCAGCCAACGATGCATGTAGGAACAGACGGAGGCAACTGGACCCCTGTAGATGGCATGGGTATTTGCTCCCATTTGTCTGGAAAGGATGCAAAGCAGGCATGGGAAATACTGAAATATATGTGTGGTCCGGAAACGAAGGAATGGGATTACAGGAACTATGGTCCTAAGGCGATTGGTCACTTGATCAGTAAAGATCTGTATGATCCAAAGGATAAGTTTCTTGCCAAAAATTCGGAGGTCATGGCAAAAGCAATCCATCCTGGCTATGAGATCAATCCTTTTTACGGCTCCAATATGCAGCCTGCCTTTGCCAGCATGATCAGCAGATCCATTGCCGGGGAGAAGGTGCACGTTTCGAAAGAATTGAATGATCTCCAGGATAAAGCCGTCCAGTGGTCCAGGTCCAAAAAATAAACTTGAACTATTTCGCCTTTTTCTGTATCATGTGTATTGATTTGAATCTATCCATTTTGGAGAAACAATTTGGAGGAAGGAAAGGAACAGATATCAAAAGTCCAGGACAGAATCGCAAA
Source organism: Bacillota bacterium (assembly GCA_036732425.1). Classification (GTDB taxonomy): domain Bacteria; phylum Bacillota; class Clostridia; order Caldicoprobacterales; family DTU083; genus UBA4874. The sequence continues at coordinate 1,006 of DAINCI010000111.1, forward strand.
CAGAAACAGGAGGATACGAAATGAAAAAATTGGCGATCATCGGTTGTGGAGGAATCGGCGGATATCATCTCAGTCATTTCCTCGGGTTTTCGGACATTGAATTGGCAGGCTTTTGTGATTTGATTCCCCAGCGGGCGGAAAGTTTTGTGAAACAGGCAAACAGCGGGAAGGCATTTACAGATTTCAGAGAGATGTATGATGCGGTTCAGCCCGACATGGTCTTTATCTGCGTTCCGCCTGCCTGCCATGGGGATATTGAGATGGAGACCATAAGACGGAGGATTCCCTTTTTTGTGGAAAAGCCGTTATCCCTGGATCTGGATCTGGCCAGGCAGATCCGTGATGAAGTGAAAAAGGCGGGCTTGATCACGGCATCAGGATTCCAGTGCCGTTACAGCAATCTGGTAAAGCCAAATGTCCGGTTTATAAAGGACAATGAAATTGCATTCATTGACTGCATTCGGATAGGCGGTGTGCCGGAGACTCCATGGTGGAAGGAGAAGTCCCTTTCCGGCGGGCAGATCGTAGAGCAGACCATTCATCAGTTTGATATCATCCGCTATGTGTTTGATGAGCCGGAAATGGTATTTACTCTTGGAACCAGGGGCTTTGTGAAGGGGATTGACGGATATGATACCGATGATCTTTCCACAACGGTGGTAAGGTTCCATAGTGGTGCTCTGGCAACCATCTCCACAGGATGCTATGCGAAAAGCGGGGAGGCGGCAGACAGCAAGGTCGTCTTCAGTGCGAAGGATGGCAGGGCTGAGCTTCGTATTTTGAATGATCTGAAGCTATTCGGCTGCAGGGACAGCAGCGGGGATTCAGCGAAGGAGGATAAAGGATCCAAAGAGCTGGTGGTCCAGGGAGACGGTACGATGACTTCTTCCGGGTCCGGCGGGATTGTTTTCAAACAGGAAGGCGATGCCGGCATTTTATGCGATCGTACCTTTATTGATGCGGCTATCACAGGGGATGGTTCCCGGATTCGTTCGCCCTATGAGGATGCCCTGCGTTCCCTGGAGTTTACCCTTGCCTGCAATCAGTCCATGGAAACTGGACTTCCGGTAAAGATTGAAAACAAATAGCTTTTGAAACAGGGGCATTGTTTGATAGGAATGTCCCTGTTTTTTTAAGGATTTAAATGTATAAATTATGATTATTATCAAAATATTAGCACGTTATTCTTCCTTTTTTCTGCCTGACCTTCCCTGGCTCATTTTCCTTCAGTGAAATGATTGACATACCTTTGCGTTCGTTATAATATGTAATGGATGCAATCGGTTGCAAAGGAGGAAGCTATGGCTATCACAATTAAGGATATTGCGGAATATGTTGGTGTTTCTCCATCGACAGTTTCCAGAGTGTTAAACGGAAACAATGTCATCTCGGAAGCGACGGGGGAGAGAATCAGGGAAGCCATGAGGGAATTGGATTATCATCCGAACAGCAGGGCAAGGAATTTTGCCAGGCGCAGTACGAATACAATCGCCCTGATTATCAATGCGGAGAATGAAGGGGCTTTTTTCAATACTTTTTTTAACAGAAGCGTCTACGCCATTGAAAAAGTAATGCAGAACCATAAATACGATGTTCTGATCACAAATGATTCGGACAATACCGGTTCAAACACCGGTTCCTCCGTGAGCGAACTGGTATATGAACAGAAGGTTGATGGCCTGATCCTTCCCTGTGCCAGCGTCCGAAAAGAATTACTGGAAATATTGGAGAAAGAGAATTTTCCATATGTGGTACTTGGCGAGCCCCTGATCCATTCAGAGAATCTGGTGTGGGTCGATGTGGAGAATGAGACCGGCAGCCGACAGGCAGTACGGCATTTGGCGGAACAGGGATATCAAAAAATAGTCCTGGTTGTGGAGAATGAGAATACGATATTTGCGAAAAAGAGAATCAAGGGGTATTGCCGGGGAGTTTCGGAAGAGGAGAAGGACAGACAGGATCCGGTTGTTCTTTTGAGCAGCGGCGATTCTGTGCTTTTTGAAAAAAAGGTTCTGGAAACGGTGGAGGAAGCGCATGCGGATGCGTTCCTGTGTTCAAATAACATGATTGCGTATCAGGTCATGAGCATATTGAAAAGAGAAAATATACCGATCCCCGAGCAGGTTGGAATTGTTACGTTTGATAACTATCCGTTTGCGGAATACATGGATCCGCCGCTGTCCGTTGTTGATGTCGATACTTATAAGCTGGGGAAAGTGGCATCGGATTTACTTCTGGAACGGATTTCCAATGTAGAACCGGACCGGCGGATTGTGTTCATTGATACGAATTTGATCTGCCGTGATTCATCCAAAAGAAGGAAGGGATAAGGCGTGAATCAGGAAGCAATCCGACATGCGGGAACTTATCCTGACATTTATCTGAAGGACCGAAGAACCTTAGTGGTCGGTCTGCGCACGGCGAGAAAGGATGTCACCGGCTGCTGTGTCGTTTACTTTCCAAGAACAGATAAGCAGAAGATAAAGGAAGCCCGAATGCAATGCATATTGCGTGATGCACGGTTCGATTATTATCAGCTTGAAATATCTTTCAGCAAGGTTGCCCGGTATCAGAAATACTATTTTGAAATCAACGATCATGGAAAGCTGTGGTATCTGACCGCATGGGGGATTGGGGAGCAGATACCGGAAGATGGTTATTTTGAGTTTCTATACGCCAATGGAACCGAAGTTGTAAAGGTGCCGGAGTGGAGCAGGGGACTGGTATACTATCAGATCTTTCCGGAGCGTTTTTATAACGGGGATACTGTCAATGATCCCAAAGGCTGCATGAAATGGGGCAGTCCTCCGACCCGGGATAATTATATGGGAGGAGATCTGGAAGGCATACTCCGGAAGATGGATTACCTGGCCGATCTGGGAGTTGAGTGTATTTATCTCACTGCCATTTTTGAAGCGGATTTCAACCACAAGTATGCGACAACGGATTATTATAAAATTGATTCCTCCTTTGGGACAGAGGATACATTGCGGCATCTTGTAAAAGAGGCGCATTCCAGGGGAATGAAAATTATTCTGGACGGTGTTTTCAACCATACCGGCATTCACTTCAAGCCCTTTCAGGATGTATTGAAAAATCAGGAGCATTCGGATTACCGGGACTGGTTTTATATTACAGAGTATCCGGTCCGGATTTCCCACCACTGCTATGAGTGTGTGGGGGCCTATGAATACATGCCAAAATTAAATACGGCAAATCCCAAAGTCCGGTCCTATCTCCTGCGCGTGATGGAATATTGGATCCGGGAATTTCAAATTGACGGATGGCGTTTGGATGTGGCGGATGAAGTGGATGAAAGTCTGTGGATGGAAGCACGGATCCGGCTCAAGGCAAAGTATCCTGACATCCTGCTGTTGGGTGAAACCTGGGGAGATGGACTTCGCCTGATGAATGGGACACAGATGGACTGCATTATGAATTATGTTTTCAGGGATGCCGTAAGGGATTTTCTTGCGCTTGAGCGGATTGACGGGTCCGGATTTGATGCCGGAATTCAAACGATGCTCTCGCATTACCCGGAGTCTGTGAATCAGGCAATGTTTCTGCCATTGGACAGTCATGATACGGAACGCTTTCTGTATGACTGCGGAGGTGATAAGAGAAAGCTGATTCTGGCGGTTTGTCTGCAGATGACCTTTCCGGGTGCTCCCTCTGTTTATTATGGGGATGAGGTGGGAATGACCGGCGCAAATGATCCGGATTGCAGACGATGCATGGTCTGGGAGGAAGAAAAGCAGGACAGTTCGCTGTTTTCCATCTATCGAAAATTGATCCTTTTGAGGAAACAGGAGAAATGTATCAAAACCGGCGGGTTTGCGGTCAATGTATGTGAAGGAAGAGTATATGGATATGTCCGGTATGATGATAAGGATGAACTGTGTATTATCCTGAATGCCGGGGAAGAAGGCAGGACCGTGAATGTTCCGGTGTTTAATAAAAGACAGTATATGGATTTGGCTGAAAAACAGGTTTACAGGGTTCAGGACGGGAATAAAAGTACCTGGCTGAATTCCGACATGTGGCATTATGAAGGCATGGTGAAAATCTTTCTGAAACCATACAGTGCAAAAATATTGAAGGGAGAGCCGGCAAAAGAAGACCCTGCCCGTTGAAGACGGGCAGAGTCTGCAGTCGGTTCCGGTGTGCTGAATCAATTGCACGCTGCTGGCTTGATGCCAAGGATCGGGTAGAGTCCCGCCAGGGAATCCACAGTATAATCCGGTTCGGATGTCAGGGCTGCATCATTGCTTTTGAAAAAGCATGATTTGATCCCTGCTGCTTTGGCGGACAGAACCTCAATATTGCGATCTCCTATGGAAAGAACACTGTCCTTGTCCAGATGATACTTATCGACAAAATACAGAAAAGGATCCGGGGCAGGCTTGGACTTCAGGCCTTTTTCCTTTGTTACCATCTCCGTAAAATATTTTGCCATATCGTGAAGCTTCAGATATTCCACAGCAGTTCTTCCCCGATGCGTAAACAGAAAGTTCATGCCGCCGCTGTTTTTGATGTCCCTGCAGACTTCCCTGGCATAGGGATAAGGCCGGGCAATCCGTTTGTCCAGTCCGGTTTCATATTCATGATAGCGATCCATAAAGTCATCTTTCAGGGGGTAATGTTCCTTATAATACCGATGCGCATGACCCACTGAATAATCCTTCATCAATTTCAGAATTTTCTCCGGATCTCCCTTTACTCCGTTCTCTTCCAATACCCTTTCAAAGGCTTTCAGGATTCCCGGGTAAGTATTGAATAAAGTGCCGTCAAAATCCCAAATGGCTGCTATAAATGTCATTCTTGTCTCCTCTCAGCTTTACTTTGCCTTTTAGCGTTCTTTCCCTGTTGTCCTTTTTTCCGATGCCCTTCCTGAAAGTCAAAGATTTTTTCTTTGATAGCACTTGGCATGCAGCAATTGTACGGATATATTAGAGATAACAAATAAAATATATCCCATTTATTGCTGCTATGAACCGGCATGAATAGGTACTTATTCTCTAATAGGTACTTATTCTCTTCATTGCAATGAAGGAGCGGGAAAGAAGATTTCCTCCTTCAGGGGCAATGGGGCGGAACATATGATCATACCCTATTGGAACCAGGCCCTGAAGTATACAGATGAGTGCATGAAAAAAGCAGGGCCTCTGTCTGGACGGAGCCCCGCTTTTAACCTATTTTACAGATTTCATCCATGCGAGATCATTCCAGTTCTTTGATGTTACGATTTCAACTGTACCTACATCTTTTATCACTTTATTAAGTTTCGTATTCATTTCTACTCTGAACTCCGTCAGGTTGGCAGTTTGAGCAACTATATCCTTTAACTCCATTTTTATGGAATCCTGACCTTTTTCCAATTTAGCCTGACCATGCTCCAGGTTTTCCTGTCTTTGCTCCAATTTA
>DAINCI010000112.1:0-6333 GCA_036732425.1 Bacillota bacterium
TACATTTAAATTATATCATGAAACACAGCAGTCTACAAGAACGCCCGTTACTCCTCCATTACTCCTCCCTTTCCAGCTGTATCCTGCTCACGGCCCAAGGGATTTCTTTATTGATTCCTGTTCCGGACGGAAAAAGCAAGTTGTCTTAAAAATTCCCCTTTCGGTCCAAGTCCATTCATCGTGGAGACCGCCTGTTCCACATACTGCTTTGCCATTTTCCTGGAAGATTCAAGCCCAAATCGGGCCGGATAGGTCAGCTTTCCCTGCTCTTCATCACTGCCGGGAAGCTTTCCCAAAATCTCCGGATCCCCTGTCACATCCAGGATATCGTCCGTAATTTGAAACGCCATTCCATAGGCCTTTCCATAAGAGACAACCGCATTTGTTATAAACTCATCCCCGTCGGCAGCCAAAGCACCGGCCTTCAGGGAACCGGTAATCAAAGCTTCTGTTTTATGGGTATGGATATAATCCAGTAAGGTATCATCCGGCCGGTCGCAATCCGTATTTTCACTTTGCATATCAGTAACCTGTCCCCCGATCATGCCGGAAATACCTGCGGAATGGGCAAGAACGGACATGGCTTTCAGATAACCGGGGGATTTTACCCTGTCTTTTGGCATATGATCCAGCATCACTTCGTAGGCAAGGTTCAGAAGACCGTCTCCTGCCAAAACAGCTGTTGCTTCCCCAAAAACCTTATGATTGGTCAGTTTTCCCCTCCGGTAATCGTCGTTGTCCATAGCCGGTAAATCGTCATGGATCAGGGAATAGGTATGAATCATTTCCACCGCACATGCCATGGGTTGTACCAATGCCGTTTCCGGCTCCTTATGTTGGCATTGGCATGTCAGCTCATAGGCTTCCAGAAACAGAACGGGGCGTAATCGCTTTCCACCGGCCATCAGACTGTATTTCATTGCCTTATGGATGGTCGGCGGACAATCCCGGTATTCCTTCAGCAATTGCTCCAGGGCAAGGTTGACAGCCTGTACTTTTCGGCGATAGACGCTCTGAAAGTCCATTTATTCCCGCAGCTCCTTTTCTTCCTCTTCCCCGAAAGGCATTTCCCGCAGTTCCCCGGTATCCTCACGGTACAAAATTTTTACAACACCTTCTGCTTCCGTCAGCTTTTTATTGCAAAGGTTTGTCAGAAAAACACCTCTCTGAAACAGCTTCAGGGACTCTTCCAGGGAAACCTCCCCGGCTTCCAGCGTATTTACGATCGACTCCAATTCTTTCACGGCTTCTTCAAAAGAAGCGTTTTGCTGTTCTTTTTCTTCTTTTTCCATAATATCGTACCTTTAACCCTCCCTGTTCTGTCCTGAAGTCCATGCTTTGTTTTCGTCCGGCCGTACCTCATCCACCGTAACAAAAACCCGGCCATCCCGCATAAGAAGTCTTAACCGATCCGGAACCTTTACCTCCCGGACAGAACGGAAGGGAACCGTCCCCTTTTCCGGAAGCACCATGGCGTATCCCCTGGACAGTACATTCAACGGACTCAAGGCATTCAGGGAAGACACAACTTTACCCATTTCCTCCCTCTTTCCATGCAAATCGGACTGCATGGCAGCCATCAGCCTCTGTGACAGCTGATCCACATATTGCCTCTGCTGGTCCAGAAGAATGCGTGGAGATCGAAATACATAATGGCTTTTCAGCATATCCAGCTGATGCCGCTTATCCGACAGAAAGCGGGTCATGGCATCGATCAGACGCTTTTTCAATCCTTCCGTCACAGAAAGAAGGCGGGATGTTTCTGTGACGGCCAGCTCCGCAGCATTGGATGGGGTGGCTGCCCGGACATCCGCCACAAAATCCGATATGGTAAAGTCTGTTTCATGTCCGACAGCGGAAATAACCGGCAGTTCCGAGTGAAAGATGGCCCGGGCTACCTCTTCTTCATTGAAGGCCCATAATTCTTCTATGGAACCTCCCCCACGTCCGGTAATGATCAGATCAATATCCTTCCTGGTATTTGCATAGGCAATGGCACTGGCAATCTGCCCGCCTGCTTTTGCCCCCTGAACGGCAACAGGAAGAATCAGGACATCCACCGTTCGGTTCCGATGCCGCAGAACGCGGAGGATATCCCGTACGGCAGCTCCCGTATGGGAAGTGATGACTGCAATTTTCTCCGGCATCAGGGGAAGAGGCTTTTTCCCTGCAGGGTCAAACAATCCTTCCTTCTGAAGTCTGTTTTTCATTGCCTCAAAGGCAAGATGAAGATCTCCCAGGCCCTCCCGTTCCATTTCCTCCACATAAAGCTGATACTGTCCGTCCCTGCTGTACAGGGAAACCGTCCCTTCTGCAACAATCCGCATACCGTCCGCCGGCATGAAATTCAGATGAATGGCGTTTTGGCGGAACAGTACGCATCGTATCCTGTCCTGGTCATCCTTTAATGTAAAATAGATATGACCGGAAGAAGGATACCTGCAATTGGAAATCTCTCCTCTTACCCTTACCTGACGCAGCAAGGGATCCCTTGCCAGAAGAATCCTTACATATTCATTCAGCTGATGGACGGAAAGAATGACATGGCTCATATACCCCTCCTGATTTTTGATAGGCCTGCAATCCCAGCAGTGCCGTTCCCACTGCATTGTCCCGTGACAAATCCGGCTGCGCAAAATAAAGGCGGACGCTTCTGCGTCGGTGAAGCAGACGCTCCCGCAGCCCATTTCGGAACAATGAACTGGAGGATACCCCTCCGACAAGCAATACTTCCTCCGGATATCCCCGCTCCACCGCATGCAGAATCCAATTGGCTGTGGTTCGGATCAACAGCTGATAAACGGCACAGGCAATTTCCGGTCGGGAACCTCCCTCCCGGATCAGACGCTGTCCCTGGGATTCCGGCCCGGAAAAACTGACGCAAAGACCTTTTACGGAGCCGGACAGATGAACAGAGCCGGTACCGGATGCTGCCATTGCTTCCAAATAAGGACCTGCCGGGAAAGGCAGGCCCATTGCCACACCGATTCGATCCACCAATTGACCGGCATGCAGATCCTGCGTCCCTCCCACCCGTTGAATCTGAAATCCGGATGGGATGCATACCACGTTCAGCATATCCGTGGTACCGCCGGACAGGTGAAGGGCAAGAAAGCGATCGGAATCCGGCCCCTTTGCGGAAGAAAGACCGGCCATAATATGACTTTCCTGATGGCTGGTCTTATAAAACGGAGTGTGGGTCAGATTGGAAACTGCCTGTCCAAAATGATGCCCAACCAAAAAAACAGGCATATAGGAATTTTCGGACCGCCGGGGCCGGGTACTTGCGCAGACCGCTGCAATCTCTCCGTCCGGCAGGGCCTGTCGCAGGCCGGACGTTGCCTCCGGGATATTTTTAACATGCTGAAACAAAGCCTCGGATTGCTGCAATCCTCTCTTTCCCCTGGGAACAGACAACAGAATCTGTCTGCTGAACAGGATTTCCCCATCCATCCCGACACCTGCCAGAGATGTCGTATAACAGCTGGTATCCATACCAAGTATGTACTTCATGACGACGGACTTCCGGATGGAGCGCACTGGCGAAGGTAGGCACCCAGGATGCCGTTGATGTAGGACCCGGACTGATCTCCGCCATATTTTTTCCCAAGCTCCACCGCTTCATTGACTGAAACACTGTCCGGTATATCGTCGCGGTAATTGATTTCATACAAAGCCAGGCGAAGAATGGAAAGATCCACCTTTGCAATCCGTTCAAACTTCCATGCCTTGCTGTGAGCCCGGATGATCCGGTCAATCTCCTCCTGATGGTCCGCACAGCCCCGCAGGATATCCTCCACATAGGGAATATCCTTTTTGCCCAGAGCCAGATCCGAAGTGATATCCCGGAAAGCTTCCAGATCGCAGTCTTCGGAATCCCGTGTAAAGATCTCCTGGTATAATAATCTCATTGCAGCTTCCCTTGCCGGTCTTCTTGCCATATGCCCTCCTATTGCTTTCTATTGTGTATACCATCTGATATCATCTTGCTCAAAAAGGTAAGGAAGCTCTCTTTCCGGTCGTAAAAGCTTCCGATCCAACAGCCGATCCCGATCGCCAGACTCAGAAACAAGCCTCGCCAAAAACCCAGCGTCAGGAACAGAATGCCAAAGACCAGTCCGCCCAGGAACCCGATGGTTTTCCCCCGATGTGTGGTAAAGCAGGATACAACAATTTCCTTTATTGTCATTGCTGTTGCCCCCTATTCAACCCGGTTTGGTCGTGCAGCCGTCAGATTATCAATATAAACCAGTACTTCCCTGACTGCAATTCCCGACATTTCCTCCACATATTTTTTTACCTTTTCCTGAATGTTTTGCGTTAATTCAGGCATCCGGACATCCGGCAGTATTGTTACCTTCAATTTTATCCGGACACCCTCATCGGCCTCCGGAAGAACGGTGCTGACAACATCCCGGACTTCCTGGAAACTCTGCACCGCCTTCTGGGTAAGGGTATCCAGGGTATTCACGGATACCCGGATCATTCCCAGATCCGTTGTTTTCAAAACAGCGCTGGCCGGTTTCTTCCGGGAGGTGCCAGCTGTCAAAAGACGGACACTGGCTGCCAGCAGAACCAGTGATATCGAAAGCGCAACCAGGATAAAGGGTCCGTTGTAATCCAGACCGGCAATCAGGCCCTTGAAATCCGAAAGAGGGATGATGTTCAGAGCGATGCAAAGCAGTCCCAGTGAAAGGGCAATGACAACAAGAACATAAAACGACAGCAGAATACGGTCCCCCATTCTCATCTTCATTGGTATCCATCCTTTCTTCTTGTTTCTTTTGTTTTCGGTTCCTGTGCAAGTACCCTCTGAGGATTCAGAGGGCTCGAAAGAATCATGCTTTGGATGGCGGCTCCCCCTCTTTCGTTTTCTTTTCCTTTTCAAAATCGATGCCCTGAATATGGATGTTTACCTCTATTACATGGAGCCCTGTCATGGTTTCAACGGTCTTTTTCACATTTTCCTGAATATTCCATGAAATATCCGGTATCCGAACACCATAATCCACAATAAGGTATAAGTCAATTGCCGCTTCTTTTTCGCCAACCTCTACCTTTACCCCTCTGGACAGGTTCTTTTTCCCGAGCTTTTCCACAATACCGCTGCTCATGGCAGAAACTCCCGGGATCTCCATGGCCGCCAGGCCTGCGATAATGGCAATGACTTCATCGGCAAATGTCACTTTGCCATAATCCCCATTTGTCTGCTGTTCCATTTTTTCACCTCCTGTAAATTGTTGTTACATAATTTTATTATACCAAATAACATGGACTTTTACAAATCGTTCTAATCCTTCGTTCCGACCCTGGGAATGATTTTTATGTTTTCCGCTTCCTTTCCGGATTCCCGTTTGACAACGTCCAGAATCATCGCTACCTCTTCCGGGACCAGTTCGGATTTATCCACAATGACATTGGCGTTGTCATGATGCAGAATTACTGCAACATCGGGAAAACCTTTTGCCTTGATCAGGTTTTCAATGGCCAGTTCTGATTCCTTATTGGAGGTAATCTCCAGAAGCTGTGCCTGGGCTTCCTTTACCATTTCCGGATCGGAATTGGGATTTTTCACGATGGAATTGATGTGCTCGATTTCCTCGTTCCTGTCCTGTTCCCTTTGAAATCGGTAATCCCGAAAAAAGGTGGTGCTTGCAGACGCAGAAACTGCCTGATTCTCTTTGCCGGTTGATTTTCCGTCTGCTGTGTCTGTTGCTTTGTCCTTTTTTTCGTCTGCATTTTCGTTTTTCTGTGATTGATCTGCCACTTTTTTCGAATCGGACACTTTTCCCTGATCCTCCAGGTCGCTTATCGTAATCTTTCCGCTTATCCCATCCTTTTTTTCTGCAGCGACATCCTTCTCCGGGCTGACAGCCGGGGCAGAATCCTGATTGTACACAAAGTTCAGATAACCCGTAATGATCAACAACACCACCAAAAGCCCAATAACCAGATTTTTTCTTTTCAGCACCAACATCTCTCACTCCTCCATTCTGTTATCGTCCATGACAAAGACCTCGACTTGATCGGACTGTATTCCCAGAAGGGTCTGCACCGCCTGCTGCAGCCCAATCCGGACCTGAATATCTTCCGCACCTTCCGCCACAACGATGACGCCCTGAACCTCCGGCTCGTTCTCCCTGGAAATCAGCGGCTGGGATCCGTCCGGAGAATCCATGCTGACGGGCTGGGTATTGACATCAGTTTGTGTGGTGCGCCGGACCCCGCCATTGCTGTCCTTTTCCTCCGTTTCCGTACTGGATTCCACGGTATTCATAGCTGGAACAACCTCCTTGCCTGTTTTGTAAGTAATCATGACATCCACCTGTCCGG
>DAINCI010000113.1:0-6328 GCA_036732425.1 Bacillota bacterium
TGAACGGAAAAGAGTTCTGTATGCGTATGCTCCGATTACCCATTATACGGACGGAATCATCGGCATGGTATTTTTGTCCACATCCCTGGATAGTGTGGAGACGGTTCTGACGGATATCCGGAAAATCATTTCTCTTTATACCACCGCGATTACGATTTCCATTCTTTTGATCAGTTTTGTCCTTTCCGGATTTATTACCCATCCCATCAAGGAAATGACTGCCAGTATCACCCGAATGAGCAAGGGATACCTGAATCAGAAGGTGAATATCAGCGGCAGCGGGGAGTTCCGGCAGATGGGAGAAGCCTTTAACGTCATGAGTGAGAAGCTGGAACACCTGGATCGGGCCCGAAATGAATTTGTTTCCAACGCTTCTCATGAGCTGAAAACTCCGCTGAGTGCCATGAAGGTGCTGGCAGAGTCGCTTCTGAGTATGGAGGTGAATGATCCTGCCATTTACAAGGATTTTTTGACAGATATCAATTTTGAGGTTGATCGGCTGAATGCCATCATCACCGATTTGCTTTCCATGGTCAATCTGGACCAGGATGTCAATGCGTCGGAGATCCGGAAGGAACCGGTGGAGCTGACCAGCCTGGCGAAAAGGACCATCAGGGGCCTGCAGCTGCTGGCAGATCAAAAACAAATCCGTGTGGAAATGTTCAGTGAGGAAACGGTTACCGTAATGGGAGATGGCCTAAAGCTGCAGCAGGTTCTGTCGAATATTATAGATAACGGCATAAAGTATACACCGGAGGGCGGACGGGTCACCGTCGAAGTTTACCGGACCCCGGAATATGCGGTGATGAAGGTGAGTGATACAGGAATTGGGATTCCCCAGGAGGATATGGCCCGTATTTTTGACCGGTTCTTCCGGGTGGACAAAGCCAGGTCCAGATCCACCGGCGGCACCGGTCTTGGGCTTTCCATTGCCAACCGTATTGTGATGATGCACCAGGGCTTTCTTCGGGTCAGCAGCGAAGAGGGAAAAGGAACGACCTTTTATGTGGAATTGCCTTATGGCAACGTACCGGAGGTGACCGATTGATATCTGTTCACGAATTTGTTAAGCTTGCTTAATTATTTTGTAAAACTATCTGGCTATAATGTTAGAATGGAAAGGCGGGTGGAGCTTATCAAAAAGCTGATTACCTGGATACTGGTTGTGTCCTGCCTGTTGGCAACAGCCGGTTGTTCCCATTTACCGTTTTCCAAAAACACAAAGGGTACAGGGGAAAAAGGAAATTCCGTAAAAGGACAGGATGCAAAGACAAGCCCGATGCCGATCGATCCTTACGAACAGGCAAAGGAAGTAAAAATCACTCTGTATTTTAAACATGAAGTGACTGATTTTCTGGTGCCGGAGGAAAGGACGGTTCTTCAGGATAAACAATCCCTTGAACAGTTGGTGGTGGAAGAATTGCTGAAGGGTCCCAAAAAATTCGAAAGGCTCCTGGTCATGCCTCCGGGGACGAAGATCATTGATGTGACCAGAAAGGCGGACACCGTATTTGTCAATCTGACGGATGATTTTCTGAAGCCGATTGATTTGTCCACTGTTCCGGGGAGGGAAGATACTTCCGGAGGGGATATTCCGAAGGCTCAGGCAAGATTGAAACGACTGGCCATTTATTCCATCGTGAACTCCCTGACCTATCTGAGCGGAGTGAATCACGTGCAGCTGATGGTCAACAACCGCCAGCTGACCTATCAGGAAATGGGAGCGGAGCTTCTGATCGAGGATGGTTCGGAATTGAAACCGGATTCCCCGATGGTTGCCATTGAAAGGGATAAAAGATGGAACCTGACGCCTGCCAGGACTGCAGGTCTGGTGCTGAATGCCTTAACGGCAGAGCCGGACTGGGATATCATATATATGTTCCTGTCCGACAAGACCATGGATGATGACAGTCTGCCACCCCTGGATGAGTTCAAAAAGGAAATTCCCTCCATATCCGGCGGGATGATCGCTTTTGAAGACGATCCGGTGCTGGATCAGGAATATTTGGGAGATAAAGCACTGGTGAACGTGAAATATACCGATAAAACCGCAGATACCCCGAAGGAAGTGAACGAGGTGCTGACGGCGGACGATGTGGAAGGAATCTGGAAAATCCGGCTTCCGGCATTTATCAGCCGGCTCCGGCAATCAACCACAAACAAGGCAAAGGATTGATAGGAGGGAGATGGAAGTGAGGCATCTGAAGGTTCTGTTTTGCATGATTCTTGCGCTGCTCCTGGCGATGGCATCCTGTGAAAGGCAGTCAAGCCGCAGAGACAAGGATATCAAGAAATTCAATGTTCTTTCCGAAAAGGAAATGAATGAAACCAAAGCGGCAAGGGATTCATCGGGCGATACATCCGGGATAAAGGATGCCGCGGAAGACAATGGCAGGGATGGAAGCCTGTATCTGCAGCAACAGCAGCTGCAGGAACAGAAGAAGCTGTGTCTTTACTTTTATGATGATAAAGCCAATCAACTTTCTCCTGAGGTCCGGTCCATATCCGACTGGAACGAAAATGAGCTGCTCCGCAGTGTGATCAGGGAGTTGATCCGGGGACCCAGGACCAGCGGATTGCGTCCGGTTCTCCCGCAGAATGTGGAGATCAATAAAGTGGATTATACAGAAGATATTCTGTCTGTGGACTTGTCTTCCGAGTTCCTGAAGTCCGCGGATCCGACTGTCGCAAGAGCGGCGTTGGTAAATTCCCTGTTGGATCTCGGCAAGTTCAAATATGTCAAATTGTACGTGGACGGCAAGGAAACCACCACACAGAACGGAGATAACGATGTTGTCCTTCTCGGGCTTCTTACCCAGTATCCCAACAGTGTTCCGGAGATGAAGGCGTACGAAGCGCAGAATACCGAGGGAAAGGATATCCATAAAACCAATCTGGAGTTATTCTTCCAGGATGACCGGGGAATGTATCTGCTGCCGGAGGCCCGGGCCATTACGGTAACCGGAAGGAATTATGCGGAAGCCATTGCCAATGAACTGATCAAGGGCCCGGTAGCCACGGATCAGGGATATTGTCCTACCTTGCCGAAAGGTACGGCTTTGCAGAAAACGAAGGTTGTACGACGGGAAGATGATGTACAAGGGATTGCACTGTATTTTTCCAAGGAGTTCCGGACGCAGTTTACCGGCGGTTCCACGCAGGAAACAGCCATGCTGAGTTCGCTTGTGTACAGCCTGACTTCCCTGCCCGATCTCAATTTTGTCAAGATCTATTATGAAAATGAGGCCGGCAGCTATATTGATGAACCGGTGCATGATATATCCCTGAAGGAAGGGCTGACCAAGGAGGACTTTCCCAACCGGATCGGAAGAAGGGTTCGAATTTACTATGGGGATCCGGACAATATGCTTTTGGTGCCGGAGTATCGGGCCGTTTCCAAAAGCGAAAAGGACATTGCCGTACAGATATTGGCTGAATTGACCAGCGATCCCATTCATTCCGGTAATGTAAGGGTGATTCCGGATGATGTCCGGCAGGAGGATATCAGGGTGCAGGTTGAGAAAAGCCTGGCAGTTGTCAATATCCCTTCCTCCTATCTGAACAAGGAAACCGGCAGGGACAATGATAAGGAGACGATCCGTGACTTATACGCCATTGTCAATTCCCTTACCGATCCCCTGAACCGGTCCGACATCACGCAGGTGCAATTTACGGTGGATGGCAGGACAGTTAAAAAGTATAAGGATATCTCACTGAAGGATACTTTTTCCATGAATCCTGCATTGATAAAGGAAGAAAAGACGCAAACCCAATAAAGTGGGTATCTTTCAGGTTGGAATAAAAGAGGCTGCCGGTTTTCCGGTGGTTTCTTTTGTTATTGACGAATTAATAATATTGTAAGGCTTTTTTAATACCTTTGTTTTCATATTACTTCCTGAATGTGATATATTGACCATAGTGTCTGTATTATCATTTGGGAGGCAATCGCATGAAAAAGAAACATGTCCTGTGGATCCTGTTGGCTGTCGTTGTTTTGTTTACCGGTGGGATGGTTTATCAATCCTATCGGAAGAAATGGGCAGAAGAAAAGCGCATTGCACATATGAAGGAAACCGTGGAGCACGATACTTTTTATGAGGGAACCTATCTGGACAATACGGCGCTGGAAGGCCTTACCCTGCCGGAAGCAAAGGACCAGTTTTCCCGAAAGGCCTCGGAGCGTCTTGCGAATTATAAGGTGGAGCTGACCTGCCAGGACCGGAGCTGGGCATTTGGGCAAACGGATATCAATGCCCGGGTCAATTGGGAAGATAAGCTGAATGAATTGTATCAGCTGGGCAGGGAAGGAAAGCTGGAGGAACGGTATCGACAAGTGGAGAAAATCCGAAAGGAAGGGATCCATGAGGAAACGGAACTGACCACGGATATCCCCCGGATTCACGATGCGGTTCTGTCCATCGCCAAAGAGCTGACTGTTGAGCCGGTAAATGCCGACGTGCAGTTTACTCCCGAAAAGGAGAACCGGTTTTCCTTTACCCCTGAGAAATCCGGGCAAACGGTGGATGGGGAAGCTCTTTATCAGTCCGCTGAGCGTATCCTGCAGTCCGGCAAGCCCGGGACGGTTGCCATAGAGCCTGTCTCTGTGGAGCCTGCGGTACGTACGGCGGATCTTCAGAAGGCCACGCAGCGTATCGTATCTTTCGGAACGGATCTGAAGAGCAGCAGTGCAAACCGCATTCATAATATTGAGCTGTCTCTCAGCAAGCTGAATGGCCGGAAGGTAAATCCAGGTGAAGTGTTTTCTTTCAATAAATCCGTAGGACAAAGGACCAAAGCCAGGGGATTTCGAACCGCGCCGGTTATTACAGCGGACAAAAGCATGAAAGATGATTTTGGAGGCGGGGTATGCCAGGCATCTTCCACTGTTTTTAATTCGGCTGCATTGGCAGGAATGGAAATTGTGGAGCGCTATCATCATTCCTTTCCGGTATCCTATCTGCCGGCCGGCAGGGATGCAACAGTATCCTATGGATCAGCGGATTTCAAGTTCCGGAACAATCGGAAAACCCCGGTCTTCTTCCATACTTACCGGAAGGGAAATCTGGTATATGTTGATCTGTATGGAGAGCCGATCCCGAATTCGGGAAGCTACAAACTGGTTACGGATTTGCTGGAAACGATTCCGGCACCGGAGCCCAAAAAAGTACTGGACACAAAGGGCAACTACGTTGCTGCTTCCGGTGGGCAGAAAGAACATGTAAAATCCCGGACCGGCTATCGCCTGAATACGTATCGGGTGAAATATGAAAACGGCAAACAGGTTTCCACTGAGCTTCTGTGCAAGAATTTTTATCAGCCCATACAGGGAATAATATATTACCGTTAAACAGACGCTGTTCTCCGCGCTGTTTGGAAAGGAGAATTTGGATGGAACAGACAATACAGGTGAACTGGAAAGGGAAAATCATCACTGTAAAAAAGGGGATGGTCATCCGGGAGCTGCTTTCGGTTCCTTCGGATTCCAATTCCTCCCTGATCGTGGCAGCCAGGGTGAACAATCGAATCCGGGAACTGACCTATCCGTTGGAAATGGATTGCAAAGTGGAACCGGTGGACCTGTCCATGAAGGATGGGGAACGCATTTATACCCGAAGTCTGACATTTGTCTTTATCCGTGCCTGCAGGGAAGTGTTTCCGGACTGTACAGTTTCCGTCGAGCATTCCTTTGGAAACGGGCTCTACTGTGAAGTCCACGGTCGGATTACCCTTACACCCAGGCAGGTACATCGGATCGAACAGCAAATGAAAGAAATCATTGAACGGGATGAACCCTTTCAGAAAACAGAAGTCTCCAGGGAAGAGGCGGAGGCAATCTACCGGAAAATGCGTTTTTCAGATAAGGCGGAAATCCTGAAATACCGTCCCGAGGATACCGTGGGTTTGTATCAGTGTGGATGGATGACGGATTACCTGTATGGCTATATGGTGCCTTCCACAGGGTACCTGAAGCGGTTTGGCCTGAAGTTCTATCTTCCCGGTGTTGTTCTGCAATATCCTTCCAGGGAAGGGGCAAACCGTTTGCGGAATTTTCAGGACAATCCCAAATTGTTCCGGGTCTTCCGGCAGGCTGAAAAATGGTCTGATTCCCTGGGAATACGAAATATAGCGGACCTGAACAATTGCATTGAGGAAGGAAAGGGGCAGGAACTGATCCGGATCGGGGAAGCCTATCAGGAAAACCAGATTGCAGGGATGACAGAACAAATCGCCAGCCGGAAGGATGCGATCCGACTGATTCTGATTGCCGGTCCCTCCTCTTCCGGAAAGACAACATTTGCGCAGAGACTGAAAATACAGCTGATGGTGA
>DAINCI010000114.1:0-6326 GCA_036732425.1 Bacillota bacterium
ATAGGATCGTGGATGTCGGTCCCCGTTCCGCCCATATTGCAGGAAAAGACTATGAATGCTACCTGGAGGACGGCACCATCACAGACGGGAAGCTGACCCTGATCCGCCCCCGGGAAGGAGACCCTGCGGAATATGCCTGCGTGGTCAGCCAGGACGGAAAGGAATACAGCCTGACCCTTTCGGGTGCCGCCAACCTTCTGGGTTATGTGCCCGAAGGCGACTATGCCAGAGGCAGCCTGGAATGCACCCGTGCCGCATGGGGTATCGCGGGCAGGACATTGGGAATATCCGCTGAAGAAGCGGCAAGACAGACCGTGGACCTGGCCATGCAGAAGCTTTCCGTTTTAGTGGAACAGCTGATTGGTGAGTACGAACTGGACCGTCGGTTTGTCACACTGGT
Source organism: Bacillota bacterium (assembly GCA_036732425.1). Taxonomy (GTDB): domain Bacteria; phylum Bacillota; class Clostridia; order Caldicoprobacterales; family DTU083; genus UBA4874. The sequence goes on from DAINCI010000114.1 coordinate 401, forward strand.
GGGAGGCGGCGGCAGTGCTTCCGTCATCGTAAACCCGCTGGCGGAAAAAATGGAGATGCGCAGCAGAATCGCGAAAAACGCCCCGTATATTTCCACCATCGGCGTTGCGCTGGCCATGGTACGGGAAACCCTGGAGCGCACCATCGCGAACCCCACGGAAGAGGACATCAAGCAGATCCGCTCCGATGTGATGGAAAAAATCTGCCGGAGCGGCGCAAAGGAAGAAACAGTGGATATTTCGATTGAGGTGGATTCCCAGAAAAACATTCTGCGCGCCATCGCAAGCGGAGCCACGGAGCTCCGCCAGAAGGATGTCGGAGCCAAAGCCCTCAGCAGGGAGCAGTTGCAAAAGATTGCCGCCGACGCGCTGGGCGCGGAGGAGGAACAGACCTCCTTCCTGTATTCCACGGGCCGATGGAATCTTTTCCGCGCGGAGACAAGGAAAAAAGCGCTGTTCGGCCTTCTCCATCTCAAACGAACCTCCCTGGCCATGGTGGACCGGGAAGGAGTCGTCCGCCTGAAAAGGGACAAAGCAGAGTGCCTCAAGTTTGCGAAAAAGAATCGGGAGTCTCAGTTCAATCCGTTTCTGGACGCCAATACGGTATATTCCGATGCCAATGCCACCATCCCAAAAGTCTTTTTGTTCTATCGTGAGAAGATGCTGGACTTAACCGGCATGCAGACGGCAAGGCAGCTGTATTCGATCCTCGATATCGAAACGGAAATGCTCTCCCCCGAGGAAGAAATCATTGCCGTCGCTTATAAGTAGGTCGCGTGCAGGCAGGTCATCTGCAGATAGGTCATCGTCTGGGCAAACAGGCAGGGACATCTGCGCGAAGGAACAGTCCATGAAGCAATGACAGTATATCTGTATGCAGCGCACGAAGACCAAAGCAGGATTTTTGCCTGCGGCGGAGTAAAGAGAACAGCGGGAGTATCAACAGGGCAAAGATAAGAGCAATCGGAGGGCGAAAGCATGGATACGGAGAAAGGAATTATGAATACGGAGAGAGAAAGTTTGAAGAACACAAATAGGGAAAACTCCCCGGATCGTCAGCAAGACCCGCAGCAGACCCTTCCTGGTGGTGCCGGCCTGCGGGAAATGCTGCGGGATGACCGGGTGCTCGCCCTCTGCGAGCTTTCCGGCGACCTCCTGTTTCATAAAATCCCCCATGAAAAGATCCCCCGGCTTGTGGATGGTTCCCTTTCCGCCGGACGCGAAGCTGCCAAAGCCTATAGGGGAACCGACATGGAGGCCCTCTATGCACAGAAGGACATAAAAATTCTTTGGAAGGAAAGCGGCGAAACCCGGATCGGTGTAACATGGCGAGGGCAAAGTGCCTTCGGCAAAAACGGATGCGAGGTCACCCTGGTGCAGGAATCCATCCGGACGCTGGCGGAGAACAGCACACCGCTGTGGGAAGACGGCCCGTCCGGAAACGATCCTCTTCTCTCCCCCCAGGATGCCCTGCAGCTGCATCTGGCCCATGAGTTTTTTCACTACCTGGAGTACGAAAGCAGCGATCCCGTGAGCGGCCGGATGGATGAAGTCGTTACCTTCCGGCTTTTTGGATGGGAGCGTCATGCACATATCAACAAATGCAGTGAGGTGGCTGCCCATGCCTTTGCCAAAGAGGTCATGGGCCTCCCCGTCCTGCCGAATTACTTTGATTATCTGTATCTGATTCATACCGAAAAAATGACCCGGAAGGAATTTGAAGCCTTCCTCGCACACAGTCAGTCCGTATTGAACCGCTGACAGCCCGGGTTTCTTGTTATCTCAATGATTCCATTTCAATTCTGTTATCATTCCATTCAGAATGCTGATTATGATTCTGTTATCATTTCAATTCTGTGATTCATTCCGTTTTGCCTTCCCATTCCTGTTGATCTTCATAAACAACAAGACCTCCGGAGTCATATCCCTTTATGTCCCTGACCTGCCTGCCGTGTGGATTTCTCTCCCCCTTCCGCTTCTCATCAGCCCATGTCAGTAAAAACATGTCATCATAAAAATCAGACTGGGTTAAAACGGACCCATCATCCAGCGTGAGCTCTATTTTTTTCACCTGGTTGTCATGGAGGATGCCATAGGCCTTGCAGTGGGTATCCCTGCTGTCCCAGGTCCAGCAGACCGGCTTTTCGGGATCGTTTTCCACACCGGTGACCTGATTTCCAAAACGCCAGAAGAACAGGAAAGCCCGGCGGATCGTATCACAGGAAATCCATTTGTCATATTTGCAGAGATAATACCTGCCCTGATCAAAATCCTGAACATGCACCACCGTGGAAGGACCGTAATGGATACTTCGCTCAGAACTCCGATGAGCCGATAACGGGCTCAGGTACAAACCCGAGCGGGAAACTGCCAAAGGGATCAGAACAGCCAGGATCAGCAGATTCCTAAGGACTTTATTTCGTCTGCTCACTTTTTCTCACCTGCCTGCAGAGGAATTTCCAACCGGTATTCCCGATTGTAGGAATCATAGTCAATCTTCAGGGTATTCGCCTCCGCAGAAAAATCCGGAACAGTCTGCCGGCACCTGGACAGGAAACCTCCGCTCTCCTCAGACCGGCCGTCCAGGTAGTGATTCCCCAGATTGTCCGATATTTCCCCGATATTCGAAAAGCTCCATCCCGATCCCCACAGCCTGACATCAAAATATTCATAGTCCACGCTCAGATCCCCGTTTGTGTCGTAGACCACATCCGAAATATGAATTACCATATCGTCCAGTTTCACCTTTTTATCCACCTTTGTCTGATAAATAATATCGGATGCCGGAATGGGATCCAGCCGATGGAAGGGTAACAGGGATGACAGCAAAGGAAGCACCAGAGTCACAATAAGACAGGCTGCCGTCAAAACGGCAAGCACATCGGTCACCAGCCAGATCCATCCCAGGACAGGATTGTGCTGCCGATTCAGGGCCTGTCCGATTTCCCTGGCATTGCCCATGTCCCGGACCGCCAGATCCACAGCCGCTTCCCGATCCGAACCCTTCCCTTCATAATCCTCTGCCCTGTCCTCTATATGGCTTTCCAGCTCCGCGCGGATTTTCTCCCGGTCAAAAGGAAAACGGATGCAGTGCAGTACTTCCGACAAAAAGCTTTCTTTCTTATCCAAAGGCCCGCACCTCACTGCCCAGAACTTTATTGACGGAGACGGAAAACACCTTCCATCTCTTCTTTTCCTCTGCCAGCTGCTGCACTCCGCTGTTGGTAATCCGATAATATTTGCGCTTTCTCCCGTTGCTGCCGGTCCCCATGTAGGACTTCACATAACCGTTGTTTTTCAGTTTGTGCAATACCGGATACAGCGTCCCCTCCTGAAGCTGAAACGTTCTGTCCGATCGCCGCTCCAGCTCCCGGATGATTTCATAACCGTATTTGTCCGATTCACTGAGCAGGGACAGCAGCATCAGATTCGTACTCCCGCCAAGCAATCCCTTATCCACTTTCACAAATCCCACCTCCGAAAAAACAATTGCAATTGATATCCTTACTCCCGATATCCGCAATAGGGACACGAGTTCGCTTTTTGAATTTGGCTCTATAAAAATATCTGCGAACAAGACCAGTATACATAGAACATCTATGTATGTCAACAAAAAATTTTTGCCTTTTCAGAACCATGCGCCATTTTTCCATCGCTGCCCAGAAAATTCACATGGTATCGATTCCCCCTGGCAGACCTTGCTGCCCGGCAGCTCCTCCGCCGGAGGGACTGCTTTTTTGCTTCTTCTGAATAGAACGGACGACACAGGAAATTGAAAAGTTTATGATAAAGTAGATTACGCAGGCCATGCCGCACAGGACAAAAATGTCGCTGATGTTCTGCGTGCCCTGTCCCGTATATGCAGGAGCCAGCTGAATCATCCGGAACACCCGGCCCAGAAATTCAATATAGGCAATATTGGCTACATAAGACGTATCCTTGATCGTTGTAATGACCTGACTGAGCATTGTGGGCACAATTGCCCGGAAAGCCTGAGGCAATACGATACAGGACAATACCTGCGGAAAAGTAAACCCCTGCGCATATCCCGCTTCAAATTGCCCCGATGAAACCGAGTTCAGACCGCCACGGATGATTTCCGCCATAACAGAAGAAGTGAATAAAATCAGAGCCATAATGGCCTTGAAAAGAATCTTCACTTCCGTAGTACTCAAGCCAATGGCATCAGCGAATGACAGGGAAACACCCGGAGCCGGGAAAGAAACCAGACTGATAAACAGCCACAGCATCAATGGAGTATTGCGGAAAATCTCAATGTAGGCTATGGAAAACCCTTTCAGTACACGGGACAGCCCGCTGTTGCAGAAATTACGGGCCAGGGCCAGCATAATTCCAAAAACAAAACTGACAATAATGGCAATAACGGCAATGACCAGGGTAAAGGCAACCCCCTTCATAAAATAGCCCATCAAATCACCGTTGGTAAGCATTGATAAACTGGCGGAAAGTTCATCCATTAAAGGTCCCCTCCTTATTGGGATCCGCGTCTCCGGGGTTCGGACTGACAGAGGCAGAAGCCATCACACCTTGCGTATCCCGTTGTTTCAATTTTTTCTCCCAGTTGTTTGCCAGTGTGGATAAGGGAAAACATATGGCAAAAAACAGCAAACCACTCAATACATAGGCAGCCGACGCATATCGGGAAGTGCTGGCGCCCACCGCATAAGCGTTGGTAACGGAGATCAGATCCACTGCGCCTCCTACCAGAAGCATACAGGACGTGTTTTTAATGAGAGCCACCACCTGATTCACCATCGGCGGAAGAATAATTTTAACAGTCTGGGGAATGACAATGTATTGCATGGTTTGAATATAGGTAAAGCCCTGGGAGTAAGCAGCCTCTTCCTGCCCCTGCGGCACCGATTCGATGCCTGCACGGATAACCTCGGAAAAATAAGCGCCGTGATATAGTCCAAGAGCAATCATTCCCGCAGTCATGGGAGAAAAATTACGGATACCCGAAAATGTCACCGCATAGAACAAAAACAACGCCTGCAGCATCAGTGGGATATTCTGGAAAAACTCCACATAAATACGATTCAGGATAATCAGAGGCTTTTTCCCACTGGTGGCAAACAAGCCAAAGACCACACCCAAAACAAAGGCGATAACAAAGCCCGCCAAAGCCATTTCTATAGTAGCCAGCAATCCGTCGAGAAAAACCCGGTACCCGGAACATGGCAATCCAGGAAGTAACCTTGAACATCAAAAAACTCCTTTCCTGCAGCGAAGAACACCGTCCGTTCGATACATACAGAGCATATCAGCAGATACAAATGGTGACAGAATACGACCGCAAGAAAACGCATGAAAACCTTATTCCAGTCCGTATTTGGAAATCAGTTTGTCAATCGTACCGTCCTCCAACCGGCCTTTGATCAGGTCATCGATCTGTCCGGATATTTCAGAGCCTTTCCTGGTGGCAACGCCATAGACCTGGGGATCAAACTTTTCCTCGATATAAGTACGGTCATCACTCATATAACTTGCCAGTATGGACTTATCCACACAAAAAGCGTCAATCGTACCAGCCGTCAAGGCACTGGAAATGGATGGATAATCTGTAAACTCAGTGAAGGCCACTCCATTTTTGAAGGAAGTGGGTACAAAATCAGCCGACGTGTCAAAGGCAGGAATCAGTTTCTTTTCCGCCATGGCAGTGGCCAGGGCTTTCGCGGAAGTGGAACTGGTGGAAACGCCCACATTCTTATCAGCCAGATCAGCAAGAGAGGAAATGCCGGATTTCTTTTCGACCAGGACGGTTACGGCATCCGTGTAATAGGGCGCAGAGAAATCCCAGGACTCCTTGCGCTCATCGGTTACGGTAAAGGTAGCCAAAATGCAGTCGACCGTCCCGGCATCCAGAAGCTCGGTACGGGTTGCAGCGGTCACTGCAGTGTATTCCAC
>DAINCI010000115.1:0-6226 GCA_036732425.1 Bacillota bacterium
TGTAAAATCCTCCGGCACAAAAGGCTGCAAATCCTCTGTCGACTCGCCGACTCCTACATAATATACCGGGATATCCAGTTGGGACTTCACAGCGATGATGACTCCGCCCTTTGCGGTTCCATCCAGTTTCGTCAGAGCAATGCCGTTGATTCCGACCGCTTCCTGAAACAGGGATGCCTGGGAAACGGCATTCTGACCGGTTGTGGCATCCAGAACCAAGAGAACTTCCTTATGAGCTTCCGGATATTCCCGGTCAATAATCCGATTCATTTTTTCCAGTTCGTTCATCAGATTCTTTTTATTGTGAAGCCGCCCGGCCGTATCGCAGAGCAGAATGTCTGTCCCCCTGGATTTGGCGGATTGAATGGCATCAAAAACCACTGCAGAAGGGTCTGCCCCTTCTTCATGACGGATAATGGGTACCTGCGCCCGTTTGCACCAGATTTCCAGTTGCTCCCCTGCAGCAGCCCGAAACGTATCCGCCGCAGCCACCAGTACCCTTTTGCCTTCCTTCCGGTAGCGGTCCGCCAGCTTCCCGATAGTGGTGGTCTTGCCGACTCCATTGACACCGACAACCAACAGAACTGTCGGGTGCGGAAGGGTAAGAGGCTGTGTATTCCTTTTCAAAATGGAAGTGATACTGTCCTTTAATAAATCCTTGATTCTTGATGGATCCCCTATTTTCCCCTCTTCTACCTTTTCCCGTATGCCGGAGACGATTTTTTCACTGGTTGGGACCCCGACATCCCCCATAATCAATGTTTCTTCCAGGTCGTCAAAAAACTCGTCATCTATCTCGCGATAGTACCGGATCAACTCATCCACCCGATCGGTGATACTGCCCCTGGTTCTGGTGAGACCGTTCTTCAGTCTTGAAAAAAAGCCTTTTTTCTCCTTATCGTCGCTTTCCATTCTGATTCCTCCCGCTCTAACTGACCATCTCATCAAACTTGACGGAAATAAGACTGGAAACCCCCTTTTCCTCCATCGCGATGCCATACAGAACATCACTGGCTTCCATGGTACCCTTCCGGTGCGTAATAATAATGAACTGGGTATCCCTGGAAAATTCCCTGACATATTTCCCGAATTGCTCCACATTGCTGTCATCCAGCGCAGCATCAATCTCATCCAGTACACAAAACGGTGTCGGCTTATGCTTCAATATGGCGAAAAGAATCGCAATTGCCGTCAGGGTGCGCTCCCCTCCGGACAACAGAGACAGGTTCTGCAGTTTCTTTCCCGGAGGCTGTGCAATAATGTCAATACCGCAGTTCAAAACATCTTTTGGATCTTCCAGTACCAACCGGGCATGTCCCCCACCGAAAAGCTGATGAAATGTGGTGCCGAAATATTCATTGATGATGTCAAACTCTTTCCGGAACTGTTTCTTCATGGTTTCCGTAATATCTTCTATGACTTCCTTCAGATTCTCCCTTGCCGTAATCAGGTCATTACGCTGTTCCTTGAGAAACTGATATCGTTCCCGAACCTTTCGGTATTCTTCAATGGCACGGACATTGACTTCCCCCAAAGTGGAAATTTCCTTCTTCAATGTCTGAATCCGCTCCTTTATCCCACCTGAAGTCAGGGAATCATCCCGGTAGGACAGTGCGTTCTGGTAGGTGATCTCATATTCCTCCCAGATATTATTCTGGTAATTTTCCAGCTCTGCCTCATATCTTGAGCATTGCACCTCAAACCGATACTTCCTGTCGGTCAGTTCCCCGGAAGACTGGTTCCAGTCCCGGATATTCTTCTCCAGCTCCTGAATGCGGGATTCGGCTTTCTCCCTCTGCCTTTCCATTTCCTCCATCTCCGTTTGCATACTCTCCGCCTGGTTGTCCATCTCTTTGATTCTGGCCTTCATCTGTTCCATGGATCCCTGAATCTTTTCCAGCTCGTCCTCGTGATTGTAAAGTTTCTGTTTTTTGGAATCCATGGATGCGCTGTGATGATCTGCCTCCTCCTGAATCCGTTTTGCCTGATCCTCCAGGCCCTGTACCTCCTGCTGCAAAGCTGCCGTCTGAATCCGGATATCGGTCCATTTTTGATGAAGATCTTCCTTTTCCTTCAGCTTTTTCTTCCAGTTGCGTTCCGATTCCCCGACTTTTGCCTCAATATCCGCATTTTTTCCCTCCAGGGAGGATATCTCCCGTTTCGCCTTTTCGATGGAAGAGTCCAATTCCTTCAAACTCTGATCAATTTGGTTCCGTTCCTCCCGGAATGCAGCCAGCTCTTTCTCCGCCTGAACTTTTTGGGCCGTTACCCGGCGCAGATCTTCCTTTTCCGAAATCTGAATTTTTTCCGTATTCCTCAGTTCGGATTCTGCTTTCCCCAGGCTTTGCTTATGATCCCGATAAATGATCTGCAATTTTTCTTTTTTGGATTCCAACTCTGCAATGCCGGACTTCCGGGATGTGATCGCCTGCTGCGCATCCTGGATTTCCCGGTCCCGGCTCAGAATGCCGGTTCCCTTCGCCGCTCTGCTTCCACCGGTCATGGAGCCTCCGGGGTTTACTACGTCTCCTGTTATCGTTACAATGCGGAAAGAATAGGAAAAGCACCGGGCAATGCGAATGGCAGCATCCAGATCACTTGCTATCACAACCCTGCCCAGCAGGTTTTCCAGGATACCACGATATTTGGGGTCACAGGAAACCAGCTCCGAGGCGACGCCAAGGCAGCCCTGCATTTCCAGTGTCTCCCGTTCCCTGCGGTTTAAAGTTCTTCCCCGGATGGAGGAAACAGGCAGAAAAGTTGCACGGCCGTAATTATTCTTTCTCAGAAAACCAATCAGATATTTGGCATCCTCTTCATTCTCCGTAACAATGTGCTGGAGGCTGCCTCCCAGAACCGTCTCAACGGCAACTTCGAAGTCCTTTGGAACATGTATCAGGGAAGCCACCACGCCGCATACTTTTCCGGCAATGTCGGAATTGGACCGGCAAGTGGTCAGTATCTCCCGGACAGCCCGATAAAAGCCTTCATAGCTTCTTTTCATATCCCCGAGCAGTTTCAATCGGGATCGTTCCCCCTCCAGCTGCCGCTTTTGCTTCTGAATGAGTTCTTCCTGATCCGAAAGGGTCTGTTTCTCTTTCTGTATGGACTTTTCCAGAGTTGTTTTTTCCTTTTGCTTCTTTTCAGTCATTTGAATGGCCGACAGGACTTTATTCCGGCAGGCGGATTCCGATTCCGCCAAACGTTCCTTTTCCGACCTGGTCTCATTGGAGTGCTTTGTTATGGTGTCCAGTCTGGAATTCAAGTTGGTTTCCATGGTTTCATAGCGGGTCAGACGATTTTTGCAATCCGAAATGGCATTCAGGACCCGGATGATATTTTCTTTGGTTTCCTCCGTTTGTTTTTGATTATCGCTGATTTCCCGGTCCAGATCCGTTATTTTTGTCTGCAGTCCGTACGCTTTCTTCTGCGCTTCCCCAAAGGCCTGCATTTTGCCGGTCAGGACACTGCCCATCGTTTTCGCCTGCAGGCGGCAATGCTCCGCATCCTTCTGTTCCTGGGCAATCTCGTCCTGAAGCCTCACAGAATCCTTTTTGTATTGTTCCATCCGCTCAAAACTTACATTCCGTTCGCCCCGGAGACGTTCGGAATGATTCAGCAAATCATATCGTTCCTTTCGCAGTTTCTCTGCCTGCCCTTTCAGACGATTCAGAGAGTCTGAAAGCTTGTCCCGACTGGTCTCGAATTTGGCCAGCTCATTCCTGCGCGATGCCAGGTCCTTTTCCAGATCATCCGTTTGCTTTTTCCATTCCGAAATCCGTTTCATATGATGCATATATTGATTCAAAAATCGATTGATTTCACAGACCTTCAGTTGCTCTTTCCGCTTCAGGTACTCCTTTGCTGTTCGGGACTGCTCCTCCAGAGGCTGAAGCTGCTGTTCCAGTTCCGACATAATATCCTCCGCACGCAACAGATTATCCTGTGTCTTTTCCAGCTTTTTATCTGCCTCTTCCCGTCTTGTCTTATATTTTACGATTCCCGCAGCTTCTTCAAATATATATCTTCGTTCCTCGGACCGGTTGCTCAGGATCTCATCAATCCGGCCCTGGCCAATAATGGAGTACCCTTCCTTTCCTACGCCGGTGTCCATGAACAGCATAACAATATCCTTCAGACGACAGGCACTGCGATTGATATAGTACTCACTTTCCCCGGACCGGAAAACCCTTCGGGTAATGGTAATCTCCACATATTCCACCGGCAGGGCGCCATCCGTATTGTCCAAAGTCAGGGACACCTCTGCAAAACCCAGGGATTTCCGGGTTTCGGTACCGGAAAAAATCACATCTTCCATCCTGGAACCACGGAGGGATTTGACGCTCTGTTCGCCCAAAACCCAGCGGACTGCATCGGCAATATTGCTTTTCCCACTGCCGTTGGGCCCGACAATGGCAGTAATGCCATTGTCAAATTTCATATAAATCCGGTCTGCAAAAGATTTGAATCCATAGATCTCCAGTTTCTTTAAAATCAATTTTCAAACACCTCAATTGAAGTTCCTGATGAAAGAAATCCCGCCTGACGGATTCCAATCCGATGAATTCCTATCTCCTTTCGCCATCCGCCTTCAACTTGTCCAGGGCATTCCGGGCAGCCTGCTGTCCCGCTTCCTTTTTAGTTTTCCCGCTGCCACAGCCGATGACGGCATCTCCGTGGCAAACCTGAGCCGTAAACAATTTATCATGATCCGGACCTTTTTCATCGATAATCCGATAGGTAATCCCAAGGGCGGATTTGCTTTGCAGAAATTCCTGCAACTCCGATTTATAATCCTTATGTCCCTTCCCGGCGATCAGAATCTCAATTGCAGGAACCAACTGTCTCAGAATAAATCTCTTGGTTGTTTCCAGATCGCTGTCCAGATACATGGCACCAATGACGGCCTCCAGAGCATCCGCAAGGATGGAATCCTGCATTCTTCCGCCGGTATGTTCCTCTCCCCTTCCCAGCCGGAGATAATCTCCCAGATTCAATCTTCTGGCTACCCGTGCCAAAGACAATTCAGATACGACTCCCGCCCGGAGTTTGGTCAGGATTCCCTCGGGAAACTCCGGATAAGTCCGGAACAGATAATCACCGACCGTCAGACCAAGCACGGAATCTCCCAGGAACTCTAGGCGCTCATTGAAGGGAACATCACCCTTTGCCTCATTTGCAAAGGAGCTGTGCGTCAGCGCCGTCACAATCCGTTGCGGTCCCCGGAACTCATATCCCAATGCTGTATACAAATGGTTCAAGTCATCAACCTGTTTCATTTCTTTCCGTTCACATCCTTGAATTTGTCATACGGAACTCTATTTTTCAAATTTCTTTATTACAATGCAGGCATTCTGTCCGCCAAAACCAAAGGAATTGGACATGGCGACATTTATTGCTGCCCTGCGCCCGTGATTCGGTACATAATCCAGGTCACATTCCGGATCCGGAGTCGTGTAATTGATCGTTGGCGGAATAAACTGATCCTCCAGTGTCCTGACCAGAACAATTGCTTCAATCCCGCCGGCAGCTCCCAATAAATGCCCGGTCATGGATTTCGTGGAACTGACTGCTACCGTTGTGGCGTCACCAAACACTGATTTGATGGCGGTGGTCTCCGTCTTGTCATTGTAGTCTGTAGAGGTTCCATGAGCATTGATGTAACCGATGTCTCCCGGTGCCATATTCCCGTCATCCAGGGCTTCCTTCATGGCACGGGCTCCTCCTTCCCCCTCCGGTGCCGGTGCAGTAATATGATATGCATCCCCTGTCAGTCCGTATCCCGCCATCTCCGCCAGAATCCGGGCCCCTCTTTTCATGGCATGCTCATAACTTTCCAGAACAAGAATCCCGGCTCCTTCTCCCAGGACAAACCCGTCCCGATCCCTGTCAAAGGGTCTGCAGGCTTTCTGAGGCTCGTCATTCCTGCGGGACAGAGCCTTCATGGAACTAAAGCCGGCCAGGGATAAGGGAGTAACGGCAGCTTCGGCTCCGCCGGTGAGCATAATGTCCGCATACCCTTCACGTATGGCCCGGTAAGCTTCTCCAATGGCATTGGTGCCGGAAGCACATGCGGTTACCACAGTGGAGTTCATTCCCCTGGCGCCATAGGCGATGGAGATCTGATCGGCAGCCATATTGGCGATCATCATGGGCACAAAAAAGGGACTGACCCGTCTGGGCCCTTTTGTATGCAGGATCACAGCCTGCTTCTCCATTGTTTCCA
>DAINCI010000116.1:0-6192 GCA_036732425.1 Bacillota bacterium
GTAAAAAAATACAATAACACCGGAAAAGAAGTGGATGATCTGATTTCCATAGGAACAATCGGTTTAATCAAAGCCATATCCACTTATAATATGAATAAGAACACCAAGCTTGCCACTTATGCAGCACGCTGTATTGAAAACGAAATTTTGATGACCATACGTGCATCCAAGAAAACAAAGGGGGAAGTTTCTCTTCAGGATCCCATTGGGATGGACAAAGAAGGAAATGAGATTACCTTGATTGATATTTTGGGTACGGACCCCGATTCCGTAACGGATCAGGTGGAACTCAAGCTTCAGGTCCGGAGACTGCATGAAAAAATGCAGTCCGTTCTGAAAAAAAGAGAACAAATTGTTTTGGAAATGCGTTATGGCCTGTCCAACGGGAAGAGTAAAACGCAGAGAGAAATCGCACAAATGCTTGGAATTTCCAGATCCTATGTTTCCAGAATCGAAAAAAAGGCGATCATGAAACTGGCGAAGGAGTTTGACAGCCCTTCGTGTGATTCCGGGAAGAACAGTGTGTGACCGTGTCTCCGATGGGCTGCAGGGGTTTGCATATGCTGCATCCAGGCTTTTGCGCGGTTGCCGGGATGTTCAGGTCTGTCGCGATGGCAGGAATCGTTGACAGGATATCCCCTTCATGTCATAATACAAGGGAGGGTATACAATCTGTGGGCCGTACGATGCATTTTTATCAATAATATGCAAGACAGGACAACAGACACGCTATGAATCTACCAATGAGGAGGCTGGATTTCTATGGAATTACGAAAAGATTTTACTTATTCCCTTGTGGTACCGACGAGTATGGGAGTTCGGATTACCCCTGCCGGGGGACAGCCGGTGCACTGCAGCGACACGTTTACCATGCAGGCGACCAGTGCCGAGACCAATGTGGCCAGCATTTCGTCTTATCTGGGGCTTCCCGTAAAGGTCCTGACGACTTTTGTAAAGGATAGTCCCATTGCTGCGTTCATCAAAAACAATCTTGCAGGCAGACATATGTCCTACGAAGGAATCGATGTTCCGCAGGGCGGGCCATGGGGTTACCGGCATCAGTTCAATATTGCGGACAGCGGCTTTGGATCCCGCGGCCCCAGGGTTCACAACGACCGTGCCGGGGAAGTCGGATTGACGCTGAACAGCAAAGACTTTGACCTGGATCGTCTTTTTGGTCAGGAAGGAGTTCAAATCCTGCATTTGTCCGGCCTGATTGCTGCTCTGTCCCATGAAACCAGTATTTTTTGTCTGGATCTTGCCAAAGCAGCCAGGAAGTATGGCACACGGATTTCCTTCGATCTCAACTACCGCGCTTCTTTCTGGAAGGACAGGGAGAAGGAGCTGAGGGATGTCTTTACAGAGATTGCCGGCCTTTCCGATATTCTGGTGGGCAATGAGGAAGACTTTCAGCTGTGTTTCGGAATGAAAGGACCGGAGGCAGGCGGCAGGAACGTTGCGGCAGAGACAGACAGCTTCAGGGCTATGATTGGCAGCGTCCGGAAGATGTTCCCCAACGCTTCGGTATTTGCCACCACACTGCGTCAGGTGATCAGCACCAACCGCCATATGTGGGGTGCCATCATGCTGGAAGGGGAGAACTGGCATGCAGCGGAGCCCCGTGAGATTACCGTACTGGACCGGATCGGTGGGGGAGACGCTTTTGTCGGCGGCCTGCTGTATGGGATCCTGAAGGGCTGGGAACCGGAAAAATGGCTTCAGTTCGGATGGGCCACCGGTGCTATGGCCACTACATTCCTGACGGATTATGCACAACCTGCGGATGAGGAGCAGGTCTGGAGCATCTGGGAAGGAAATGCAAGAGTAAAGAGATAAAAGCAGACAGGCAGAGCGCCGGAGCAAAAAAAAGGAGCAAAACAGCACCTTCCGATGATGGAGAAGGTGCTGTTTTGCTTTCGTCACAAATTGCATTTTATAGGGTTATCCTGTGGCTCTTTTGAGGGATTGGCATTGGAAGCTGTTTCGGATTTTGGCCTCTGGGGAATCGGATAGTGATATCGTTCGCCTTTGTAGTTTTCAAGCAGGACCTCATGGTCATCCCTGCGGAGGACGTAGTTATAATTGATGGGAATTTTTCCGCCGCCATGGGGGGCATCAATTACATATTTCGGTACGGCAAAGCCGGAGATGTAGCCGGTGAGCTGATGCATGATGTCGATTCCGGTATCCACATCGGTCCGGAAGTGGGAGATGCCCCTGGACAGGTCGCACTGGTACAGATAATAGGGGCGTACCCGCATATGGACCAGTTTCAGCAGGAGATCCTTCATCACTTCCGCGTTGTCATTGATTCCCCTCAGCAGTACGCTCTGGTTTCCAAGGGGGATGCCGGCGTCCACTATGGCAGTGCACGCCCGTTCCGCATCCGGGGTGATTTCCCGGGGATGATTGAAATGCGTATTGATCCAGATTGGCTGATATTTTTTCAGCATGGCAAGGAGCTCTTCGGTGATCCGCATGGGCAGAACCACAGGAACCCGCGTGCCGATGCGGATTATATCCACATGGGGGATCGCCCGGAGTCCGGCAATAATGGATTCGAGCTTTTTTGTATTCATTGTCAGGGGATCGCCTCCGGAGATCAGGACATCCCGGACTTCCTCATGAGACCGGATATAATCCAAGGCCATTTCCAGTTCGCTCTCTGTGATCATCCCGTCTTCCTCCCCGACGACTCTGCGGCGGGTGCAATGGCGGCAATACATGGAACAGACATAGGTTGCCAGGAGCAGCACGCGGTCCGGATAGCGGTGAACAATATTGGGAACCGGGCTGCTTTCCACTTCATTCAGGGGATCGTCCAGGTCATCGCTGCAGTAAAACGTTTCCCGGATCGACGGGACACTCTGCATACGGATGGGATCGTTTTCGTCCTCGGGACGAATCAGGGAAGCATAGTAGGGGGTAATCGCCATTCGGAACTGCTTCAGGCATGTGGTGATATCCGCTTTTTCCTGTTCAGACAAGTCAAGTACTTCCGACAGCATTTCGGTATTCGTAATCCTGTGGGCAAGCTGCCATTTCCAACTATTCCAGGATTGTGCCGGAATGGAACTCTTCCAGCTGGTCATGCAATCTCACCCCGTCTTTCGGCTTTCTGTCTTTTCAGGGCAGCTTCCAGGATTCCGTTGATCAGATCGGAATAGGAGACGCCGCAGAATTCGGCGAGCATCGGGTAGTCACTGTAACCGGGAGCCAGTCCGGGAAGGGGATTGACTTCAATGAAATGGATTTTCCCGTCGGGCGACATCCGGAAATCCACCCGTGCAAGATCCATACAGCCAAGGATATCGTAGACTTTCCTTGCCATCCCTGTCATCTCATTTTCCTGATCTTTTGTCAGATCAGCAGGGCATTGGTATTCCAGATATTCCGTAAAGCTTTGTTTCAGTTTATAATTGTAGACATGATAGTTTTCCTGGCTGGGCTTCCGGTATCGGATCTCCATGGGTGAGAACACTCTTGTGTCCCGGCCGTTTCCAAGGATGCCGACCGTAAATTCCCGTCCCTCGATGTACTCTTCAGCCAGCATATCCTGTTGGTAAAGATGAATGTTTCTGCCTGCCAGCTCCTGAAGTTCCTTTTTGTTCTTTACGATACTGATATCCGAGATTCCCTTGCTGGATCCTTCTGCATTGGGTTTGATGATGACCGGATAATGAAGGGAACCGGTGGCAGGCGATGTTTTGGCGGATAGAACGATACTTTTGGGTGTCCGGACCTTGTAGGAGGAAACGATCCGCTTTGTCAGCGCCTTGTCCAGTGCAATGCACAACGTTGTTTCGTCCGATCCGGTAAACGGTATTCCAAAAAAATGAAGCATGGCCGGAACCTGCGCCTCACGACCTCTTCCATGCAGGCCTTCGGCGATATTGAAAGCAATATCCATTTGCTCATGGCGCAGCTTTTCCGGCAATGCTTCATCTGCCTCCAGCAATACCGTTCTGTGACCCCGTTCTTCCAGAGCGGACCGGATCGCATATACCGTATCGATCCTGTCATATTCCGCTTCGGCATCCGGGGTATCCCTTTTCAATCCCTTTTTCAGGTTGTACACGATACCCACTTTTAAGGTACACCTGGGGAGGGGAACTTCGGAATCCATTTGTTCCATGTTCAATTACCAACCTTTCCTGAAAGATAAGTATTTGTTCAGCTTAAGTATAGCCAAAAAGAAGAGAATGTCAATATATTTTTATACGTTGAAAGGTTTCTTTTTATGATGTAAAATATACCTGTCCTGCAATTGAGTTTTTGAAAAAGAAAAAAGAAGTAGTGTGGGAAATACTGTTACTGGAGGAAAAGTATATGCCAATCATTGAGTTGCTGAAAGCAGTGCTCCTGGGAATCGTGGAGGGAATTACGGAGTGGCTGCCGATCAGCAGTACCGGACATATGATTTTATTGGACGAATTCATTCAATTAAAAGCATCCCCTGCATTTAAGGAGATGTTTCTGGTTGTCATCCAGCTGGGAGCCATATTGGCTGTCGTTTTGCTTTATTTCAACAAGCTGAATCCTTTTTCCCGGAGGAAAACCAGTCGTCAGAAGAAGGATACCCTGGCAATCTGGGGCAAGGTAATCGTCGGTGTTTTACCGGCAGCGGTTCTCGGCGTTCTTTTCGATGACTGGCTGGATGAACACCTGTATAACTACATAACGGTTGCCGTTACCCTGATCCTGTACGGCATTTTGTTTATCCTTGTGGAAAACCGGAATCAAACCCGGAGACCAACGATGCGATCCTTTCAAGATTTGTCGTATCGGACAGCTTTTCAAATCGGGCTGTTTCAGGTTTTGTCCCTGATCCCGGGAACATCCCGGTCCGGAGCGACTATTCTCGGCGGAATTCTGCTTGGAACCTCCCGTCCATTGGCAGCGGAATATTCTTTTTTTCTCTCCATTCCCGTTATGTTTGGAGCCAGCGTCCTGAAGCTGGTCAAATTCGGACTCCATTTTACCGGTACGGAAGCTGCCCTTCTGATTACCGGCATGATCGTTGCTTTTGTCGTTTCCATTGCAGCCATCAAGTTTTTGCTGAGTTATATCAAGAACAATGATTTCAAGGCTTTTGGATGGTATCGGATTGTGCTGGGGATTCTGGTGATCGGTTACTTTCTCCTGTTCCGCTGAAAGGCACGGGGCACCCTGAGAGGAGAGAATATCCCCCGGCAGAATGCAAGTGGAAAGACCTTTGATTTTGAAATTTGATGAAAAAAAAGGGAAGAAGAGATCCTCTCATGGGAGAAGGCTTCTCTTCCTTTATTTTGTTTCTTGTTTTATTTTTGATG
The DNA here is from genome assembly GCA_036732425.1 of Bacillota bacterium. Lineage (GTDB taxonomy): Bacteria > Bacillota > Clostridia > Caldicoprobacterales > DTU083 > UBA4874. The sequence continues at coordinate 5,313 of DAINCI010000116.1, forward strand.
TGGCGAAGGAAGCAGGATTAAAAGAAAACCCGCACCTGAAATCTGGTTTGGCAGCGAGGACATCTGACCATATTCTTTCCCCGTTTGCGGGGAAGACGAAGCACCGTTTTGCAATGAGGGCATTTGCGGAAACGATGGATCCGGATTTCCCGTATTCTGCGGAAAAACAGAGCAAACTCCGATTGAATGGGGTTCCAGAATTTCAGAAATATCTCATTTTCCCTTTGTCTTTTGTAAATGTTGCGTGAGAAGGTCCGAAAGATCAACCAGGCCAGAATTGCCCACATCAGGATATCAACAATCCACGAACGGGTGAATGCATTGAGGATCAATACTACAAAATAAAGTACAAACAAAGCAACATACAGCTGGTCTGCACCATATCTTCCATACATAAAACGCGACAATTTGTCAGTAAATTTTCCCAATTTAATAATTTCTCCTTATCATCATTATTAACATGGCCCTATATAGAAGGGGCAGCACATTCTTGCCAGGCAAAGTCCACAACATATCTTGTTGATGGTGTCCTCCGGCATGCCGAAACCACGGCTTCGCTGCTGATAGACCTTACCGCCATGCTCGATCTGATTCAGAAGCCTCCGGTATTCCTTGTTGTTCGGGTCCATCCGGACAGCGGTTCTTGCATGATCAAGGGCTGTGATGCGATTGCCTGCACCGGAATTTGCAAGCGCACTGTAATAATACCATTCCGCCGTCCTGTCTGACATCCCTGCCAGTACATTCAGTGCTTCCTGATAGTAACCCGCGTTCAGATAGCTGATGACCGGATCAAATGCAGATTGTTGCCTGCGCTGCCTGTTTCTGTCATAGGATCCGCCTTCTCCAAACGGACCGAATCCGCCGAACGGGTCAAATC
>DAINCI010000117.1:0-6166 GCA_036732425.1 Bacillota bacterium
ACATCCCCTATGTGATCCTGTCCATATTGCCGAAGCTGAAGCAGATGAACCGGCATCTGTATGAGGCGGCACAGGATCTGGGAGCTACGCCTGTGGTGGCTCTCCGCAAGGTGATTCTGCCGGAGATCATGCCGGGAGTGGTGTCGGGTTTCCTGCTGGCGTTTACCCTCTCCCTGGATGACTTCGTCATCAGCTTTTTCACGACAGGCAGCGGAATTTCCAACCTGTCCATTTTGATCTATTCCATGGCCAGACGGGGGATCAGCCCCAAGATCAACGCATTATCCACTTTGATGTTTTCCAGTGTGCTGCTGCTTTTGCTTCTGGTCAACTGGCTGACATCCAGGGAAAATCCGGAAAGGAGGAATAAGATTGGGAAAAACAAGGAAAATGGTTCTTATCTTACTGACACTGGTCATGATATCTAGCTTTGCCGGATGTGCCGGCGGTTCGGGCGGGAAGGGCAGCAGGAAGTCCATTACCGTCTATAACTGGGGGGACTATATCGATGAGTCCGTAACAAAGGATTTTGAGAAGAAATACGGAATTCATGTCACCTATGAGACCTTTGCCACCAACGAGGACATGTATGTAAAGCTGAAGGCCGGAGGGATTCACTATGACGTCATTTTCCCCTCCGATTATATGGTGGCCCGGCTGATCCGGGAAGGTATGCTTCAGAAGATTGATCTGAAAAAGATTCCGAATTACAAATATATCGGAGAGGAATATAAAGATCTGGCGTATGACCCGGATAATGAGTATTCCGTTCCTTATATGTGGGGAACGGTGGGAATCCTTTACAACACGACCATGGTAAAGGAACCGGTGGACAGCTGGGACATTCTCTGGGACAAAAAATATAGGAAGAACATCTTTATGCTGGACAGTCAGCGGGACTCCATAGCGGTTGCCCTGAAAAAGCTTGGATACTCCCTGAACACCAGGGACAAAATGGAACTGAAGGCAGCCCGGAAAGAACTGATCCGGCAGAAACCCCTGGTTCTGTCCTATGTGGGCGATGAGGTCAAGGACAAGATGATATCCGGGGAAGCGGCCATGGCAGTGGTCTGGTCCGGAGATGCCGTTTATACCATGAAGGAGAATCCGCATCTGGCCTATGCGGTTCCGAAGGAAGGCACCAATTTGTGGTACGACGCCATGTGTATCCCAAAGTCCAGTAAAAACAGGAAGGAAGCCGAGGCTTTCATCAATTATATGAACGATCCGGATATTGCCCTCCGGAATACGGAATATATCGGCTACTCCACGCCCAACACCGGTGCCTTTGAGAAACTGGACGAAGAGACAAAAAGCGATGCGACGGCTTATCCTGATAATCAGTCCCTGAAAGACAGCGAGGTATTTGAGGACTTAAGTGATATCATCAGTACCTATAACCGTATCTGGGATGAAATCAAGGCGGCCCAATAAGCAAAGGCAGCCAGATAAGCAAAGCAGCCCAATAAAAAGCGGGAAAGGAATCATGACATGAATCATGACGCGGACAGGATCATTGAAATATCCGGCCTGAAGAAATCCTATGGGGCGGTTCAGGCAATTAAGGGAATCGACTTTTATGTGGAAAAAGGTTCGTTTTTTGCCTTTTTAGGGCCCAACGGGGCAGGGAAGTCCACCACAATCAATATCATCGGGACGCTGTTGCAGCCGGATGAGGGGGAAATCCTCCTGGACGGATATGCTCTGGGGCAGGAGGACGACAGGATCCGTTCCCTTGTCGGTACGGTCTTTCAGGACCATATACTGGATGATCTGCTGACGGTTAGGGAAAATCTGATGATTCGGGGAAGCTTCTATGGGTATCAAAAAGAGGATCTTGCAGCTGCGGTGGGCGATGCGGCGGAAAGTGCCGGAGTGACCGGATATCTGGATCGTCCCTACGGCAAATTGTCAGGGGGTCAGAAGAGAAGAGCCGATATTGCACGGGCATTGGTCCATGCACCAAAGATTCTGATACTGGATGAGCCGACAACAGGTTTGGATCCACAGACACGGCAGAGTGTATGGAATGCCATTGCGCAGCTGCGGGAAGAAAAGAACATGACCATCTTCCTTACGACGCATTATATGGAAGAGGCGGAGAAAGCCGATTATGTTGTTGTGATCGATAAGGGGGAAATCGTCGCCAAGGGGACTCCCGCTCAGCTGAAAGAACAATACAGCATGGATCGGCTGATCCTGCATGCGAGGGATGCGGGCCCTGTCCTGGATGTTCTGAAGCCTTTTGATTTGCCCTGTGAAGTACGGGGGGATACGGTTACCGTTCGTCTGGAGTCCACCATGCAGGCATTGCCCCTGCTGGATCGATGCAGGGACAGGATACAGGGATTTCAGGTGGTGGAAGGGAACATGGACGATGCATTTATTCAGATTACCGGAAAGGAGATACGGGAATGAAATATATGGTTAAGCGCAACCTGCTGATTTTTTTCCGGGATAAGGGCAGCGTGTTTTTCTCTCTTCTGGGCGTTTTGATTATCATCGGGCTGTATGTCCTGTTTCTGGGGGATATGATGGTGAAAAGTCTGGGGGATCTGCCGGGCGCGCGGTTTTTAATGGACAGCTGGATCATGTCGGGGCTGCTGGCCGTTACTCCGGTTACCACTTCCCTGGGCGCCATGGGTGTAGTGATAGAGGACAAAAAATACGGAATGTACAAGGACTTTTCAGCTTCTCCCCTAAAAAGAAATGCTCTTTATGGTGGGTATCTGATCAGTGGATTCCTGATCAGTTTGATTTTGTCCCTGGTGACCTTTTTCCTGGCAGAAATTTATATTGTAATATATGGCGGGGAGCTTTTGACGGCTGCTGCTGCAGGGAAGACCCTGGCCATGATTCTCCTGACCACGGCATTTTCCAGCATCATGATGTTCTATATGGTGTCCTGGTTTAAAAGCGTCAATGCGTTTTCGGCTGCCAGCACCGTAATCGGCACATTGATGGGGTTCCTTACCGGCATTTATATTCCTGTTGGGACACTGCCGTCCTCGATACAAACGGTTGTCAAGCTGTTTCCTCCTTCGCATGCAGCAGTTCTTTTCCGCAGAATCATGATGGAGCAGGCAGAAAGGATCACGTTTGCAGGTGCCCCTGCAGAAAATCTGGAGGCATTCCATCTGGAACTGGGAGCGGCCTTTCAGGTGGGGAAAAAGGTTCTGAGCCCTTCTGCAAGCCTGATCTATATTCTGGTTTTTTCAGGCGTTTTCCTTGTTCTTACAATGATAAAGATCACCAGGAAGGAAAGATAAATGAAGAAAAAGGAAAATGGGCGAGCATGCAGAATGCTGAACAGGAGAACAGGGAATCCCAAAAGAACCAACAGAAGAACAGAAAGAGACTAAGTACAAAAGGAGGATGACAATGAAAGTTATTGTGTTTCTTGCAGATGGATTTGAGGAAGTGGAAGCTCTGACAACGGTGGATTATCTCCGGCGGGCAGGAATTCAAGTGGATACCGTATCCATTACCCGGGACAAGGAAGTAAAAGGTGCGCATGATATCTCCGTATGGGCGGATCAGACCATGGATGATATCGAAGGGATCGGATCCTGTGACGGCGTCATCATCCCCGGAGGAATGCCCGGTGCTTCCAACCTGCGGAACGATGACCGGGTAATTGACATCGTAAAGAAGGCTTATGAAAATCAGAAACTGGTCGCTGCCATATGCGCTGGTCCCATTGTGCTGGAGAGAGCCGGGATCATACAGGGGAAAAGAATAACTTCCTATCCCGGATTCAAGAAGCAGCTGCCTGGCGGGGCTTATCAGGAAGAAAATGTGGTTCAGGACGGCAATCTCATTACGGCAAGAGGCCCGGCGCTGGCTGTGGATTTTGCGGTGGAAATCGTAATCTGTCTTTTGGGAGAAAAGAAGGCCAAAGAGCTGAAGGACGGGATATTGTATCAAAAATGATTTCTGATTCGGAAGTCTGCCAATAGCAAGAACGGCGTCAGGGAAAGGGCAACGCCGTTCTTACTACAGGATTCCCTTCGAATCCATTCGTATGAGAAGGGTAACAATAGAAAGGGTGTTTCGATTATCTTTTGATCATCGGGACGCCCTTTCTGTCCTTTGTAAAGTAACTTGCTTAAGGCAATGTTTGTGCAAGGCAATTTTTCCTACAGCTTTTCCACCGTAAACAAATGGGTGACCATATAGTAGGTACCGGGAAAGGGCTGATTGATGATCCAGTAGAACACACCGCGCAGGCCGAGTTCCATCGCCAGCTGGTATTTGAGATAATGGCTGCGGGCATCTTCAAACCAGATTTCATGCTCTGTTCCCTGATCGTTGGTATAGTTCAGGGACGGCTGCCCGGCCGTTTCATCAAACTGGATGGAAGCCCCGTATCTTCTTGCCAGATCCCATACTCCCGGCTGCGTTACCGTGGTTGCCAGGTTATCCGGAGTATCAGGAAGCTCCCAGTTATATCCGTACAAGGTCATGCCCATCAGGATTTTATCGGCCGGAATATTGTTGGCAAGAGCAAACTCCAGGACTCTCCGTACATTTTCAATGGGAGCCGTAGGCTGGGGCGGTCCGCTGACATACCCCCATTCATAGGTCATAATCGCAGCCCGGTCCACCAAAGGCCCCAGGGCACTGTAATCAAAGAATCCCGACCAGGAGGCATTCGGCACATCCTCCCACTTGGGGGCCAGGTTCAGAATGAGGATTTTTCCGTCATTATGGAGCCCCTGGGCCAGCTGCCCGATAAACTCCGTAAAAAGATTTCTGTCTTCCGGATTCAGATTCTCAAAGTCGATAATAATGCCCCTTAAATCATATTGGTCCAACATTTCCAGGACATTGTCGATAAAGTTCTGCCGGTTGGTGGGTTCAATAATGGAATGCCCCAGTTCCGGGCTGAAACCTTCTTCCGCCCGATTGTTGGTCAGGACAGGGAGAAGGGCTGTATTTACTTCGCGGGCGGCGGCCAGGATGTCCTCATCCAATGTGCCATGGATTTCTCCGGCCTCGGCAACCGGAAAGTCGAATAACCCCAGATAAGTAAGGTCCGGCCCGATTTGACGGACAAGATCGGCGGCAGCTGTTCCGGAAAGCAGATAGCCCAGGGTTTCAATGGGGGGACGGTTCTGCAGCACCTGCAGCAACTGGTTGTTTATGGTGTCCCCCACCGGTATGACCAGTTCCATCCCGGTTACCAGCTCCTCTGTTTCGGACAGGCCGTTGACTTCTGCAATGGAAGAAGCGGGAACCCCATACACTCCTGCTATTCCATATAATGTTTCTCCCTGTGATACGCGGTGGATGACCAAATCCAACACCTCCGAGTGGCAAATTGACATACTGTATTATATGCGGGCAGACAATGAAATTGACAGATCAGGAGAAATATCGGACGGCAGGGGTAACAGAAAAACAGACAGAGCCTGGGCCCTGCCTGTTTTTCTGTTTCTGTTGTATTTTTGTTCCTGTCTGCTTGCCTGCTGGTATCGTATGGTTTATTGAGGCCTGCGGACGAAAGCGCCTTCCTTCATGATGACTTCCATATTGTCCACGGCAATGGCACGGATATTGTTCAGGGGATTTCCGTTAACGACCAGAAGATCAGCGGATTTGTTCTCTTCCAGTGTGCCGGTGACATTGCCAACCTTCAGCATTTCGGCACCGATTTTGGTTGCGGAAACGATGGTATCCATTTCGGAAATGCCGGCACGCTCCACGAACGAATACATTTCTCCGATTGCTGTGATGCCATAAGGTGTCAGACTGGAGCAGAAGGAATCGGAGCCAATGGTCAGACCGATCCCCTTATCCTTGGCTTTGCGCAGGTTGGCATACACCCGATTCAGTTCCTTTTCTGCCACGGTCTTTCCAGGATATTTGTCATGTACCTCGGGGATATACGGAGGAGCATAGGTCTTGAACCATTCGTTCAGGAACTGAATTGTCGGGCAGAAATAAATTCCCTTGTCCGACATGATATCCAGACATTCGTCATTCAGAGCCTGTCCATGGATGATCAGATGAACGCCTGCCTTGGCAGAATCCAGTGCGCCGCCATAGCCTTCCGCATGGCTCCATACTGGAATGCCCACCATGTTACTCTCGTCCACGACTGCCTGAATTTCTTCCAGGGTGTAGTGCTGATCCAGTTTCTGATCCCAACGCCATACACCGC
>DAINCI010000118.1:0-6159 GCA_036732425.1 Bacillota bacterium
CCGCTTCTTTTGGGACTGACAGTTTTTGCCGGATGACCGACGGACTGGCAGGTCATATGACTGGACAGGGGAAATCAGAAAGTATATACTGAACGGGTGAAAGCCTTTTGGCAGGACAGAGCAAAAAAAGGTCTGCGGGTGGAACGGCCGCAGAAACAGGAGGCAAAAATGGCAAAAAAATTGTATCTGTCGGAAACGGATAAAAAGATCAGTGGTGTTTGCGGCGGAATAGGAGAGTATTTCGGGGTGGATTCCACCCTTGTGCGCCTGGTCTGGGTTGCCATTTCCCTGGTACTCGGATTCGGAATAGGGGGATTGATCCTCTATATCCTGGCCAGTCTGATCATACCCAAACGACAGGAGAATACTTGAATACACGGAGGAAAAAGAGTTGAAATATCGTTTGATTGCCGTCGATCTGGATGATTCTCTTCTGGATCATCACCAAAGGATCAGTGAGAGGAATAAGCAGGCTCTTCGGGCTGCACAGGAAATGGGTACCCATGTAACCGTTGCGACAGGGAGAATACCGGATTCTGCCATGCCTTTCATACGGGAATTGAATGTCACGGTACCGGTTATCGCTTATCAGGGCGCTTATATCAAGGATACCATGACCGGAAAGACTTTGGTGAAAAATCCGATTCCAATGGAGTATGCTCACCGAATCCTGGAGAAGTGCAAAGAAGACAATCTCTACACACAGGTCTATGTGGAGAATAACTATTTCTTTGAACAGGAGTGCTCATACAGCCAGCTCTATCAGCGGATAAGCGGATTAAATGGCAAAGCTGTGGGGAATTTGGAGGCCTTTCTGAAGGAAGAGCCCACCAAGATACTGATCATGGATGAGCCGGAAAGGATATCCGCTTGTTACCAACAATTTCAGGAACAGTTCGGCGGACAATTGCAGGTTACGGTTTCCAAGCCAATCTTTCTGGAGATGACCCATATCCATGCGACAAAAGGCAATGCCTTAAAGCGGCTCGGCTCCATGCTCGGTATCCCCCGGGAAGAGATCATCGCAATCGGAGACAGCTACAACGATCTGTCCATGATTGAATATGCAGGCCTTGGGGTTGCAATGGGAAACGCCCCGGATCCTGTGAAAGCCTCTGCGCAATATGTAACGTCCGGGAATGATGAGGATGGCGTGGCTGAGGCAGTGGAACGATTTGTACTGGAGAGGAGGAGCTTAAAATGAGCAGCATCCCGATTGATCACCTCATTCAGGCTCTGGACCTGAATGTGATCTACGAAGGAAAGGCCAGATCCGTGGACATCGGGACCAGCGACATTAACCGGCCTGGTCTGCAGTTTGCGGGATTTTTCGATTATTTTGCCAATGATCGGATCCAGGTTATCGGAAAGGTGGAGATGACATACCTGGATAGTATGGATCCGACCGTTCGGGCAGAACGTCTGGACCGCTTTATCGGTTCCGGCATTCCCTGCCTGATTATCTCCCGGAACATGGACATTCCCCAATACCTGCTGGATTCCGCCAGGAAATTTGGCTGTTCCATTCTCCGGTCCAAAAAAGTTACCACGAAACTGATTCATAAACTGATCAGCTATCTGGATTCCGAATTGGCGCCAAGAATTACACGCCATGGAGTTCTGGTGGATGTATACGGAGTGGGGATCCTGCTGATGGGCGAAAGTGGCATCGGCAAGAGCGAAACCGCTCTGGAGCTGATTAAGCGCGGGCACCGTCTGGTGGCGGACGATGCAGTGGAGATCAAGAAAGTAGCCGAAAACCGTCTGATTGGCGATTCTCCCGATTTGATCCGGCATTTTATGGAGATCCGGGGCATTGGCATCATAGATATCAAGGCAATGTATGGTGTCGGGGCGGTCATCAACAGCAAGGCAATCGATATTGTGGTTTATCTGGAATTCTGGGACAACAACAAGGAATATGACCGCCTGGGCCTGCACGACGAATATACCGAGATCCTGGGGGTCAAGCTGCCAAAAATTGATCTGCCCGTCCGGCCGGGAAGAAACCTGGCCATCATTGTAGAGGTAGCGGTCCGGAACTGGAGATTGCGGCATATGGGATACAATGCCGCGCAGGAATTGGATAACCGTTTGAATTCGCTGATACAAAGCAGCGACGACAAACAGGACTGAACCGGGAACATTCCATCGCAGAAGAGAACCTGTCATACCCTGGCAAACCGACTAATATAAATGAAATAAACGGTTCTGCCAAGGAGGGAGAAATTGGATGCGGCGATGGAATCACGGTAAAGTGTTACCCGTTCTTTTATTGTGTCTGTCATTATTGTTCCTGCTGGCGGCTCCGCCTTTCCTGTCCCACAGGCTGAAAGACAAAAGAACAGAGGATCCGTTTGAACCGGAAAAACCCGAATGGACCGGAATCCTCACTCTATGGGATATTCCCTATGTTTCCACCGGAAAAGGAAGTGCTGCCCGATGGCTGGAAGGCCCGATCCGTCGCTTTGAAAAAAATTATCCCGGTGTATTTATTGATGTACGGTCCCTTTCCACAGAAAGGCTGGCGATGTACCTGAGCGGGGGCAATTCAAATAATATGCTGCCGGATATGATTTCACTGGGGATTTATGAGCAGCCCGTACCGGAGGATGATTTTGTGGATCTGCTTCCGGATTTTAAGGAAGAGGAGCTGGATGGTATCCGTGATATTGCTGTGGAGCGTGTCCTGTCCGGCGACCGGATGATCGGTGTTCCGTGGATGATGGGATCCTATGGGCTGGCAGTGAAGGAAGAGGCCCTTTCGGACGAAGATTTTACATCTTCGCCGAAAGCCCTTGATGATTCATCCCTGGACGCCCTGGTGAAGAAGATGTCTTTCCAAAAAACATCCGACGGAAAGAAAAAGGCTTGTTACGGATTTTGTTCCTATGCAGACGGCAGCCGCCCCATCCTGAGTATGATTTATGGAAAAGATGGGAAAATAGAAGGGAATGACGGTTTCCCTCTGCTGGAGCATTGGAGCCGGGAGGAAGGAATCCTTCCTCCGGATTGGGAACAATTCTCTTATTCCACAGCTTTTCGTTTGTTTGCCGTTGAGCAGCAGGCAGGGGTTCTGCTGGGAAGCAGTAAATTCATCTGCGATAACCGAAGCCTGCAGCAATCCGGGAAGGGTGTGGCGATGCAGGTTTTTCCTGTCCCCATGGAGAAAAACGGGAAATTCTATCAGGATCAGATCGCTGCTTATGGAGTATTACGACAGGATTCTTCTGAAAAGCAAAGACTTTGTACTCTTTTTCTGAGAAGTCTTCTGGAGGAGGAAACGCAAAAACAGCTGACGGATCTGGGCATGTTTTCTGTTCAGAAAGGCCTGCAATTATATGCAGAAGATGAGGAAATGAAGATTCTTGAGGAATCCTTGTCACAGACTGCAGTCGGACCTTTTGGAGAAAACCGGGATCGGGTCAATGCTTTTTGGGAAAAGCAGAAGAACAGGGAACCTGCCCCTGCCGATTGATGTGCCATAAAGGAATTCAATACGGAACGGCATAGAATATTATTTTAATAACAGGAGTTTCAGAATATGAATCTTGATAATGTATTTGGAGCATTGAGCAAGATCCTTCCGCAGGATCAGCTGCTGCGAAAGGAAAGCATGAAACGGCACACATCCTTCCATATAGGAGGACCGGTGGATCTTATGATTATACCGGAAAAAGCGGAACAAATACAGGATGCTCTGATGATATTGAGGGAAAACGATGTTCCGTTCATGATAATGGGAAACGGCACCAACCTTCTGGTGCGGGACAAAGGCATTCGCGGAGCCGTTATCAAGTTGGCGGCGGACCGATTCAGCCATGTGGAAGTAAAGGGAGAGACGATCCGGGCGCAGTCCGGTATCCTGTTATCTGCCCTGTCCGGACTTGCACTGCATTCCAGCCTGACCGGGCTGGAATTTGCCAGTGGTATTCCGGGGTCGCTGGGCGGTGCGGTTGCGATGAACGCCGGAGCATACGGGGGAGAAATGAAGGATGTGGTTGAAAGGATTTCCATTCTGGATGAGGATGGGAATCAGATCGTGTTGCAGGGGAAGGAGATGGCACTTGGCTATCGGACCAGCATTGTTCAGAACAGCCGGAAAATCATTCTGGAAAGTTTTTTGTCGCTGAAGAAAGGCAATTATGAGGAATCCCGGAAAATGATTCAGGATCTTACCAAAAGGCGACAGGCAAAACAGCCCCTGTCGTATCCCAGTGCAGGGAGTATTTTTCAGCGACCTGTTGGATACTATGCAGGCAAATTGATACAGGATGCAGGGTTACGGGGACTCCGGGTAGGGGATGCACAGGTGTCGGAACTGCATTCCGGATTTATCATTAATCTGGGAAACGCAACAGCGTGTGATGTCCTTGAGTTGATTGACCAGGTGAAGAAGCGTGTCCGGGAGCAATCCGGTGTGGAATTGCAGCCGGAAGTCCGGATTGCAGGTCAGGAATAAGGAAACAGGAGGATGCTTTTTTGTATCATATCATAGCGGATTATCATACGCACACCCGGTATAGCCATGGGAAAGGATCCATCCTGGACAATGTGGAGGCAGCCCGGAAAAAGGGACTGAAACAAATTGCCATTTCGGATCATGGATTTGGTCATATGGGATTTGGCATGGCTCTTTCCGATATCAGCAAAATGAGAAAGGAGATCTGCAGCCTCAACCAGCGTTTTTCCGATATTGAAATCCTGATGGGGATTGAAGCTAACCTGACCGGCATGGATGGAACCATTGATATACCGGACAGCGAGCGGAATGCGTTTGACATGATCCTGATGGGGTTTCACAAGGCGGTAAGACCAGCCGGCATACAGGACGGCTGGCAGCTTTTTCTTCGCAACGGGCTGGACAAGCTGATTCCTTTTCACAGGGAAGAACGGATCCAAAGAAATACAGAAGCCATGGGGAAAGCCATGGAACGGTATCCGATAAAGATTCTGACCCATCCCGGCGCAAAGATTCCCATTGACTCCGCAAAGCTGGCAAAAGCAGCGGCAAGAACGGGTACTGCCCTGGAGATCAATGCAAGCCATGGTTATATGACGGTGGAGTATGTCCGAACCGCGTTGAAGGAAGGGGCTTTTTTTGCGATCAGCAGCGATGCCCATGTACCGGAGAAAGTCGGTGTATTTGACAGGGCAATCGCCATCGCAGAGGCAGCCGGTGTGCCCCCGCAGCGCATCATTAATTCGGAAGAATACATACAGCAATATTCTCTGTAATTTCAGGATGAAGGATAGGAATGGGAGGCACTTATGCGTTTCATCATTGTGACCGGTCTGTCCGGGGCAGGGAAAACCCTGGTGATACATTATCTGGAGGACATGGGCTATTTCTGCATTGACAACTTACCGCCCAAGCTCATGCCCAAATTTGCGGAGCTGTGTTATCAGTCCCAGGGCAAAGTGGATCGGATTGCCGTTGTGGTTGATATCCGCGGCGGGGGATTTTTTGACGATTTATCCGAATGCCTGGACGTTATGAAGCAAAACGGCTATGCCTATGAGATCCTGTATCTGGAGGCTTCCGACGATGCATTGGTACGCAGATATAAGGAGAGCAGAAGAGTTCACCCCATGAGCAAGGAAGGACGGCTGACCGAAGGCATCCAAATGGAACGGGACAGGTTGAGGAGTCTTCGAAAAAGAGCCACCAATATCATTGATACCAGCAATCTTCAGCCAAAGCAACTCCGGGAGGTCATCCGGGAGTTGGTTTCCGACAACAATGAGTATGAAGGACTGATTGTATCCATTATCTCTTTTGGTTTCAAACACGGTATGTTGACGGACGCAGATATGGTGTTTGACGTCCGCTTCCTTCCAAACCCCTTTTATATTGAGGAATTGAAGAACCACACAGGAAAGGAACCGATCATTCGCGATTATCTGTCCAAATTTCCTGAAACGCATGTTTTTCTGAGAAAGGTGGACGAGATGCTGGAGTTTCTGATTCCTTACTTTATCAAGGAAGGAAAAAATCAGCTGGTTATCGGAATTGGCTGCACCGGCGGACGTCATCGGTCGGTTGCCATTGCGGATTCGATATGTGAAATGCTCCGTAAGAACGGTCATCATGTGATCCTGGGACACAGGGATATCAATGAAAAAGAGGGGTGATCTGATGAAAAATACCGCTTCCAC
>DAINCI010000119.1:0-6149 GCA_036732425.1 Bacillota bacterium
GTCCGGTATCCACAATATCCTCCACAATCAGAACATCCCTGCCTTCAATCTCCTCGTCCAGGTCCTTCAGGATCCGTACGACACCGGAAGATTTGGTGGAAACGCCGTAGCTGGACACCGCCATAAAGTCCATGGCCAGAGGCAGTTTGATTTCCTTGATCAGATCCGAGGTAAAGACCACCGCTCCCTTGAGGATGGCGATAATGATCAGGTCCTTGCCCCGGTAATCCTCCGTGATCTGCCTGCCCATCTCCCGGACCCGCTTTTGCAATGTCTCCTCATCTATCAGTATTCTTTCCACATTTTCCGACATTGATTACCCTCCATATGTTTTTCTCAAATTTACTGTTTCACGCCGATCCGCAGGATCTTTCCGGACAATTCGGTAATCCGGTAATCCCCGCTCATCTGCAGCCCGACCACCCAGATAATATGGTCTTTTCCATTTTCCCTGTCAATCAGCAGCGGAATACGGTCTCTTTCTTCCCTGGGTATCTTCCGGTCCATAAAAAAATCCTTCAGCTTTTTGGTACCGTTGAGGCCAAGAGGACGAAACCGATCCCCGTTCCGGCGCAGCCGGATCCGCAGACTGCCTTTTACCGCGCTCTCCTCCATATAGATACACTCCGGGGAAAAAGCAAAACCCTTTTCCGCATCGGTTTCCTCCGCCGTCACAAGGATGCCCAGTTCCTTTAAAAATACCGTTCCCGGCACGGACAGGGGAACATCGAAAAAGGCGGGAGGGTCCTCCTGTCCCGACTTCCGGAAGCGAAGGACTCCATAGCCTTTTTCCACGATGACTTCCGGATGAAAGGGAGGCCCGCATGCACCTGGAATTCTTGTTACAGAGCCGGTCCGGGACTGTCCGGCCAGACGTGCTGCCGCCAGAATATGAGCGGAACCCACTCCGTCCGGGCTTCCTCTTACCTCCAGGATCGCCGCCTGGATCAGACGCTTCTGCACTGCACTGTGACAGGAAAGCAGCTGATCCAGATCCAGATCCACAGCTCCCTGCTCCCGGGAAGAGCACTCCCGGTACACCCTGCTGCAGTATTCCTCCATAAAATCGTTTTCCTCCCGGACGATCTCCCCCATCCGGGCCAGGCTGCCTGCAATGTCCGGATTGAAGTCCCGCTCCAGGTACGGAATCAGCCCGTTCCGGATCCGGTTTCTGGTATGGGAGAAATCCGCATTGGTGGCGTCCACCTGGTAAGGCAGTTTGTTTTCCCGCAGGTAATCCCGGATTTCCTCCCGGGTGACATCCAGCAGCGGACGGATGAGGACGCCCTCCGATACCGGCGCGATGCCGGACAGCCCCTGCATCCCCGCTCCACGGATGATATGATGCAGAATGGTCTCCGCCTGGTCATTCCGGTGATGGGCTGTCGCGATCCGGTTCCCGTTTACCTGCTTCCGGACCTGGCAGAAAAAATCATAACGGACCAGCCTTCCGGTCTCCTCCTCCGATCGATGGGCCTTTGCCGAAAGGGCGCCGATATCCGCCTTTTTCTGAAAAAAAGGGATGTGCCACTCCCTGCACAGCCTTTCCGCAAACGCAGCATCTTCGTCCGATGCCCTGCCCCGGAGGCAATGGTTGACATGAGCGGCAAACAGCGTGATCCCCATGGGCTCCCGCAGCTCCTTCAGGATGTGAAGAAGCGCCACCGAATCCGGCCCCCCGGACAGACCGACCACGACGCGGTCCCCACTGACAAGCATATGCCGGTCCTCCATGTATTTTCTTACCTTTTCTGCCAGCATGGAATACACCCTGCCTCCTTGTTGTTTGTTGTTATTGTAGCCTTTTTCCCTTTGATTTTCAAGGTTGTTCCCTGTTTTGCACGGCTTTTTGCATATCTGACAACATTTTTGCCATAGTGCATAAAAAAGCAGAGGCAGAATGGTGTCTCTTTGCCTCCGCTTTTTCCGGGCGCATCGGATTTCCCTGCCGGATCTCCCCTCAGCAGACCTCCTTTCAGCACGGCGTCCAGATCCGGCCCACCAGTACGGTCATATCGTCCTTTGCCACCCCGTCCGTCTGCAGCAGTGCTTCTTCCATTACCGAATCCGCAATTTCCTGCGGATTGATCGTATTCAGAGTGGCAATGAAATCGGCCAGGGCCCGTTCTCCGTCTCCCATAACGGCAAAAGCGTCCAGAATGCCGTCGGTCACCATGACAATCCGGTCCTCGTCCTGAATGGGTGCGGAGATGTTCTCCAGCTGTACCTCCTCCAGAATTCCAATGGGCAGGGCATCCTGACGGATGATTTCCACCTTGTTCTCCCTGCGCAGGAAGCTGGGGACGCCGCCGATTTTGATAAAATCCGCGGAACCTTCCACCAGATCCATAATGCACACATCCGCCGTTGCAAACATTTCCTCCTGGGAACGAAGCATAAGGATGGAATTGATGGTCTTTACCGTAATGTTCTGATCAAATCCCGCCTCCAGAAAATTTTCCAGAAGAGAAACCACAGCACTGCTTTCTTCCGCTGCCCTGGCTCCGGAGCCCATGCCGTCGCTCAAAGCCAGCAGATATTTTCCATCTTTCACCGGCGCGAAGGAATAACTGTCTCCGGAGGTCAGGCTGTCCTGTCTCGGCTTCCGGGCAATGCCGGTAACCACTTCAAACCGGCGGGCCTCCACCAGATTCAGGGTACAATCCTCCTGCCCGGCCCGGACACATTCCGGGGAAAGACAGCTCATTGGTTTCCCCATCACCCGGCTGACAATGCCTTCCACCTGCTTCCGGCATTCCCTTCCGCCCTGACAGGCAGGCTTTACAATGCTGATTTCCGTTGCTCCTCCGGGCTTCTCCAGCACAAGAACTTCCTTTGCGTAGATCCCGCTTTTATCCAGCTCCAGGCGGAGGGCTTCCTCTATATTGTTCCGGAAACGCACATCCATATCCAGTTCCGCCGCAAGCTGCTTTACCACCTGGCTGACCCCGTCCAGCTGTTCCGCAACCAGCCGGCGGCAGTCAAAGATCCTTTGCTGCCAATTCAGACTGGAACGATAGGTATGGTATACGACGTTCAGATCTTCTGTCAGTTCGCTGCTGTTCAGGCATTTTCGAAGCATCACCGGCGGAAAATCGCTTTCCTCGGCATAGCCTTTTTCCTCACATGCCGCAACCAGATCAAACAGATTGCTATATGTATTGTAGAAGTCCCGCTCCCAGCAGCTGCGGTACAGCGGACATCCCCTGCATACATGATCCGCTACCTGATCAAAGATCCGGGACAGTTCCTCCTTGCCTTCAGTGGAGTTCCGTTCGGATATTCTTCCAAACACTTTGGACAGATGGTGAAACACCCCGGCAAACTCATCCAGCCTGCCCACCGTAAGCTCCTGCACCCTCTTTCCGTAATACTGCTGCTCATCGGCCCTTGCCCAGCCATAATCCACAAACCTCCGCAGAAAGCGGATCCCGCTTTTGGGGATCATCATGAGAAGAGCAATCGCCCCGGCAATTTCCCAGAACGGAAGTATGACAAAGGCGGACCGGTTGATATAAAATGTCATCAGAATATTGGCAAGCAAAAAAGCAACACCGGATCCCAGCCGTCCCAAATCCCGGAACGTTCCGGCAAGCAGACCGCATATGGCCAGATTTCCCATCAGAACCGGATCCGGAGCGGAAGCCAGGGACAACAGAAATCCCACGGTGATGCCAATGGCAGCGCCCGCTCCTGCCCCGCCGATATAGGCAAACAACAGGATCAGGAATACGGAAAAAATATTCCGGAGGGAGAGGCCAAACAAATGGACATTCCAGAATCCAATGATGGTCAGGGAAAAAAAGATGCTGATACAGATCATTTCCTCATTGGACAGAATGCGCCTGCGCGTTTGATCCCAAAGCACATCCGCCGCCTGGGAGAGAATAAAGACCATAACAAATCCCACGATGCTCTCCAGCAGGCCAATGAGGATTTCATACAGCAGAAATCCGTGGATGGCAGAGGATGTGACATTGACCAGGAGCAGGCAGGCGAAAAGAAGAGACGCTGCCCGAAAAGCCGTCCATTTCACGGACTTTTTATCGGCAAACGCCCAGCCGGATGCAAAAAGCAGCATTGTAATGACATATTTGACGGCAAACCCGCCAAAACGGAAGCTGAACAGCCCTGCAGTCACCGCCACAAAAGCGCGGAATCCCCCCTTTTTACGATACAGCAGGACAGCAAACAGTGCTGTCCCGAAGGGAGCAATCTCATCAAACAGAACCGCCCGTCCAATCAGAAAGCAGAAAAAGAAGATCAGCACATCCTGAATCAAAAGCCGAAAAGGGAAATCTGCCGCTTTTTTCCGGACAGCACTCTGGCTCGCAAACAGATTCAACGGGAGAAACGCATCCTTATGGATCAATGTCAACACCACCTAATGAATTTTTCAACACTCCGCCTGTGCCTGGAGAGACGATGCCATTATAGCAGAGCCTGTCCAAATTATTTGTCAATATAAGGAAGGCTATTTCAAAAACTTTACGACAAAAACCCAGTCAAAACCTGATAAAACAGAATTTTCCACTTATGCGTTTCGCATTCTCGCCAAAATGGGAACAAATTTCATGTCATAATTTTTAAAAGAATGGAATACGAATTCTGAAAAGTTATTTTCTGAAAATGCAAAAAAGGCACAGTCCATGCGGACCGTGTCTTCGGAAGAGATTCTGTGGAAAGGATACTGCCCTGTCGTGCTCCTGTACAGGAAACAACACAATACCCAGCCCTTCCCTCCGTTTCAAAGAAAAGAAATAGCTGGGTTGTTTTTAAATCTGGTAGCGGCGAACGGATTTGAACCGCTGACACTTCGGGTATGAACCGAATGCTCTGGCCACCTGAGCTACGCCGCCAAATGGTTGCGGGGGAGGGATTTGAACCCACGACCTCCGGGTTATGAGCCCGACGAGCTACCAGACTGCTCTACCCCGCGATATTGCCTCATGCGACTGAAAGAAATCACACTTCCGCAACGACATCCCATATTTTATTATAAAGCCGCAGTAAAGTCAACCATTATTTTGATTTTCGTGCCGTTTTTGAAAGCAAAAACAGCACAGTACCTCAGCCCTTCCTGCGGGAATAACCGCCGCCGCGTTTGGATTCCCGGTTGCGCTTAATGTCCAGAAGCCGCTCCTCGCTGTCCTTCATAAACTTTGATAAGGTATCCTCAAAGGAACCTCCGGAATCATTGTTGCGCAGTTCCTTGCTCCAATCCACGTCCGCAGGCCGGGAAGACTTTTTCCCTTCGTTTGCCTTACGGATGGAGAGACTGATCTTGCCCTTCTCATCCACAGCCAATATCTTGACCCTTACCTTGTCATGAAGCTTCAGATACGCATGAATATCCTTTACATAAGCATCGGCAATTTCCGAAATATGAACCATCCCGGTCTTGCCTCCGCCAAGTTCCACAAATGCACCAAAACTCGTAATCCCGGACACGGTCCCCTCTACGATTTGTCCAACCTCAAACGACATAAATGTTGCGCTTCCTCCTCAATTCTTGTTTTTTTCTATAAATATGGTTTCGCCCTCTTTTACCCAGCCGAGCTTGTCCCGTGCCGCCTGCTCCACATACTCATCGGATCGGGTATGCTTTACCTGCCGGCTCAGGGAATCGTTATCCTGCTTCACCTGGGAAACCTCCTGACGAAGTTCACCGATACGCTTTTTCTGACGATTCATTTCCAGCTCCTGACGAACAAGAATGGAGGAAAAATACCCAATGAACACAATCGCCACCAAAAACTTCGCTTTAAATCTCATCCGGTATCCTTTTTTTGACATTCGAATTCCCTTCTTTCGTTTGAAAGTCTGCGCCGGCTGTATTTCATCCGCCCGGATGATAAAAGAAATTCAGCCTAATTGTTATAATTCGATACATAAACTAGAATTCCTCTTTTCTGTCCTTGTTTTTCTTTCTTTTTTTCTTTGAAAATCCTGCCATTCCTTTCCGGATTCCGTGAAATCCCTTTGACAAAATCCGCTTTGCACCACGCAGGGGATATCCCAGAATACGGACCAGAAATCGAAAGGGCCAGAGGAGAATGGTAACCAGCCAGCGGAGTGCTTTGACCAGCGCCCGAAAAATCCAGGTCAGAGCCTTCCGGATATAGGGGCTCAGTGTCAGGACATACAGA
>DAINCI010000120.1:0-6123 GCA_036732425.1 Bacillota bacterium
TTATGGAATGACAGCTTTACTCCTCCCTGGGAATCGAAATATACGATTAATATCAATACAGAAATGAATTACTGGCCAGCTGAAGTGTGTAATCTGAGTGAATGTCATCTTCCATTGTTTGATTTCATTGAACGAATACGGGAAAATGGAAAACACACTGCAGCGAAGCTCTATCACTGCAAAGGATTTGTTGCACATCACAACACAAATATATGGGCAGATACAGCGCCGGATTCCACTATGCCCCGCAATGCATTGTGGCCAATGGGTGCAGCATGGCTGTGCCTGCATCTTTGGGAACATTACGCATTTCATCCTTCCGATTCCTTTGCAGCCTATGCTTATCCCATTATGAAGGATGCAGCGCAGTTTTTTGTGGATTATATGGTGGAAGATCAAAATGGCAATCTGGTGACAGGCCCATCCGCTTCCCCGGAAAACCAATACCGGCTGCCGGGTGGAGAGACCGGATCCTTGTGTATGGGGCCGTCCATGGACATTCAGATTATCTGGGAGCTGTTTCATCGCTGTATCGAATTAAGTGAAATTTTAAATCAGGATGAAGAATTCAGGTTGGATCTGAAAAAGCGAATGAAACGATTGCCGAAGCCAAAAATCGGAAAATACGGACAGCTGATGGAATGGCAGGAGGATTATGAAGAGCCGGATCCGGGTCATCGTCACATATCCCATTTGTTTGCCCTGCATCCGGGAACCCAGATCTCGCCGGAGAAGACACCGGAGCTGGCCAGGGCAGCCGGAAGGACTCTGGAGAGAAGGCTGGGAAATGGCGGTGGCCATACGGGATGGAGCCGGGCATGGATTATAAACTTCTGGGCGCGGTTGAAGAATGGAGAAAAGGCTTATGAAAATGTAGAGGCATTGTTGGCAAAGTCCACTCTTCCCAATTTGTTTGACAATCACCCTCCCTTCCAGATTGATGGAAATTTCGGAGGCATTGCCGGGATTGCAGAGATGATGCTCCAGTCGCATCAGGATGAAATTGCACTGCTTCCGGCACTCCCGGAGGAATGGAAGGACGGGTGTGTCCGGGGACTTCGTGCGCGCGGCGGATTTGAGGTGGATATGGAATGGAGGGAGGGGATTCTGGAGCGGGCTGTCCTGCATGCTGACCGAACGGCGATCTGCCGGGTACACGCCTCTGTTCCGCTTGTGGTAAAAGAGCAATCAGGGAGGAGGAGCATTCCTGCCGCTGTCCGAAATAATGTAACCGAGTGGAAGGCGCAGGCGGGCAGGACTTATCTGCTGTTCAAGGGAGAGGAGAAGGAAAAAAAGAATGGAAATGCATAGTGCAGTGCATTCCGGAACACTTCATGATGTTTCGGATTCTTCACAGGAGAATGCTTTTATCCGGCGGATACAGAAATGGTTTGACGAAGTGGAAACTTGTTATCGACCCGAGGTCCGCTGGTGGCTGGCGGAAGGATTTCATACCGACAAGACCCTTCGTAAAAATATCCGGGAGATTGCACAATCCGGTTTTGGTGCGGCAGAATTTCTGGCAATGCCGGAACCCGGTGTGGACTCTGCTGTTTACGGCTGGGGATCCGAAGAGTGGGCGAGCGATACCAGGCTGATTATTGAAGAAGCCACAAGGCTGGGACTTGGTTTCAGTCTGACCAGCGGTGCCAACTGGGCAAATGCCAACCTGCCGGATACCTATGTCTGGGAAGGGCAGCGTTTTGGTCCCGATAGCAAGGCGGCGGCAAAGGAACTGGATGTTGCGACCATTATGCTGCATGCCGGGGAAGCCTATTCCGGAGTGTTGCCGCTGCCAGCAAAGGTATCTCCAAAAAAAAGTGATGTTCATGGAACGGCAGTTGGTTACCAGGAGCAGCTGTTTCAGGCGGTGGTTGCTGCCAGGGTGCTTCGACCGCGGGAAGGATGCGGCCCGGGATATGCACAGGGAGCCGGTACCGGCATTCTGGATATTTCATCCCTGACCGATCTGACAGGCTGCGTTGTGCAAGAGGAGGATTGTTATATCCTGAGCTGGACAGCTCCTAAGGATGATGAATATGCGCTGTTTGTTTATTGGATGCATGGCACGGGTCAGACAGCATCTCCTTCGGTTGATACAAACTATACCATCAATTACATTGATCGCTATGGGGTGGAAGCCATGATGGATTATTGGGAGGAGAACATTTTTACAGAGGATCTAAAGGAAATCATCCGTAAAAACGGCCGCGGCGAGATCTATATGGATTCCCTGGAACTTCTCACCTATGGCGCAGGCGGAATATTCTGGGGATACCATATCACAGATGAATTTCAAAGACGGAAGGGATACGATATTATCCGGTATCTGCCTATGCTTACAACAGACACGGTGCGGGTGACATCCGGCAAGGCAAAGCAGTATGATTATATTGCCTCCGACCCGGCCGGGAATGCCCTGGCAAAGAAAGTACGTATGGACTATTGCAGTGTGATTAGCGACTTGTATCTGGAAAATGTACTGAAGCCCCTGCAGAAATGGCTCCATTCGCTGCATATGACTCTGCGTGCTGAGCCGTCCTATGGAATGCCCTATGAAATATCTACACCGGCACGGTATCTTGATGATGTGGAAACAGAGTCTTTTGCACAGGCTGCAGATATTGATCTGTATCGCGGCATGCTGGGATCCGCAAATATGTATGGTCGGATCTTTTCCAGCGAGACAGGCGCTGTACCAGGTCGCAACTATTACTATAATATGGATGACTGGACGCAGCTTTGCCTCCTGCAGTTTGCGGGAGGAGTCAGCCGCACGGTATTTCATGGCTATTCTGCCATAGAAGGATCGGAAAAGGACACCTACTGGCCGGGTCATGAAGGAATGTATGCCCGGTTCTCGGAGCGGTTCAACAGTCGGCAGCCCTCGTCGCTTCATTATCCCGGATGGACCCGGATGCTTGCCAGAAACCAGAAGGCTCTCCGACAGGGACTTCCTGCACGGGATATTGCCATTCTGCGAACGGATTATTCTTTTATTAACTATGGCCAGCCTAAGGGATACAACACGTTTGCCAATAACTATTTTATGCATGACATGCCTTATTTCTGGAGGGATCTCACCCTGCAGAGAGCAGGTTATACCTATGATTACTTGTCTCCCCTTCTATTGGAAGACGAAGAGAATGTATCCTGGACCAAAGACACACTGCAACCGGACGGCCCTGCTTATCGGTCCATTATCGTGTATCAGGAAAGTATGGAACTCTCTTGTGCCAAAAAGCTTCTTTCCATTGCAAAGGACGGTCTTCCGGTTCTGTTTGTAAACCACAATACGGAAGTTGCCGCACACGACGGCACGGAGATTCACCACAATAAAGCGGCTTCTGTCTGCAAATACAAAAAGGACAGTGAGGCAGAACTTCGGGCTATTGTGGAGGAAATCAAAGCTCTTCCCAATACTGTCGAAGTCGAAAATCCGTCAAAGGCCCTTTTGGTATTGCAGGGGCTTGGCGTTTTCCCCCGCGTGGCTTTGGACGGGCAAAGCAGCAACATATTGACCGTTTCCCGTCAGGACAGAGAGAACATGATATTTTATACTTTTGTGTATTCCTATCGGTTTGAGTTGGAAAAGAATGCTGCTCCCTGCTCGTTTACCCTGAATATAGAAGGAGAGGGCGCGCCGTATTGCATGGATGCCTGGACCGGCGAAGTCCGACGGATTGGCCGGTATGAGATCAGGGACGGCAGGACCCGCGTTCCCTTAACCCTGCAATCCGGGGAAGCCGTAATCATTGCACTTGATTTGCACAGCTCCGGTATGCCTCATGCGATTTCCACAACAGCGGATGATATAGTTGAAAGCAAAGGCATCCTGCAGGCGAAAGCCTTTGCTTCCGGGAAATATGAAACGGTCTGGAGCAATGGCAAAATCAAATCCTCCAAAATTTTGGTTCCGGACGCCATTCGGCTGACCAAATGGGATATCGTAGTGGAAGACTGGAATGAGGGCAGACAAGTCAGGAACATGGAACGCAGGTTTGGCCACCAGACGATTGAAGTGTATTATACAACCAAAAAAACGAAGCTGATTTTTGAGAACTGTGGTCTGGCTGCCTGGAAGGACCTGCCTGCCACCAAAGAGCAGCTGGCGAAACTGGCCGGAGAACATCCTTCCATGTCGCATGTATCCGGAATTGGCACGTACACGACGGAGTTTGATCTTCCGGAATACTGGGGGGAAGGAAACGGGGCTTATCTGGTTATGGAATCGGCAGGAGGCGGTTCGGTGGAAGCCTGGGTCAATGGAGAGAAGACACCCGGCATTGATATTCGGATCTTGCAGGTGGACATTACTTCGCTTCTCCGGCCGGGTAGGAACTATCTCCGGATTCAGGTAGCCTCCACCTTGACAAACCGTATGCTTCAGCGAAATTATCAAAGCAAAGAGTCCAGGTGGACGGAGTCCTTTCCGACGGTTCAGGATTATGGACTGATGGGCGATGTGAGCATTGTTCCCTATACGACGGTACCGCTGCAGACAGAGCCTCAAAATAAATAAAATGTATGGACGGCATGGAGAGGAAGGTATTCGTAGAGCACACTGGCACCACTGCCGGACGGGCAAATGGATGGAACGGCATGGAGGAAGGATCGAGAAAAATATGACAAGTCAGGGTGAGGGATTCACGATTGACTCGGATGGAGTCGATCCTAATCAAGTACCAAAAAGGACGTTGTGTACAGGTGAGAAGATTCCCGCCATCGGTCTGGGGACTTTCGGGTCTGATCATGTTTCCGGAGAAGAGGTGGCAGAGACTGTAAAGAAAGCTGTTTCCATGGGATACCGAAATATTGACTGTGCATCGGTTTACGGCAATGAATCCTTAATCGGGGATGCCCTTCATGAGGCTATGGAAGCAGGGATTCCAAGAAATGAACTATGGATTACCTCGAAGTTATGGAATGATATGCATGGGGAAGGGGATGTTTTAATTTCCTGTGCAAAAACGCTGAAGGATTTAAAACTGGATTATCTGGATTTATTTCTGGTTCATTGGCCGTTTCAAAACTTTCATGAGCCGGGATGCGATGCGGATTCCCGGGACCGGAATGCAAGGCCGTATATCCATGAGGAATTCATGAAAACCTGGAGGCAAATGGAGAGACTGGTGAAGTTAGGGTTGGTCCGGCATATCGGTACCTCCAATGTTACAATTTCAAAGCTTCGGATGATATTAAGGGATGCGGAGATTAAGCCGGTATGCAATGAAATGGAACTGCATCCTCATTTTCAGCAGCCTGAACTGTTTCACTTTGTAAAGGAGAATGGGATGGTACCGATTGGCTTCTGTCCCATCGGATCACCCAGGAGGCCGGATCGTGACAGAGCCCCCGGGGATACCGTGGATACAGAGGATCCGGTTGTGATGAAAATAGCACGAAATCATCGGGTGCACCCGTCTGTCCTTTGTGTAAAATGGGCTGTGCAAAACGGCCAGGTGCCGATTCCCTTTTCCACGAATCCCACTCATTTACGAAGCAATCTTCAGGCTGTTGTGGAAGATCCTCTTACCAAAGAGGAGATGGAGAAAATAGGGAAGATGGATCGCAACTGCCGTCTGATAAAAGGTCAGGTATTCCTATGGAAGGGTGCAAAGGACTGGAGAGATATCTGGCGATAGCATGTTGGGTTGATTTCCTTGTTGACTGAAATACTTTACAATATAACCGGAACTATTATATAATGTATTAAAATTGATTTAAAAAGGAGTAAACTATGACATTAAAATTAAAGGACATTGCGGAAAGATTAAATATTTCACAAGCCACAGTGTCTTTGGCACTAAACAATCGGCCGGGTGTGAGCCAGGAAACGAAGGAAAAGGTGCTGAAAGTAACGGAAGAGATGGGCTATAATGTAAATATATTATCCAGGAACACATCAAAAAATCAGAAAAGCATCCGATTTGTCATCTACAAAAAGCAAGGACTTGTTGTTTCGGATACCCCTTTCTTTTCTGCCCTGATCGAAGGAATTGATCAGGAAGCAAGAGACAACGGATACAGTCTGGTGATTACGTATCTGAAGGAGAAGGAAAACAAGGCAGAGATCAAAAAGCTGGTAAAGGAAGAGCCTCTGGGCGGTATCATTGTTTTGGC
>DAINCI010000121.1:0-6049 GCA_036732425.1 Bacillota bacterium
ATGTATTCAATTCCACCACTTTGGGATCAATCATAATCAGCCGGACTTCATCCGGGGTTGCCTTGTACAGAATGCTGACAATCATGGAATTGATACATACGCTTTTCCCCGATCCTGTTGCCCCGGCAATCAGCATATGCGGCATTTTGGCAATATCCGCTATGATATTTTTCCCTGCGATGTCCTTCCCAAGGGCGAAGGCCAGCTTGGACGGGTGATTGAAAAAGCTGTCCGATTCCAATACCTCCCGAAGCAGCACCGGAGCAACATTCTTGTTGGGCACTTCAATGCCAATCGCGGCTTTTCCCGGGATCGGTGCTTCAATCCGAACACCGGGTGCTGCCAGATTCAGCGCAATGTCATCGGATAAACTGACAATACGGCTGACTTTCACACCGGGAGCCGGTTGGAGCTCATATCGGGTGATCACCGGCCCGCGACTGACCTGATTCACTTTGGCGGAGACCCCGAAGCTTTTCAGGGTTTCTTCCAACAGTCTGGCATTTCCCACAACGGTTTTTTCCACCAGGGCACTTCTCTTTTTCTGCACCGGTTCCTGCAGCAGAGAAACCGGAGGAGTCATATAGGGGAGGGATTCCTGCTGCATTTTGAACTCAGAAGCCGGTGCCTCCTTCCTCTTCTTCCTGTCTTCCGGCTTTTGGAAGCTTTCCCCCTTATCCGGTCTGTCCCTTTCCTCCTGCTCCTTTTCCTTCAGAAAATCAATGATCCTGATTTCCGATGCCTGCGAATCCCCGTCCTGTCCGCCGGCTTCGGTTTCTGCCGGATGAGGAACCGATTCGGAAACATCGTCATCGCCGACCGTTTGGTCCGGCTCCGTCAGAAGCTTTCTCTCCTCAAAAACGACTTTTTGTTTCTTTGCCGCCATCGACAGCGTTTTGCCAAACTTTGCGATGCCTTTTCTCACGGCATCAAGATGAAGGAACCTGTAAACACGGCATCCAGCCTGCTTTAAAGAGAGGTTGGTCAGCAGCATAAGATTGACCATCATCACTGTTATGATAAAAATGAAGGCGCCCGGCAAACCAAACAGGGAGTAGATCAGATAGCTGAACGGAGCACAGATGGCACCGGTACCCTTTGTTGCCGGTCCTTTCCCCTCCCGGTACGAGGACAGGACAAAAGACTTCAGCCCTTTGCCCGTTATAAAGCTGGGAAAATAAAATAAATGAAGAAGACAGAGCAGAAAATAGACAGTAACCACAGACAAAGCCCATTTCCTGTGCTTTGAAAGAATGATCCAAATCCCCAGCATTACCGTCAGGACCGGCAGCAAATAAGCCGTAAGCCCGAATAAGCCTCTCAGGACACCGGACAGTGCACGCCCCGCCGCTCCGGAATATTCCCTGAAATATACAGCCAATCCAAAGAAAAGGCCCAATGATGCAACAAGAACTCCTGCAATTTCATGTGTTCTTCTTTTTTTTTGAGTGATGGACTTAGTCCTTTTCTTCTTCTTCACAATTATCACCTCAGTCTTCCATATTCGTCAGCATCTCAGGCTTTTCCTTCCCAAGTTCTGCGTAATATGGAACGGAAGGATTCATCGATAAATTGATTATATCACTTCTTGGGCATGTAATCCATATAGATGGAAAAAAAGCAAACGGACAAAAAAATCCCGGGGCTTTACGATTCTTCCCGGGGATTGAGGGTATATTCCAGTTTTGATCCAGGCTGCAGGCCCGGATCCAGATAGTCTTTCAGGTTCGTGCTGAGTATCCGGTTGATTTGAACGGTTTTTTCGTCCATCGGAATCACTTCCATCCGGATTCCGTGATATTTGATTTCCGTGGTCGTCTGTATTTCTTCCTTCTGCTGCCAGATAAGGTTTGGATCCACTATGGTGTGAAGGATCATTTGGATTCCCCTTTTCTCAGACGGATCAGTTCCCGCAGCTTCTCCATGGCATTCCGGATCCCGCCGACTTCATGGATCAGGCCGTTGGATACCGCTTCCTGTCCGATCAGAACGGTACCCACTTCATTCGCCAATTCTCCCGTTCGGTAAAGAAGTTCCTTCCATCTCTCCGTCGTAATGGAGGAATGGCCTGTAATAAAGCTGGATATCCTTTGCTGCATTTTATTGAAGTATTCATAGGTCTGCGGGCCTCCCACCACCATGCCGCTCATTCGGATCGGATGAATGGTCATGGTGGCGGTGGAAGCGATAAAGGTGTAATCCGTACATACGGACAGTGGAACACCGATGCTGTGGCCTCCGCCCAAAACAAGGGATACGGAAGGCTTGGACATGGTACTGATCATTTCCGCAATCGCCAGGCCGGCTTCCACATCCCCTCCCACCGTGTTCAGAATCAGCAGCAGCCCCTCAATTTCGTCGCTTTCCTCAATCGCTGCCAACTGGGGAATCACATGTTCATATTTCGTTGTTTTATTTTGGGGCGGCAATACCATATGGCCTTCTATTTGTCCGATAATGGTCAGACAGTGGATATTGCTTCCCTTTGCCGCCGGTATGTTCTGTGCTCCCATTTCCTTTATGTTGTTCGCTGTTCCGGCGGTGTCCGCCGGGCCGGACGGTTGCGGCTGCGGGCCCGTGCCCTGTGCCTGGTCTCTTATTTTCATTTTTGCCTCCGTTTTTTTCCATTCACAATTAATTACGGCCTTAGTATTTCCAGGCAGGCAAAAAAAATGAGCCCTGACGGCTCATTGTGTGGAAAGTTTGAATTCTTCATGAAGGGCAAGGACAGCCGGAACGGTATCCTCTCCTTTTACCAGGCAGGAAATGGTCGAATGGGAGTCAGAAGTCTGAAGCACTTCGATCTGTCTTGCAGTCAGTGCCCGGATGATCCTGGACATGACGCCGGGAATTCCGCGCATCCGATCTCCAACAACAGAAATCTTGCTGCAGTTTTCAATGACGCGATACGGCTTTTTCTGTTTCTCCAGTATCCCCAATGCCTTTTTTGTGGCATGGCCTTCTATGGTAAAGACCATTTGATCCGGGAAAATATTGATGATATCAATACTGATCCCATTGCCCGCCAAACATACCAGAATATCATCCTGATCCTTCATCCCTTCCGTTTCTATGGTAAACTGCGTTCTTCCCGTCATATGTGCGATACTCGTGATCAACTGACCGGATTTTTGATGCATCCTTCGTCCCGGTTGGGAAGAGACCACCGTTCCGGGAGAATTGGTCATGGTGTTTTTGATGATAATCGGTATTCCGCTCCTCATGGCAATCTCCACTGCTTTGGGATGTATGACCTTTGCTCCCTGATCTGCAATCTGAAGAATCTCAGAATAACTGATGGTTCTCAGTGTGGATGCATCGGATACAATTCGCGGATCCGCCGTCATAATGCCATCCACATCGGTATAGATTTCAATGGATTCCGCTTTCAGGGCTTCTCCCAGTATGGCTGCCGTTGTATCGCTTCCGCCTCTGCCAAAGGTGGTAATCTGCCCGGCTTTGGTGGATCCCTGGAAGCCGGCGACCACCGGTATTTTCCCATGTTCCAGCAGGTGAACAATAAAATCCGGCCGGACTTCCAGAATATCGGCATTTCCATGGTTTTCATCCGTCAGGATACCTGCCTGCCTGCCGGTAACCGCAACCGCATCATATCCCTTGCCCTGCAGGGTATTGGCCATGACAACACAGGACAGGATCTCTCCCACGGACATCAGAAGATCCATTTCCCTGGGATGAACATCCCGATAACTATTCCTTATAAAATCAATCAGGGTATCGGTTGCATAGGGATCGCCCCTTCTGCCCATGGCAGAAACAACCACCACGGACTGGAATCCGCTTTTCCGGGCATTGATGATTTTACGGACTGCCATTTCCCGGGTTTTCGATTCCGCAACCGATGTCCCTCCAAATTTCTGTATCACAATTCTCATAGGCACCCTCCCATTCTGTCCCATTTTCTCTTGTATGGATCCATTTTTTACTCTATCAATTATACAACAAAATCAATTTGTTTTTCTTATGGATTTCCTTCTTTCTCAATCAAAACAGGTTGAATCTGTGATTTTTCCATTGCCTTCCCGGACGCTTCCAATATCTGAGTCATATCCGACACCAGGGAATTTGGCTTTTTAGACGGATTATCCTGAAACATGGGAACCAGAAAGACATTTTTCAGATTCAGAGCCATGCCGATATTCCTTGCATTGTTGCCAAGGCCATCGTTGGTGGCTACTGCAATCAGCAATGGCCTCTGATTCCTCAGATGCGCCTTGGATGCCATCAATACAGGCGTATCTGTTATCCCGTTTACCAGTTTTGCCAGCGTGTTTCCGGTGCAGGGCGCGATGATCATCAGATCCA
This sequence comes from Bacillota bacterium, assembly GCA_036732425.1. Classification (GTDB taxonomy): domain Bacteria; phylum Bacillota; class Clostridia; order Caldicoprobacterales; family DTU083; genus UBA4874. Next base: position 4,327 of record DAINCI010000121.1, read on the forward strand.
TTTTTCGAACGGGTCCGAAAGGCTCTGCTTCAACTATAGTATCCACCGGCTCCCGCCCGGTGATATCCACGACCTTTTCCCGAAAGGCACGGGCTGTGGTAAACCGGGTATCGGTTGTGGATATGGCATTGGAAAATACCGGGAAAAGCTCGGCTCCTTCTTCCTTCAGCAGCTGTATCTGGGGAAGCACCGCATCCAGTGTACAAAAGGATCCGGTTACACAAAATCCAATCTTTTTTCCTTTCAACAACAATTTGATTCTCCTCCCGTTCCATCGTCCTGAAAGTGACGTTCCAAAATATCCATGGTACTCTGACAGATCACCCGTGCGGCACTTTTGGGTGCAACAAGTCCCGGCAGGCCGGGATACTGCGTGGCATGGATTCCCAGATCCTCCGCCGCTTCCAAATCCACTCCGCCGGGCTGGGATGCCAGATCGAGAATCCTGCATTCCGGGCTGATCTTGCCAAGTCTGAAGCGATCCAGCAATACTGCCGGTACCGTATTGAAAATGATATCCTGAGTTCCCAGCACACCATCCAGTTTGTCAAGAGGCACCGCCTGACATCCGCTTTCCCCGATCCACGCAATATCCCCGCTGCTGCGTGCCTCCACTGCAACATGGGATCCGATTCCCAGCAGCATGCGGGAAAGAACCTTTCCGATTCGCCCATATCCCAAAATCAGAACATTTGCATGGTGAAGGGTAATATCGGTTTGTTCCATGGCCCTCTGAATGGCGCCTTCTGCAGTCGGGATGGCATTCCGGACGGAAAAGGATTCTTCCTTCAGAATGTCATAACAAGAGTATAAATACGAATCCGCAATCTCAGAAAATTCCTTGTCTTCTTTGCCAAAAATAATCACTGTGCCCGGCTTCAGATTGGGAAGCAGGGACGTAAGCGTTACATCCGGATAAGGATCCGGAAGATGGATTTTCCCTGACTTTCCATATGGGACAGGAAGCATGAGCACATTGCAGTCCAGCAATTCCGGATCCAATGTTTCAGAAATACAAACATTTTTTTCATGCGGAATACTGTTCCATCCAAAGACATTGATGGGAAAGCCATCCTGTGCCAGTATGGAAACAGCCTGTTTCTGACGATTGTCTCCTCCAAGAAAGGTAAATTTTAATTCCTGCTTCATGCTGAAACCTCCCTTTTCTGTTATCATAGTATGACGGTTCCAAAACCGGTGTGCATGGCGTTTACAGGGACATTTACCCGTTTCCTTCGGAAAGTAATGCGCTTACGGACAGTCGGCTCCGTTCATAAAAAAAAGAGGTATTTCATACCTCTGCTGACAAGCCTTATTGTTTTGATGAATGAAATCATCCCTGAATGGCATCGGAAACCGTTCCGATATGATAACCCAATTCCTGAAGTTTCCCGATGATGACGGGAAGCACCGTAACGGTATCCTCGGTGGGATGCATCAGAATCAAAGCGCCGTTATGGGGATTTTTCATTACCCGCTGCAGAATCTTTTCTTTTCCGTCCCTTTTCCAGTCAATGGTATCAATGCTCCACATTATCGTCCGATAGCCAAGGGAATCTGCAGCCTGCAGGGTCGTATCGTTGAATTCTCCATAAGGAGGGGCAAACAGCGTGGTTTTGATGCCTGTTTCCGCTTCAATCACCTTTTCCGTATCCAGGATTTCTTTCCGGTTCCCATCCAGGTTCAGATTATTGTGATGCTGGTGACTGTAACCGTGATTTCC
>DAINCI010000122.1:0-5955 GCA_036732425.1 Bacillota bacterium
GTCCAGGGCAACCGGATCTCCATAGGCTTTACCATCCCGGAACAATTGGAGTTCAATGGACTCCGGTCTGTCTGCTTCACCGCCCTCCCAGATTTTAGCTCCGGTGACTTCCGCTTTCTCCCTGACATTCACGAAATCCACTTTCGCAATGTTCTCTTCCTTGTCCTGATATGTCTGATTTACCGGGATTTCGATCTCTTTGTCCGAAAGCGCGTAACCATTGGGTGCTTTCGCTTCCCGCAGATAATAAGTCCGGAGAGGCAGGTTCCCTATCTTCAGCACACCATTTTCCGTCGTAAAGGAATCACCAAACTGTTTATACTCTCCATTCAGTTGATACCATAAGGTAAATTTCGCCTCATTGTTTGCAATAACGGATTCTTCCTCTGCATCCACCTTTGTGACCTGCAGTACTCCCCTCTTTGGATTCATTTGTCCGGATACATAGGAGAACTGCTTTGCATCCAGTTTCTCGGATTCCACTGTTTTTTTCTCAATTCCCGTTCCGTCGAATTCCACTTTGTTGCTTACCTGGCCATCGGTTCCTGTCACAATGGTCTGATATCTGAGGACCAGAGCAGTGTCCACATCTTCCTGAAAATTCAGGGTCAGGACGGTCTCTCCCCCCTCGGTTTTTTTCAGGCCAGGAGTATAATTTCCCCCTTCTGTCAATGGAACTTCTTTTCCATCCACCAATTTATGAACTTCGAGGCTTCCCTCCACATAGGTAAGGCCCTTGCTTATGGTATCCACAATTTCAGCATCTTTTATGACGGACAGATTTTCATTCACCTGAACTTCCCAGTTGATCCCGTCACCGGTATAAACCTGTTTGCCGTCGACATCTTTCGCATTTTTGTCCAGGAATTTATCCGCATTCTCATAATGCAGGGTTGCGGAATAAGGATACTCTTTTCCTCCAGCCTGCACGGTTGCTTTGTTGGTATATAACTTTTCGGATACATCCGGTACCGTGGTCAGAAACTCTATTACATATCTGTCCTTGACCTCAAAATCATCCTTGAAGGTCAACGTAAAGGTTTTCCCATCAACCGAAATATCATAATTTTCCGGATCCAGAACTTCATCCGTTATTTTGGTATTGCCGCCTCGATCCACATGATAAACCTTCACTGCAATGCTGTCTTCATCGATGGTCCCTTCATAATCCAGGGTATCTTTCACCACTACACCGGTTCCAAGGTTCTGCTGCTGGTAATTGGTGTACAGCTGCCATGCTATTTTTCTTTCCCTGCCGCTTACCCAGCCTGCCTTTTGATTTCCTTCCACATCAAAATGGACGAACCGTCCTTCTTTCTTCCCGCTGTTCCAGGAATCTTCCCGGACTTTAGTTTGGGCATCCCTGTTTATCTCTACATTATTTCCGTTTATCGTTTTCCCTGTAAACGTCGCGGAGTTCTTATAGACCTTTGCTTCTTTCCCTGTTTCTTTATCTGAACCAATATGCGCATCCGGAACAGAACCCTCCACTTCCCGCTGCGCGTCATAGGAAGTCTCATAGGTGATCACCATTCTGGAATTCAGCGGAAGGATCGGCGCATCAAATACCATGGTGAATCCCTTTTGATAACCGGTTATTCCGTCCGCTTCATTTGGCGTCAGGGTGTATCCTTCGGATATCTCTGTGTCTCCAACCTTGACCTGCAGGGTATCCGGCAGCAGGATCAGTCCGTTATTGGGAAAAGTGTCAACAATGGTAAGCTCATCGAGCGCTTCCCTTTTGGGATCCACAACAATTTGCCACTTCATCGTTTTCTTATTGTAATCAATTGATTGAAAACTTTTATCATAGGTATTCCCTGCCGGGTTTACCGGTTTGGATATTTCATTCCCGCCTTCGCCAACGCCGTTTCCTCCCAGCGAAGCGACATTGTTAAACGTATTTTTTGTAAAATCTTCTACATGGGTCGTATACTCTACGGTGATCTGATCCGTGCCTACCTCATCGAATACCATCCTTAATTCCGTTTTTCCGGCATTCTCTCCATCCGCTAAAGTTTCGATGGTGATGTTCGGTGTATAGTCCTTTCCTTCCAGACTGGTAACTTTTATGTCATCTTCTGTCAGGCTCAGCCCTTCCGGCAGAAGATCGGTCAATACCACTTGATCCAGCGGATGACGGGCTTCATTGATCCTCACGGTCCAGGTGATGGTCTTGTTCTCATAATCCACATTGGACTTTCCCGCTTTACTGAGAATATCAGGACGCCGGACAGTAAGCTTTTTCTCTGCTTCCCCTCTGGGTTTATCTTCATCCTTTAAAACCGTTTTATTGGTAAATTCATTTTTCTTCTGATATTCTCCGTTATTTATTTTCTTATAATCGACAGTGGTCCGAAACCCGATCTCATACCGTTCGTCCGCTTCTATTTTTCCCAGATCCAGCGGAAATTCCAGCGGCTCACGCAATTCATGGTCCACTTTCTGATCGTTTTTATACTTTGTGACTACCATGGAATCCGGTACAAATTCCAATCCTTCCGGCAACGAATCCTCCACCACTGCATGCTCCAGTTCGCCGCCGCCTTTGTTGACGTCGATCTTCCACCAGATCGTTCCGTCCCCCTGTGGCCAGCCATCTTTTTCTATGGCGTTACTTCTCGTAAGTCCATTCACGGTTGCCTGCGCCGGTAACTCTGTTTCACCATAAGAGAAGGTTGCGTCATTGGTAAAGGTGTCCCTTGAATAATCCTCGATGATCGTTGTATACTCGATCCGATAACCTTTATAAGACGCCGCGTTTTCGAATCCGATCGCAAACTCATTTCCAGCAATATCCGGGGTAACCGAAACCGCCTCACCCAGTGACTTTTTCCCTTCATATCCCAGGATCAGCTCATTTACTTTAAAGCTGCCTTCTTTTAATTTCAGGCCTTCCGGAATAACATCCTTCACGGTGGCATCGGTAATTGCCTCGTCACTGGTATTTACGACATCTATGGTCCAGGTAATTTCCTTTGCATCATGCTTATTGTCAGCTTGCCCTTCCTTACTGATGCCATCCTGCTTCCCCTGCGGCTTCGCAATGACCGTCAGGGTAATATTTCTGGAATCATGAAACACAATCTCCTGCTCTATATTGTCCTTGAACTTCTCCAGGTCGAATTGCAGTCCAAAACCTGCCGTTCCATTTACCACATCATCCCGTTCAATATTTTCATTGAATACAAACTTCAGTACTCCGTCATGAATAGTGTATGTTCCAACATCAATTGGATTTCCATCGCTATCCACAACTTGTATGGGCAGATTTTTTACATCGATTTTCTTAAATATGTCAGGGAGCTCCATTTCCGCCCAATCCCCGGCTTTGGCGTCCAGGCCTTCCGTATTCCAGTCAAATTCTATGTAAACCTCCGTGCCGTCTGCAATATCTATGACATCCCCATCCTTTATGGGAGTACCATCTTTTCCTCCCAGCTGAAAAAGATTCAATGTAAAGATATTGCCCAGATCTTTTCCTTTCGTATCTTCCGAATGCCGGTTTTTTTCTGCAGCCATGGGAGAAAGCGCAGATTTGTCCGGTTCAGAATCCGTCTTCGAAGATATCTTCCCCGATGATTGTTTCTGCGGTAATTGCTTTTCCGGTGAATGCTCCTGAGGCGCCAACTTGCTTTCTGTTTGTTCCGGTAAATCCTTTTGTTCCGATAAATTTTCCTGGGGTTCGCCCGGAGACGCCTCTTCCGGAGAAGGTTCCTCATGATTCGCTTTTTCATCCGGCTGTTCCTTCTGAGATATGTCTTCCTGTGTGAACCCGTCCTTTGCTGCTGCCTCCTGATTTGTTTCATCTGCAAATACCTTTGATGTGATCGGTATTATAAGCTGAAATATTAATAGAAGAACCAACAACAAACTAATCCTGTGCTTTTTGTTTTGCAATAAATGTCTCATTCTTATTCCCCCTCCATTTTTATTTAAATTTTTATATTATTTTAATTCCATAAAATAGCATGAATCACCTCACACAGTCTATGTCTACCCTATAGACGGCAAGAGAAACGACAAAGTTTTCTATTTATCTACATATAAGCTTAAATTTCTTCAAAATTCCCCTTTCGATGCAGGAAGAATTGTTATATATCTGTGCTTGGCTTTTTTGCTTTCTGTGAAGAACGATCCTTGTCCCTAAATATAATGCTGCAAATATCGCGAGCCAGGAAAAAATCTGCAGTGGGATGCCGAGTTCCGGAAGAAAGGAACTGAGCCCGGCAGAAATTAGGCACAAAACAACATGATACCCTGTGGAATGGATTCTGTTTCCATGCACCATCGACAACCATAAACAGATCAACTCTGCCAGTGATACAACTGTAATCATCGTTTTCATAATATCCTTCCTTTCCCCGCTGTGTCAGCGATACAGACAATACAAAAAATTGATCCTCAACAACACACTCTATTCACATAATCACATACTCTATTTACCTTTCTTATCCTTTGATATCATATCTTAGCTGTCTTTTATCCCCAGATGCATATGAAAAAATCTGCTCACTTTCCAGTATAATTGAAATACTTTCCATTGTCAAAATAATTTTGTCGAAACATTTTCAGCCCTTTCGTGTAATAGTTCAGAACCTGCAGAGGATACAGCAGGGAAAAGTCCGCTATTTCCTGCATGAGAGATCCCGGGGCAACCGCCATCATTCCCTTGCAGATCAACGTACTGTCTGCAAAATCCTGCAGTGCCTTCCGATATGGCCGGCTGTCCCCGGAGAGATAGAAATGAGACAGGGAGGTCACCGTCATATCCCCCAGATACTGTCTCTTTTCCCTCTGGGGACAGTCCAGAAATCCCTACTGAACCCCCATGACCACACCATTGGAGCACAGATCCCAGACAGCATTCAACAAAGAATCAGAGGAGTGGAATTCTGCCTTTTCCCGGAGGGGATAATGACGGACAACCGCAGTGAACTGATCCGGCCTTACACCGGAATCCCCCGAACGGCCAGTACGTTGATTCCTTCCACAGGAAACCGCGTTACATCATAGGTATTGTAGTTGTGAGAAAAAGGATAGGAAGGCGCAGGGCCCTGTCCGACGTATTCTCCGTTGAGATACAGTTTATAATAATCGTCTGCGGTGATACAGAGTTGATAAGGAGATTTCCCTGAAACGGTGAATTCCTTTCGAAACAGGATATGACAGTTCCGAAGACTGTCCGGATGACCATATGGCACAGGTTCCGCCATTTCCTTGCGGAACAGATTGATCGGCTCCAGATTTTGAAACTCTTTTGCACAAATCCAATGATCCATATTCCCCTCCTGTTATGGAAATAAAGCGCTCAAAACGTGAAAATCATCGTTGAGCGCTTTATAAATCCGTGATTATCTGCATGCAGGTCGCTTTTTATCTCTGCTTATGCTGCCTTTTATTTCTCCAGCAGCTTTCTGAGCCGGTTGGGATAATTGGTGATCATCCCGTCAATACCGAGGTCCATCATTTGTTTCATATCCCCGGCTTCATTGATGGTCCAGGCATTTATCCTAATCTTCTCATCGAAGGCATCCTGCGCTTCCTTCTTTCCGAATGCCCTGAAATTGGGATGAATCGCAGTGGCTCCGATTCGCTTCGCATATTTTCCCGGCCTGTATATCCGGTTGGAATACAAAAGGCCGGTCCTGATACCCGGATCCAGGTCAATGCATCGTTTGATGGAATAATGATTGAAAGAGGAAATAATAATATGATCCTTCAGATTGTATTCGTAAATCTTCTGAAATACAATCTTTTCAAGATCCGGATACTCAAACAAATCATTTTTGAGCTCGATATTCACAATCAGGTCCGTATCCTTTATCAAATCAAAAAATTCATCAATCCCCGGAAGCTTCTCCCCTATAAATGCCTTGTCGCGTTTGATCCCGGCATCAAATTCCCTGAGCTCCGCAAAGGTATAATCCTTGATAAAGCCGGTCCCGTTGGTCG
>DAINCI010000123.1:0-5948 GCA_036732425.1 Bacillota bacterium
AGCGGTTGGGCTGTTGAGTGAAATTCCATTGTGCTTCTAATCCAAAGATCGGAATCAGTATGCTGACAACAAGCCAGGTAAAAATACGCCATAGGAAAGAAGGTTTCTTTATGCCACAAATGATGCCGGAATATAAAACAACTCCAGTCATCCATCGATACAACGATGGTGCTCCGGTACTTTCTGCCAGGGATATCCCTTATCCGGCCGATTGTGTCTTCAACGCAGGCGTCGTCAAATACAAGGGGAAATATGTCATGATTTTCCGTAACGATTATAGTCCCATCCACGGACATGGTTTTCGCGGGTGCAATCTTGGCATCGCATTCAGTGATGACGGAAAGAAATGGTCCGTGAGGAAAAAGCCTTTTCTGACTGCCGAAGACATGGGGGATCCGGAGATTACAAGAGTGTATGATCCCAGACTGACGGTTCTCGGCGGACGGGTGTATCTGTGTTTTGCAGTGGATACCAAACATGGCTTACGGGGCGGGATCGCTGTAACAGAAGATTTCGAAAATATTGAAGTGCTTTCCATGACAGTTCCGGATAATCGCAACATGGTGCTGTTTCCGGAAAAGATCCATGACAGATATGTACGGTTGGAGCGGCCATTCCCTGTCTACTCCCGGGGCGGTAAGGATCGATTTGATATCTGGATGTCCTTTTCACCGGACCTTCGCTATTGGGGGGATTCTGAACTGGTCCTGACCGTGGAGGATGTTCCGTTTGCCAATGACAAAATTGGGCCCGGAGCACCGCCAATCAAAACAAAATATGGTTGGCTCACATTGTTTCATGCAGTTCAGCGTGATGAAAGCCGGGGCAAGAATGGCTGGGATGACAAATGGACCAAATGCTATTGTGCCGGTATTATGTTGTTGGATCCGGAAGATCCTGGGAAGGTGATTGGTTTGTCCAAATTTCCCCTGATTGCACCCGAAACCGGATGGGAAGCGGAGAAGGGGTTCCGTACCAATGTTATTTTTCCGGGTGGAATGATTCTGGAAGATGACGGAGAAGTAAAGATTTACTATGGAGCTTCGGATACCGTGGAGTGTCTGGCAACAGCCAGTGTGGATGATCTGATCGCACTTTGCAAACCGCCCTGCAGTTGAAAGCAGGGGTCAGGTGACAGGGCATAAAAACAAAACTATAGAATAGCGAGGATATAATTTATGAAAAAACTGTTGAGCGTTTTTTTATCGGCAGCTCTTATGTTTTCCATGGCTGCGTGTGGAGGTTCCAACAAGAACGGCAGCGGGAAGGGAAGCAATGAAAATCCCACTGCATCAAAACAGCCGGCAAAGTCAGAAGATTCCGTCCTGTCCGGTGAAAAGCCGGAACTGAAAATCCTGACGGCTTATCAGCCCTATAACTTTAACGAACAGCCCGGGACCAAGCTTGAAGAAGAAATGACCGGTTACAAGGTGAACTGGTTTGGTTTGCCGCAGGAAAATGCGGATGAAAAGCTGTTCCTTGAGATTTCAGGAGGGGAATCCTATGATCTTCTTTTGAGAATTGGTTCCAGCGAAGCCAGTCAGCTGTTTGAAAAGAATGCCGTGCAGGATCTGAAGCCACTGCTGGATAAGTATGGAAAAAATATCCTTGCAGGCGTTTCGGATATGGCGCTTCAGTCCATGACAACAGAAGATGGTGTGGTTTATGCAATCCCGCTGGAGGCATTTGATGGGCCGCAGCCCGGCGGGGATCCCTATGGTATTTTAAAAGGTGGGATTGGTTTCAATACAAAATATCTGGAGGAACTGGGCAAGGATATCCCCACCAATCTGGATGAATTATATGATGTTTTGAAGGCATATACGGATAAAACAGGCAAACCGGCGTTTACAACATTTTCAACAGGCTGGCTCCCCTACATTATGTCCGGATTTGGAATGGGCGAAGCAGGTTGGTATGAGGTGGACGGCGAATATCTGCCCCGGATCAAGGTTCCTGCGACAGTGGATTATCTTGGCTTTATGCAGAAGCTGTACAAGGAAGGTTTGCTGGACAATGACATGCCAATCAATACCGGCGATACAGCGAAGGAAAAATTCACCAACGGAACCACATTGGCTTATCCGGTAAAGTTTTTTGATATTGATGGAATCTACGATGCGTTTCAAGCGACAGGCAGTGATACCAAAGTTAAGATTGCCACTCCTGTGGCGAAAGATGCCGACACCAAGCCGCCCATTTTCGTAAATCAGGGCATCAAGGGAGCCGTCTGTGTTCCGAAAACCGCGAAAAATCCGGAGCATGCCATCAACTGGTTCAATATGATATCCGACAAGGAGAACTTCAGGAAGATCTATATCGGGGAAGAGGGAGAATCCTATGAGATAAAGGATGACAAGTATTATCCCATTTTCCCTGCATTCGATGACTTTACCAATTCGGACAAACTGGTTGGTGTTGTACCAACGGATGATGTGTTTAAAATGTGGCAGGCCAGGGCAAGGAAAACCGATGCGGCTGCGGAACTCTATGATGATATAAACTCCAGAGTGGGGGATTATGATGTTGAGAACTATTATGAATCCTATGCGTCCTCTCTTCCGGCAGTAAGGGATAACGAAACGGCTCTGAACACCATGACCGATGACAAGATGATCCAGGCCATTACCAGCGGGGAAGATCCACAGAAGGCCATTGATAACATCATTGCGGAATGGGATAAGACCGGCGGAAAGGAATATGAAGCCGCCATGCAGAAATGGCACGAAGAAAATAAGGATACGATGAAATAAGAAGAATTCCAGGTTACGAACGAAAAGCCCACTCCTTAAGATGTGGGATAGATTGAACAATAAGTTTATTTGGGAAAGACAAAGCCTGATCGCCGGGGAAAACAAACTTCCGGGTTTTCAGGCTTTTGCCTTTTTTGCTTTCCATAGTATAATACACTTCAGAGGAGGACGGAATGATATGAATTCAGAATATCAGTTTACCGATACGGCAGATGTTGTGGTATGCGGTGCCGGAACGGCTGGTTCCATAGCAGCCATTGCAGCGGCAAGGGAAGGGAAAACCGTTGCCCTGATTGAGCAGTCCGGGACTTCCGGGGGAAGTGCCGTTTTATCCCTGGTAACACCGATGATGGGTACCCATATCGAGGGAAATCCCATGAATTCCTATTTGAGTCAGGAGATCAATGAGAGATTGTTGGAGCTGGGGGCTGCCAGCGGAGATGGATCTTCGTTTGATCCGCTGATGATCTCCATTGTTCTGGAAGATTTGCTGGTAAGGGCAAACGTCAGAATTCTTTACCATACGTTGATTACCGATGTAAAAAGAGAAGGCAATGCGATCCGGGAAATTGTTGTCCATAACAAATCCGGAAAAGGTCGGATCACCGGAAAGGTGTATATCGATGCGACGGGAGACGGGGATGTTTCCTGTTTGGCAAAGGCCGGCTTTACTGCCGGAGAAGAAGAGACGGGAAAGAATCAGCCGGTCTCCCTTCGGTATATGATCGGAGGAATCGATATCCCAAAATTCTGGGACTTTCTGCAGCAATATGAGAATCGGGATCAGCCGGAGGAGTACAAACCGGGACGGGAGATCAGTACGGCCATGACCATTCCCAATACGGGAAAATGGCCTCTCGAACCCGTATTTCTGGATGCGGTGGAGAAAGGGGACATTACCCGGGAAGATGCGATTTATTGGCAGGTATTCAGCGTACCCGGCCGGAGGGACTGCCTGGCATTCAATTGCCCGGAGTTCTTTGAAAATACAAACGGAACAGACAATGAGGATCTGACGTATGTTCAGCTGAACGGGAAGAAGGCTGTTCTTCGTCAACTGCGCTTTTACAGGAAATATTTTGAGGGATTTGACCATGCGTATATCTCCGACATTTCTGCCATGGTAGGTATTCGGGAATCCCGCAGAATCGTTGCGGATTATAATCTGACAGCGGAGGATGTGGTTTCCCACCGCAAATTCGAAGATGCCATTGCGCAGTCCAACTATCCGGTGGATATCCACGGGAGAAAGCTTCGTAATATAAAGATTCAGCAAAATGAGGATACCCGGCCCTTTTATGAAGTTCCTTACCGCTGCCTGACGGTGAAAGGGATTACCAATCTGCTGGTGGCGGGCAGATGTATCGGTTCGGACTTTATTGCTCAGAGTTCGCTGCGCATCATGCCGACCTGCAGGGCTATAGGGGAAGCCTGCGGAATTGCAGCGGCCATCTCTTTAAATGAGAATGTTGGAATCCACGAACTGGACGGCGTCAGGGTGCGGAACCTTATGAAGGAGAAGGGCGCCCGATTTGTATGAAACTGTGAGAAATACCGGACGAAATGAATGTACAATTCAATCCTTTCTGAATCGATAGGAAGAGAACAGGGAATGGTTGGATAAATCTTTCTGACAAAAGATCAAATATCAGCAGGCGTTCAGGTGTTATAATAAGGCCGCTGCCAAAGTACCCGTATCGGGATTTGACGGCGGCCTTTGCACTGGGCAGCTTTCTTATCTTCCGGGGCTGTTCGTTCTATTCCATATGGAAGGCCACTTCTATGTCACGGACTTGCTGATCATTGATGGGGACCAGATTCCCAAGGGTTTTGGCAGACAGGATGGCCCTGGCACTGTATTCTGCCACCTCCAGGCGGTCATAGGCGTTCAGCAGGGAATCGCCGGTTACAAGGATGCAGTTGTTTTCCACGAGAAGAATGGGAGTTTTGCTGGAAAACATCTCTGCCGTTTCCTCCGGATGCCTGAAGATGGATTCGAAAGGAATCTTCCGGATATTTCTGAGCTGGAGATAGGTTTCCGGTATGGTTTTGGTTTCCAGCTCAGTATGTGTTATGGCAAAGGCCATGATGTTGGGCGAGCGGGCAATCACCACCGAATGAATATCCGGATGCTTTTGATAGACGGCCTGAATCAATCTTATGAAACAATGATGTCCGTTTCCGGATCCTTCCGGATTCCTTCCTATATGCAGGATATCTGCTTCCTCCATATACTTTCGGTCGGTGGAAGGAGGCGCAGTCAGAAAAGTTCCATCCTCCAGGCGCTGCGAGAAGCTCCCCTGCGTGCAGGTAAACAGAAACTGGTCATAGGCTCTGTGCGTAAATGCGCACATATTCCGGCGCGCGTCCCGTTCTTCGCTGGAAAAGGTCTTTTGAAGTTCCGCGGACAGATCAGTCTGCTCGCATTTTGCCATATCCAGCTGTTCCTTTGTCAGCTCCACCGGACCGGACAATTTTCCTGCTTCGATTTCCGTGCGGGCAGCAAATTCAAGAGCTTCAAACATCGCGTATGCATGGGAAAGATCGGTGCTTCCCACCACTACGCCATGGTTTTCCAGTATGACCATGTCACAGCCTTCGCTGAACTTTTCCGCGATATTGCCTCCCAGCTCTCTGCTGCCCGGAACGGCATATGCCGCTAATCCGATTTTCCCGCAGGTAAAAGGAATGTCAGGTGTGAACCGGGACCCTGGAATCTTCCGGACGAGGCTGAACGCAATCAATGCCGGGGAGTGGGCGTGGATGATGGCTTTGATGTCGGGACGCTTTTCATAGATCTTTTTATGGAAAGGGAGCTCCACGGAAGGTGTGTGGATGCCTTCTGTCTTCCCGTCGGGCAGGACCCGCATGATATCCCTTCTGGCAAGGGATCCCTTGTCAATCCCGCTTGGCGTGATCCAGACATCACCGTCATCATCCAGTACGGATAAATTTCCGCCGGAGGTGGTAGTGAGGCCGCGCTGATAAATCCTCTGCATAAAAGTGACCAGCTGATCGGCAGGATGCATTAAACCGAAGTGTTTCATGATTTTTCCGAACCTCCAATTTTTATCACAGCTTTTCTTCTCCATCCATTTTATACCGCATCCTGGTATTTTTCAAGGAAGAGTGATGCCAGGCACGGCTGAAGAGTGAAAAATCAAAAATTATAATAACTGTAATAGCAGTAGTATA
>DAINCI010000124.1:0-5932 GCA_036732425.1 Bacillota bacterium
TCGTCAATGCCATTCAGGTCGGATTATATGATCCGTGTACCATCATTGACTTTGAGGTCCCGAAGAAATACGGCCTGCGGCAGACCATTGCGGATACGCTGGGAATCGGCGGTATCATGCGTGCCCTTCGTACCATCCCGGTGCTCCAGGATTTTGCCGATGATATGCAGGAAGTCTGTCCCAATGCCTGGTTCCTGAATTACACCAACCCCATGGCCATGCTTTCCGGATACATGCAGCGATATACCGGCATCAGGACAGTGGGTTTATGCCACAGCGTACAGGTCTGCTCCTCTGCCCTGCTGAAATCCCTGGGGATGGAAGATAAACTGGAGGGCCGCCGCGAGCTGATTGCGGGAATCAACCACATGGGCTGGCTGCTGGAGATCCGTGACAAGGATGGAAACGATCTGTATCCGGAAATCCGGAAGCGGGCCGCGAAGAAAAACGCATCGGAAAAGCACAATGACATGGTCCGCTTCGAATACATCAGGCGACTGGGCTATTACTGCACGGAATCCAGTGAGCACAATGCGGAATACAATCCGCTTTTCATCAAGTCCAAATACCCCGAACTGATTGACAAGCTGAACATCCCGCTGGATGAGTATCCCCGCAGATGCGTAAACCAGATCAAGGGCTGGGAAGAAGAAAAGAACAATATCCTTCAGGACGGCAAGGTGACCCATGAACGTTCCAGAGAGTATGCTTCCTATATTATGGAGGCCATTACAACCAACACCCTGTATAAAATCGGCGGCAATGTGCTGAATACCGGTTTGATTGACAATCTGCCCGCAGATGCATGCGTTGAGGTGCCCTGCCTGGTGGACGGCGGCGGGATCCGCTCCTGCCATGTGGGAAGACTGCCCGTTCAGCTGGCTGCCATGAACATGACCAACATCAATGTCCAGCTGATGACCATTGAAGCAGCACGGACCCGGAAAATCGAAAACATCTATCAGGCTGCCATGCTGGATCCCCATACCGCAGCTGAGCTGTCCATCGATGACATCGTGAAAATGTGCGACGATCTGATTAAAGCTCACGGCGAATATATGGCGATGTACCATAAATAGAAGTTGGAAATTAGAAGCCGGAGGTTGGAGCAGAGAAAGTATCCACCCCGGGAGTTCAATAAACATCGCGTGCCGGAAACTGGAAGTTGGAATCAGCCTCCGGAAGCTTTGATATATGGTGTGTTGAAACCGAAAGCCTCTGGAAAAAGTTGAACCAGTGATAAGTAAATGCTGAATAGGATTGGAAGTATGGAAGCGGCATGATCCGGATGGATCATGCCGCTTTTCTGTCTCTGTTCCTTTATTTGAAAACAATAACTGCTTAAATCAATATCTGCCTAAAAGTCAACAGCTTACTCAAAGTCAACAACCTGCTGTTTTTCCGCAGATTCAAAGATGGCTTCCATCAGTTTCATCACGCGCATTACCTGCGGCAGCTTCACGATGATTTCTTCCTTCCCGTCCAGGGCAGCCGCCACATTCCTGTAGAATTCCTTGAGGTTGCCCGGAACCAGGGGAACTTCCGTCTCCTGAATGGTATCCTTTCTGCGGGGTGCCATGGTTTTGGTAATACCTGCCGCGGTCCGGACCGGTACAATATCGGTCTCACTCTTTCCCTTTGCTGTTACCACTTTGGCAGGCTCTCCCCAGTTCCCGATCTCAGCCGTGCCGTTATTGCCAAGCATATACCATCTCGGGAGATTAATAAAGTTGCTGGTTCCCACCTCCAGAACATACTTCACGCCGTTTTCGAAAAACAGTTCTGCATGGAATCCGTCATCCACCAACTGATTGGTAATATGATCCACAGTGGCATAGACTTTTTTGACTTTCCCCGGTACGAACATCAGAGCCTGGTCCAGAATATGAACTCCCCAGTCCAGAATCATGCCGCCGCCGTGTTCCTTTTCCTGTCTCCAGTCACCGGGAATCCCTCTGGAACCATGGACTCTGGATTCAATGGCAAATACCTCGCCCAGCATTTTCTCATCATAGATTTTTTTCATGGTCAGGAAATCTTCATCCCACCGGCGATTCTGATGGACCACCAGAAGTTTTCCGGTCTCTTTGGAAACATCGATCATTTCCTGAAGATCTGCGGATCCCAATGTGATGGGCTTTTCCGACACAACATTTTTGCCTGCCCGCATGGCCTGAATGGCGATTTCCTTATGAAGATCATTTGGTGTAGCCACCAGAACGATATCAATCGTATCATCCGACAGCAACTCTTCCCTGCTGTTATAGACTTTCAGACCTTTCTCCCTTGCCAATTGCTGTCTGCTCTCTTTGATGTCGAAGGAACCGACAATCTTTACTTCCTTCGTACCCTCGGCCAATTCCAGGTGATGACTGCCCATTCCACCGAAACCAATGATGCCAATGGCATATACACCGTTATCCAACACGATAACTCCTCCTTTTCATTGATGGTTATCTGTTATCTGTATTAAACCACATCAAGTACTCATTATAACATGATATCCACACGAATCCATATCAACTGACAAAAAAGTCAATTTTTCATTTTCCCATCCATTTTGCCTCAGAGACGGACAATCTGTCCTCCGTTATCTGCAGATTCCATTTCTGCCCGGGCGATTCGTATGGTTTCCATGGTACTTTGCGGAGATGCCGTCTGAATCGGGGTACCGCTGATCAGGGCATTGGCAAAATATTTGATCTCCCGGTAATATCCGTCGTCTTTCGGCAGATCCGGTACAAAGGACTTTCCATCATTGGGATTGGCTTTCAGAACCCCTTTCCGATACACCAGATTGCCTTTTTCAAAATTGACCCGGAACAGCATTTCAAAGCCGAAATCCCCTTCCAATGTCCAGTCATCCTCTGCCGTAACCACTTTCCCGTCCTCATAGAGATATCGGGTGGATACAATATCGTAGCCGCTGGCGGGAATGACATTCTTCCCCACGGTGGAAACTGCCTTTGGCGTACCAAATACCCAGTTGATGGTATCCACATCATGTACATGCTGGTCCATCAGTGCGCCGCCGCTCTTGTCCTTTGTCTGCAGCCAGTTCTGATAGGACCATTTCGGTGTGGAACCGCCGCGGAAGAAATATGCGCTCAATACCTTGCCGAACCGGCCCGTTTCCACACAATCCTTCAGATATTCATAGGCCGGCAGAAAACGCAGGCACTGCGCCGCCATGAGTTTCTTTCCATTCTTCTCCGCCGCATCAATCATCGACTGACATTGCTCCACGGTCAACGCCATGGGCTTTTCGCACAACACAGGAATCCCCTTGTTCAAGGCCTTTACCGCAGCTTCCGCATGCAGATAGGTCGGCAGGGGGGTATCCACATAGTCCAGATCTTCCTTCTCCAGCATCTCATCAATATCGGTATACAAATGATATTTTGAAAAATCATATTTTCCATTGCCGACGTCAATGTTTCCCGGAATGAATATATTCTGAAATTTCTTGTCATCAATATCGCACACGGCGGTCAATTTGACCGGAAACCCCTCGGATTCCAGGCGGATATAATTATCCAGATGCCCTCTTCCCATGAAGCCGATCCCGATTAATCCAACTTTCAGCATAATGAACCGTTCTCCCTTCTCCTTGCCTTTTCTCTTTCCTGCTTCCGTGCTCTCTCTTTCCTGCTTCTTTGCTCTCCTTCTTGCTTCCCTGCTTCTATTTCTATGCTTCCATGTATCTTATCTTTCCAGGATCCGATCCATGGCTCCGGACGTATTGTACAGAATCTGACCGGCATAATTCTTATAGGGCGACATCTCTGCTGTGATATAATCATCGTAACCGATTTCCCGGAATGCCTTCATAACCTCGGGAAAATTGACATCCCCTGCCAGCAGATCCACAAAGCCGCCCAATGTTCCCACCGACTGACGGAAGTCCTTGATGTGAACCTTCTTGATGCGATTTCCCAGGATCCGCACCCATTGCTCCGGATAGCCGAATAGGAGCACATTGCCGATGTCAAAATAGGAGCCGATCCATGGGCTGTCGATTTGATCAATGAGGTTCCGCATTTCAAGAGGAGACAGTAAAAACTTGTTCCACACATTTTCCAGTCCTATGTTTACCTGGTTGGCTGCCGCCTCCCCCTTCAATCCTGCAAAGGCTTCCAATGCCCGGTCATATGCCACATCGTACGGCACCGCCTCACTGTCTGCAGAAGGACCGGTCACTGCACCGGGAACCACGAGAATGCTGTCCGCCCCAAAAACAGCGGCCACTTCCAACTGCTTTTTTACGATGTCCCCCGACTTTTGCCGGATCGCCGGATCCGGACTGGTGGCGGGATAGGTCCAATAAAGCCCGCTGGCAATGCTGGGAACCTCAATTCCCACTTCCTCTGCCGTTCTCTTCAGAGCCAGCAAATCCTTTTCACTGCTTGCAAGGCTCACCTCGCCTTCCTCATTCAGACTCAGCTCGATCCCATCGTATCCTGCCTTTTTTGCCAAGACCATGCAATCCGCCATTTTCATGCCGTCTGGAAAGGACCAGATGTTGATTCCCTTTTTCATTTTGATTCCCCCTTTGTTTTGACTGCAGATGTAAATCCATTTCGGATTGATATATGGTATTTATGGAAAGCTCGCTTCCTTCTTTATTATACACGGCATTTTCGGGTTTTTCTTTACACAGGGAGTCGCAATATTTATAAGATTGGACGTTTATTAAATGCTAAGAGGAATTGGACACAAGGAAGGCCCCGGCTCTTTCTATAGAGCGGGTTATACGATGACGTAGCTGTGTCAATCTGCTTGTTGATCCTTTGCAGAGCGTGGCGCAAATGATTTTGGGACGTAAAAATGCCCGGCTGTTCTGAAAAACCAACCGGGCGCGGTTGGTTTGCGACGATATTTGGATCTTATTGCGGCATATTCCGCAAGGCGGCAATCTGATCTCTGCAGCCATACACCACGACAGTAACCCATACCGTTTTTTCTTCCTCATCGATGAAATAATATACCATGAAGTGTTTGACCGGCATTTTGTGAACGCCGATTGCCCGCCATGATTCTTTCTCAATCAGCGGATATCTCGCGGGCATTTGGTCCAGGGAGGAAATCTCTGTCTGCAAAAAATCCGCCCACCGCCTTGCGGTTTCCGGTTCAAAGAGAACCTTTGAAATATAGGAAACAGTTTCCCCGATCTGTGCTGTAGCATGAAGGGTCAACTGAACTTCATACGTCATACTAAATACCCTCGCGGATTTTTGCAAAGGCATCGTTCACGCCGAGACCCTGCCCGGTCTGCGCCTCACGAACTCCTTTTTTCATCATGGCGTCAAACTGCCCGGCGGTCATGCCGTCCAGCGTCGGCAGAGTCGGAACAGAAAGAGAATAGGGAACGCCGCCTGTCATGATGATTTGCCTGTACAGGGTATCGATCAGCACCGATACCGGCAGCCCTATGCGTTCAAGTACCGCTTCGGCCTGCCGCTTTACTTCCGGCTGCACACGAGCAGTCACATTCGCGCTTTTTGTTGCCATTGGTTCACACCATCCTTTCCATCCATATTATATCATATTGTATGGCTTATTGCGATACAATATACAGGAATTTAAAAATAGAATCTTTGACATGGAAACGCTCCTTTTTTTATGATAAACTACAATCACATGGATGGCTTTTATCGCCAATCCTAATTGAAACGGGAGATATGACATGATTGAAGTGAAAAATCTAACCAAGCGTTATGGCAGGCTGATTGCCAACAAAGATATCTCGCTCACTGTGAATCCCGGCGAATTGACAGTGCTGCTGGGACCTAACGGTGCGGGAAAATCCACACTGATAAAATGTATTTGCGGTCTTCTGCGGTTTGAAGGCACAATTGCCATAGATGGTCATGACAACCCGAGTTTTACAGATGTTTTAATGAAAATACTCTAAAGGCCATGTAACTCAAGG
>DAINCI010000125.1:0-5903 GCA_036732425.1 Bacillota bacterium
ATCAATACAATCTGCAGCAGCTTTTCCTCCGTGGAATCCAGTCCGGCGTTCAGAATAAAGCCACGGACCATTCCTTCAATGGCTTCTTCCTGATTTTTTGCAGAAATCACCAGGGTATAGACTTTCTTTTTCTTTTTCCGGATTCCACCCAGACTGACAAAAACCCGAAACAGGAAATACAGGAATCCAAATATGGCGAAGATCCATAATGGAATCACTATGTAAGGTTCCATATACATAAAAGACCCTCCTGTCTTACAGCATACTACCTTTCCATTGGATAATATATGGTATGCAGGCAGGAGGATCCCGGTGACTTTGCCTATTTTACGAAGGCCTGTTGTTTTTCAAATGCCTGTTTGCGAAGCGTATCCGCCAGATCCGTTTTCTCCCACGGAAGATCCAGATCCGGGCGCCCAAAATGTCCGTAAGCCGCTATCTGCCGGTAGATCGGTCTTCTCAGGTCCAGACTTTTGATAATGGAAGCCGGACGCAGATCAAAGTTCTTATGGATCAGTTCCACAATCTGCTCCTCCGGTATGCGGTGTGTCCCGAAGGTGTTTACCGTAACGGAAACCGGCTTCGCAACCCCGATGGCATAGGCCAGCTCAATCTCGCACTGATCCGCGATATCCGCCGCCACGATGTTCTTGGCAAGGTAACGCGCCGCATAGGATGCGGAACGATCCACCTTGGTCGGATCCTTTCCGGAAAAAGCGCCGCCACCATGCCGTGCATAGCCGCCGTAAGTATCCACAATGATCTTCCTGCCGGTCAGACCGGAGTCCCCCTGGGGACCACCCACGGCAAAACGTCCGGTGGGATTGACCAGATATTTGGTGTTTTCGTCCAGAAGCTCCGCAGGAAGAACCGGCTTGATGACCCATTCAATGATGTCTTTTTCAATGGTGTCATGATCCACCTTCGGACTGTGCTGTGTGGAAACAACCACGGTATCCACCCGAACGGGCACATCCTCTTCGTATTCCACCGTAACCTGAGCCTTTCCGTCCGGCCGCAGATAATCCAGCTTCCCCTGCTTCCGCACGTCTGCCAGCCGTCTGGTCAGCTTATGTGCCAGGGCAATGGGCATCGGCATCAGCTCCGTAGTTTCCCTGCAGGCATATCCGAACATCATGCCCTGATCCCCG
The DNA here is from genome assembly GCA_036732425.1 of Bacillota bacterium. Taxonomy (GTDB): domain Bacteria; phylum Bacillota; class Clostridia; order Caldicoprobacterales; family DTU083; genus UBA4874. The sequence goes on from DAINCI010000125.1 coordinate 1,152, forward strand.
GCGCCGGTTTCCGTCCCGTCCTCCGAACCGCCTGTTTTTGCCTCCAGGGCTTTGTCGACTCCCAGCGCAATATCGGGAGACTGCTCGTGAATGGAAGTAAGGACCGCGCAGGTATCCGCATCAAATCCATACTTTGCCCTGGTATAGCCGATCTCCCGGATGGTATCCCGCGCAATTTTCGGAATATCCACATAGCAGTTCGTGGAGATCTCCCCCATAACCAGAACCATCCCGGTGGTAACTGCCGTCTCACAGGCGACCCTTCCATTGGGGTCCTGTTCCAGAATGGCATCCAGAACCGCGTCGGAAATCTGATCACAGATCTTGTCCGGATGTCCTTCCGTAACGGATTCGGAAGTAAACAGTTTTTTGTTCATAATTCTCCTCCCAGCATTTAGGCAATACATGCCCTGTTGATGTGCAAAAAATAAAGATAGCCTGTATCCCTGTTCTTCCCCAAAGGGACGAATGTTTGCATCAAAAAAACCCATCTGAAAGATGGGTTCCTGTCTTGTCCTCATCTTTCAAGATATAAATATCTTGTGGGAATTGGCACCGGGCTTGAACAATCAAGCGGTTGCCGGGTTTCATCGGGCCCATCCCTCCACCTCTCTGGATAAGGTATCAATATTCTGCTATGCCTGTATTTTATCACAGCAAAAGGATTTGTCAAATAAAATCTAATCAAAAAGCCATCCATCAGCTTCCCGTTGATTTGTAGTGATAAACCCCAAACTTCCAGAGGCACAGGCATGGAATCAGAAACATCGCAGACAATAGGGGGAGAAAAGGATACCACCAGGAACTGTTTTTCTCCAGAATGTAACAGATGGGATAATATTGTATCAAGGCATAGGGAATGACAAAGGTACAAAACTGCAGCACCCGTTTCCCGTAGATGCTGATGGGGTATTTTCCGTATTCCCTGGCGCCGTCGGTCAGTATGTTCATGAATTCCAGCCCCTCTAGCGTAAAGAAACAGATCGCGGCATAAATCAGGAACAGTCCGGAAAACACTGCGGTCCCTCCAATGAGCATAAAAAGTACGGTGAGCACCTTATCCCACGACCACAACACATGACTTTTCATGATTCCATATATAAATAACACAACAGCCTGAAAAAATCTCCCTACTCTGGTGAGCTCGATCCTGCTGCCCAGCACCTGCAGGATTTCATTTCTGGGCCGCACCATGATCCGGTCAAACTCCCCGTTGCCGATGATCCCGGAAAAGGTATCAAATCCCCTGAAAAATGCCTCTGCCACGGAAAACTCCATCAGGGTGATCGAAAAGCAGAGCAGAGCCTCACTGTAAGTAAATCCCTTCACCGCATGGAACCGCTGAAACATAAAGTAGATGCCAAGAAAAACATTGAAAGAGGTAAGGAACTGCCCGATCGTTGTCAGAAGAAAAGAAGTTTTGTACTGCATCGCGCTTTTTACCTGTATCAGAAAGTACTTTTTATAGAGACGCAAGCTGCCCACAGGATCAGCCCCCCTGTAATGTAATTTTTTTGGACGCCCTGTTCATCAGAATCACCCCTGTGCCAACCAGGACCACAAGCCAGAAGGCCTGCAGGGAAAGTGCACGGATTGCCTCATATCCTGAAATATCCCCGCTGTAAATCCTTAAGGGCACATTCTGCATGGCCGCAAAAGGGAGGATCTCCAGGACTCTCTGCATGCCTTTTGGGAAAAATGGAATGGGAAGGATGGAACCGGACAGGATTTCCAAAGCGGACAACGCGACCATGCGGATTCCTGCCGGTGATATTGTAAAGAAAGACAAAGCATAAATCAACATGGTAAATGCCACTGCGACGAAGAGGCCCAATACCATCCCCAGCAAAAAAAGCATGCCGGCGACAGGGGTCGGCGGAAAGGAAATCCCGTAAGGTGGAGGCAGAAATGCAGCGATCAGCAAAATTGGAAAACATCGGAGTACAGCTCTTGAGAGGCGGTATGCCAGGGATCGGACAAACAGCATCCGGTAAAGGCCGATGGGCCTGCACAGTTCATAGGCAATATTTCCGTTTTGAATGCTCTCAAAAATTTCATTCTCCATGACCCACCCCATAAAAAGCGCCAGAAAGGCCTGCTGAAGCCATACATATACACTGGTGGATTCCAGGCTCATCGGAAAGGCCGAAGGGTCAGCCCGGTAAAAGGCACGGAACATCAGGATTTCCATGCCGCCCCAGAAAGCCTGTGTGGAAATACCCGCAAGGGCTGCCGCCCGGTATTGAAGCCCCATGGAAAACCGAAGCCGGAAAAAGGAAACATATTTTTTCATTCCATCTGCTCCCCCTATATCCCGTAGTTTCGGTAAAGATCCGCCATGGCCTGCTCCATATTCCCGTGGGATCCCGGTATATCCTCCAGGGTTCCGTCCAGCAGGATTTTCCCTTTGCCGATCAGAATGATTCGCTTCGTCAGTGCTTCAATATCCTGCATATCATGCGTGGTCAAAATCACGGTGGTACGATGAATCTGATTGCGTTTCAGAATAAATTTCCGAACTGCCAGCTTTGATACGGCATCCAGACCGATGGTGGGTTCATCCAGAAACAATATTTTCGGATTATGCAGAAGGGATGCCGCAATTTCGCACCGCATCCGCTGCCCCAGGGACAGCTGCCTTACAGGAGTTTTCAAAAGTTCCGAAAGGTTCAGCAGATCCGTAAGCTCTTCCAGATTTTCCTGATAGACGGTTTCCGGAACACCGTAAATATCCCTCAGAAGCTCATAGGAATCCACCACCGGAACATCCCACCACAGCTGCGTGCGCTGCCCGAAAACCACTCCGATCTCCCGTACATGGGAAATACGATCCTGCCATGGAACCCGGCCGTTGATGATGCAGCTTCCGCTGTCCGGAACAAGGATTCCACTCAGGATCTTGATCGTGGAGGACTTCCCGGCGCCGTTTGGCCCGATATAGCCGACCATCTCCCCTTCCTGAATGGAAAAGGAGACGTCGTCCAATGCCCTGATCTCTTCATAATCTTTATGAAAGAGCGAATGGAGTGCCTGCCCAAAGCCGGCATCGCGCCTGGCAACACGAAATGTTTTACACAGATGCTGCACTTCAATCATGATTTTGGCCCTCCCCCAAAAAACCTGTTCCAAACGGAGCGTCTGAATTTTTCATTCCACGGAGAACGGAAAACAAAAATGGAAAGTGGAAAACAAAAAGCCGGCTGCTCATTCAACCGACTTATATCAAATAACCAATATGGTGGAGGAGGGTGGATTCGAACCACCGAAAGCTGAGCTAACAGATTTACAGTCTGCCCCCTTTAGCCACTCGGGAACTCCTCCATGTCCGTTCGCCCTTCCTGCCTGCCCGCAGCAGGGCCAACCTCATAACAATATGTAATTATAACGGAAGCCTGCCGCAAAGTCAACCCAAAAATAAATTTTTTTGGATTCCCCGTTGATAAAAAGTGAGATTCGTGGATATAATAGGTATTATGAATCATAGGTGAATTATCGCCATTTTTATCTGCCGTGGGAAACGCATCCAACGGTATGGAAATACATGAGGAGTGGATGAAGTGGAAATATTACATGTCAGGGATTTGATAGGTAAACATATACATTTTATCGGCATTGGCGGAATCAGCATGAGCGGATTGGCAGAAATACTGCATGAGAAAGGCTGCCAGGTGTCCGGTTCGGACCTTCGGCTGTCTCCCCTTACCGAACGTCTTTCCAACAACGGCATCGCTGTTTTCAAGGGCCATGACGGGAAAAATATCGAAGGCGCCGATTTGATCATATATACTGCAGCCATCCATGAAGACAATCCGGAGCTGACGGAAGCAAAAAAAAGGAGCATACCCTGTATGGACCGGGCAACCCTGCTGGGACAGATTATGGAGACGTATCCGTTTGCCATCGGCGTAGCCGGCACCCATGGAAAAACAACGACGACCTCCATGCTCTCCATGATCATGAATCAGGCCGATCTGGATCCCACTGTTCTGGTTGGCGGGGAGCTGGACGAAATAGGCGGAAATGTTCGGGCAGGCCACAGCAAATACTTTATTACCGAAGCCTGTGAATATGTGGACAGCTTCCTGAAATTTCATCCCGATATGGCAATGATTCTGAACATTGACCGGGATCATCTGGATTATTTCAGGGATATCGATCAGATTTACGATTCCTTTGTCAAATATGCCGCACTCGTTCCGAAGACAGGTTATGTCATCGGCTGCGGCGATGACCCTCTGGTGTCCGGATTGATGGAGCAGGCTGACTGTCATACCATTTCCTATGGAATCGATCATCCTGCCGACTGGACCGCAAGGGAGATTTCCTATGATCAGGAGGGCTGTGCAAGCTTCATGGCTGTAAAAAACGGGAAGACATTCGGCACCTTCGGATTGAAAGTGCCCGGCAGACATAATATCTACAACGCCCTGGCTTCCATTGCCGCAGCAGATGTGATGGGCATCCCGGCAGGCCGGATCAGGCATACCCTGTCCCTTTACCATGGCGCCCACAGAAGATTTGAAGTCAAAGGGAAAACGACAAACGGAGCCACCATCGTGGATGATTATGCGCATCACCCCACGGAAATCAAAGCAACGATCCAGGCAGCCCTCCATTATCCGCATAATCGATTGTGGTGCGTCTTTCAGCCCCATACCTACACCAGAACGAAAAAACTCTTCCGGGAGTTTACAGAAGCCTTTCAGGGAGTGGACACCCTGATCCTTGCTGATATCTATGCTGCAAGGGAAA
>DAINCI010000126.1:0-5822 GCA_036732425.1 Bacillota bacterium
AGGATGCAGGGGGCTTATTTGTTATGTTCCATAATATGTTGGCAGGATACAACAGACAGGCGGCGTTGGAATATTCGAATTTCTGGGCATTGGGCAGGAATCCGCAGTATTATGATTATTCCGATCTGGGAGGCGACTGCACCAATTTTATTTCCCAGTGCATCTACGCCGGCAGCGGCGTTATGAATTATAACGGGGACGCAGGCTGGTACTTCCGGAACGCCAATGACAAGGCACCTGCCTGGACGGCAGCCCGTTTTCTTTATCCCTTTCTGACCGGAAATTTTGCGGGGCCGGGGCCCTATGGGATGGAGGCGGATGTTTCTCAGATCGAAGTCGGTGATATTGTTCAGCTTTCCTTTCAGGATCCGGGGATTTTCACTCATTCCCTGTTTGTTGCGGCATGCGGCAGCCCCGCAGCAATTGATAACATCCGGATCAATACACATACTTATGACAGACTGCACTATCCCCTGGTGCAGTATAATTGGATCGGCATTCGTTTTATCAGGATCCTGGGGGTACGGATCCAATAAAATTTTTGATATATTGGTAGTGTATCTGTATAATGTGACAAATTGTGGGAAACACTATACTCAAAGGTAATATATGGAGGGATTGTAGTGTTTACCCATAAATCGAAAAGAACTGTTTTTCTCTTTTCCGGTTTGATTGTGTTATTGATGCTGATAGCATTCTCTTTCGGTTATTTGGCTAGAATGTCCGGCAAACAGCCGCAGGAAGGTTCCCTGACAGAAAATGCAGACACGGAGAAGGGGAAAGAAACCGGAGACGAGGTGCGTGAAGTCAGCAAAACCGGACCGGATTCCGTGCTGGTTTTCAAGCGGTCCTATACCCGCTGCAGGCATACGTTGGAAGAGGAAACGGAAATGGACAGCGGGAACGTCGGGAAAACCGGAAAGCAACTGAAACGGGCTTTTCCGGAATGGCAGCTTGCAAAGTTCACACCGGAAGAGGTGACGTTCCGGAAAAGCATTGATGGTTATTGCCCAAATCACTATGTGATCAAGGCGAAGGAAGGCTATCTGGTCATTTACCGTCCGGAAAAGGATACAGGCAAGCTGGAAGCGGTGGAGGAATCCAATATATCGTATCGCTGGCTGAGTCCGGAAATGAAGGAACAGGTGGATAAGGGCCTGGCAGTGGACAGCAGGGAAGCGGTGGAACGGCTGATGGAGAACCTGGAAAGTTAATGGGCGCAGGTTTCCCAGGTTTCCGGAAAGGATTCGGACAGCCAGACTTTGTCCTGCCGGATGGCATCCTGTACGGTTTCCGGTGCGGGACCGCCCGGCAGATCCCTTTGATTGACACAGGTTTTAAGGGACAGGGCTTTATGGATGTCCTCTCCGAACAGGGGAGAGAAGCGTTGCAGCTCTTCCAGCCGCAAATCCAGCAGCGCCTTGTTTTCCCGGATGCAGTAAAGGACCAGCCTGCCTGTGATTTCATGGGCAGTGCGAAAGGGCATTCCCTTCCGTACCAGGTAATCCGCCGCGTCGGTGGCATTGGAGAAACCGGACAGGGCGCTTTGCTCCATCCTGTCCTTCCGGAAGGTTACGGTGGAAATCATATCGGTAAAAATGCGGAGGCACTGCTTCACCGTATCAAAACCGTCAAACAACGCTTCCTTGTCCTCCTGCATATCCTTGTTATAAGCCAGGGGAAGCCCCTTCATCATGGTCAGAAGGGTGATCAGGTCCCCGTACACCCGTCCGGTTTTCCCACGGATCAGTTCCGCTACATCCGGATTTTTTTTCTGCGGCATGATACTGCTCCCGGTGCTGTAACTGTCGTCCATTTCCACAAACCGGAATTCATCCGTGGACCACAGGATCAATTCTTCGCAGAACCGGCTCAGATGCATCATAATCACGGAACAGCAGCACAGAGCCTCTATGGCAAAATCCCTGTCTGAGACGCCGTCCAGGCTGTTTTTTGTGATGGCGTCAAAGCCAAGCGCATCGGCGACCCACTCCCGGTCCAGGGGATAGGTGGTTCCGGCAAGAGCGCCGGACCCAAGGGGCAGGACGTCTGTGCGTTTCCGGCAATCCTCCAGGCGCTCCATGTCCCTTCGGAACATCTCAAAGTATGCCAGCAGATAATGTGCCAGGGTAATGGGCTGCGCTTTCTGCAAATGGGTATATCCGGGCATATAGGTTTTTGTGTTCCCCTCTGCGATGGAAAGCAGTTCGGACTCCAGGGCAGCCAGCAGGGAGAGGATATGGTCCGTTTCTTTCATGGAAACCATCCGCACATCCAGCGCAACCTGATCGTTCCGGCTTCTTCCGGTGTGAAGTTTTTTGGCCGTTTCACCGATTCGTTCCGTCAGAAGGCTTTCCACATTTGTATGAATATCCTCCGCTTCCACCTGAAATTCAACTTTGCCCTGCCGGACATCTTCCAGGATCTGTTCCAGTCCGGTGCAGATCTTTTCGGCATCCTCCGTGGGAATAATGCCCTGGCGGCCCAGCATGCGGGCATGAGCGATGCTGCCCAGAATATCCTCCCGGGCCATCCGGCAGTCCACGTGGATGGAGGACTGAAAATCATCCACTTCTTCCGCAGTCTTTTTCCTGAAACGTCCTCCCCATAACTTCATGACAGAAATCTCTCCTTTTCGCTTTCTTCCTTTTCTGCCTGCAGGGCGTGCATTTTCAGCGGCAGGCCAAAAAGATTGATAAAGCCTTCGGCGTCTTTCTGATTGTAGACCTCATCCTCTCCGAAGGTGGCAAACTCCGGACTGTAGAGGGAGCAGGGGGATTTTACGCCGGCAGGGATTACATTGCCCTTATACAACTTCAGGCGTACTTTTCCGGTGACTTTTCCCTGCGTGGAATCGACGAATGCAGAAAGGGCTTTGCGCAGCGGGGTAAACCAGTTGCCGTCGTATACCAATTCGGAAAATTTGATGCCGGCCATCTGTTTGTAATGCTGTGTGGCGCGGTCCAGGGTAATGGATTCCAATTTTTGATGGGCAGCATAAAGGATGGTTCCTCCCGGCGTTTCATAAACTCCCCGGGACTTCATTCCCACCAGCCGGTTTTCCACGATGTCGGCAATTCCCACACCGTGCCGGGCACCGATCTGATTGAGCTGTTTGATCAGGGCCACACCGTCCAAAGCGATCCCGTTGACTTTTACGGGGATGCCCTGTTCAAAATCGATTTCCACGTATTCCGCTTCGTCCGGTGCCCTGGTCAGTGGAGTACAGATCATCAGAAGATCGTCCTTCGGCTCATTCCACGGATCTTCCAGATCGCTGCCTTCATGGCTTAAATGCCATAAATTCCGATCCATGCTGTAGTTGTCTTTTTTGGAAACCGGCACCGGGATATGCCGGGCATTGGCATATTCGATTTCCTCTTCCCGGGACTTGATATTCCAGATGCGCCAGGGCGCAATGATTTTCAGACGTGGATTCAATGCTTTGATGGTCAGCTCAAACCGCACCTGATCGTTTCCTTTTCCGGTGGCACCGTGGCAGATGGCAACAGCGCCTTCCTTTTCGGCAATTTCCACCAGCCTCTTTGCAATCACAGGACGGGCGAAAGAGGTGCCAAGCAGATATTTTTCCTCATATACGGCGCCGGCCTTTAATGTAGGAAAGATATAGTCTTTGACGAATTCCTTCTGAAGATCCTCGATATATACCTTACTTGCTCCCGTTTGCAGCGCCTTTTCCCGAAGGCCGTTCAATTCCTTTCCCTGACCCACATTTCCTGCAACGGCAATGACATCATAATCGTAATTTTCCTTCAGCCAGGGTATAATAATGGAGGTATCCAATCCTCCTGAGTAAGCGAGAACTACTTTTTCCCTTGTCGACATGTATATCACCTTTCCTTTCTGAATAAAATAATTATACACCATTATGCATATATATGCAAGCATTTTTCCAGCCGAATTGACATCATGCCATAAATGTCATACTATTAAGAAGGCCCATGCAGAATGTGTTTCGGATATTTCGGATAAAAGGAAACGGTCCATGGGATCCTTTATCCGGATCATGGGGAGGAAAGGGCGGATTGTTGTGAGAGTATTGGGGATCGATCCGGGTATGGCGATCATGGGTTATGGTGTCGTGGAAGACCGGGAAAACGGTGTAAAGATGCTGGACTATGGAGCAGCGACGACCCCCTCCACCATGGAGACCCCACAGCGCCTCCTGCATATATTCAATTCCACGGAACATTTGATTGAAGAGTTTTCCCCGGACGCCATCGCCTACGAGGAGCTGTTTTTCAATAAAAATGCGAAAACAGCCCTGATTATCGGACATGCCAGGGGAGTGGCCGTACTGGCAGGCGCCCGGAAGGGGATCGACCTGTTTGAATACACTCCCCTGCAGGTCAAGCAGGCGGTGGTGGGATACGGAAGGGCGGACAAGCAGCAGGTACAGCATATGGTAAAGCTGCTGCTGAGCCTCCGGGAAATCCCGAAACCGGATGATGCCGCTGATGCTCTTGCAGTGGCGATATGTCACATCAACAGTGCCCGTTACGGGAGAAAGATCGAGACCCGTTACCATTAGGAGGAAAGCAGGATGTACGCATACATAAGGGGAATCCTGGAGGAAGTGGATAATCAAAGGGTTGTTGTGGAGGCAAACGGGGTGGGCTATCTTATTTTTGTGCCGAATTCCGTGTTGCATCGGCTGCCTCCCACCGGGGAAAGGATCCGGTTGTTCACCCATTTTCATTTAAGAGAGGATACCCAGGAATTATACGGTTTTCTGGAGCAGGAGGAAAAGCGGTTCTTTGAAAAACTGATTACGGTTTCGGGAGTGGGACCCAAGGCGGCACTGGGAATGTTGTCCGCCTTTTCCGCCAGGCAGTTGGCAACTGCCATTGTGACCGGAGACCGGAAGCTGCTCTGTACCGCGCCCGGAATAGGAAAAAAAACAGCCGAGAGGATTTTGCTGGAGCTGAAGGATAAAATAGATCAGGATGTCCTTGCGGAAGGGGGTACCGCATCCGTTCCCACTGTACAGTGGAACGAGGAGCGCATGGAAGCGCTGGAAGCGCTGCAGGCTCTGGGCTATCCCGCAGCAGAGGCGGAGCACGCCCTGGCAGGCGTTCAGTCGGGGGATCCTTCCGAACTGGTCCGTCTGGCACTGAAAAATATGGATCATCGCGGGTAAGGGGGAATGGATTTGGAGGAGCATCCGGAGCGGATTATTGCAACCGATAAAATAACGGAGGATCAGGATACCGAGCTGAGTCTTCGGCCCAGAAAAATGACCGACTACATCGGGCAGGAAAAGGTCAAGGAAAAAATGCTGATTTTCATCCAGGCTGCCCTGCAGCGGGGGGAAGCTCTGGATCATGTGCTGCTTTACGGACCTCCCGGGCTTGGGAAAACCACCCTTGCCAATATCATAGCCAATGAACTGGGGGTCAACATACGGATCACTTCCGGGCCGGCCATTGAAAAAGCCGGGGATCTGGCCGCCATACTGACCAACCTGGGAGACCGGGATGTTTTGTTCATTGATGAAATCCATCGGCTGAACCGGAGCGTGGAGGAGATTCTCTATCCGGCCATGGAGGACTTTGTGCTGGATATTATTATCGGAAAGGGGCCCAGTGCCCGTTCCATCCGGCTGGATCTGCCCCGGTTTACCCTGGTGGGGGCGACCACCCGTGCAGGGATGCTGACTTCTCCCCTGCGGGATCGTTTTGGCGTCATCAGCCGGCTGGAGCTTTATCACACCGATGAATTGAAGAAAATCGTCGTCCGATCGGCTGGGATTCTGAACATTGCAATTGACGAGGAGGGCGCCTGGGAGATTGCCAGGCGTT
>DAINCI010000127.1:0-5788 GCA_036732425.1 Bacillota bacterium
AACGGCGCCTATGCCCTGGGCATCGGATCGGCACTGGTCAATCCGGAATGGACGGAGCGGGGCGAATTTGAAAAGATTACGCAGGCTGCTGCAACATTTGTAAAGATCGTAAACGGAGTGACTGTGGTGTAGGCAGTTGTATGGAAATCAGACGGAAACGCGGCAGAGCGGAGCTTGCCGGCCATAATCCGGAGTGGAAGGAACTTGCCCGGGAAGGAGGGATAGAGCCATTGAACAAAGGCTGGTCAAGCGACAGGAAGTTTATCGTGGAAACTCCGGACGAGCAAAAGTTTCTGCTGCGTGTTTCCGGGTTTTCTGAATATGAACAAAAGCGAGCCGGGTATGAAATGCTGAAGCGCATGGCGGATTTGGGGGTTCCTGCTCCGCTGTCTGTTGATTTCAGCGTGAGCAGCGATGGTAAAAGCGTATACATCCGTGGGAGGAGTTTAACCGCATTGTCTGGAGTGCCGCAGTAAGCTCGCTTTTTGCCACAGGGCAGGTGCGCGCACGGACGCAGTGAAGAAGAAAATATCGGAAAGGGGGGAGGACTTGTATGAGTCAGGCGGAAGACACGAAGAATCAGAAAGAGAGCAATTCGGCTAATGATATACAGGAGCCGATCAATCGCAGATTAAAGATTTTGAAATTGCTTCAGGGCAGGGAAATGCGGACGGCTGAGATAGCTGAGTTATTTGATGTAGAGGATCGCACAATCCGTACTGATTTAAATGCCCTGAAGGCAGGAATGAAAGTTATGGGTACAACTGTAAAAATTGAAGAGCAACGCAGTGGCCACTCCAATTTGTCTTATAAATCAACGGTACATCCGGTTTTCCTTGCTCTGAATCTCAGTGAAGTATTTGCCCTGTTGAAGTCACTGAAGCAATCTGCTGAAAACAGCGTTACAGGGGATATTTATCGTGATCTGTTTCATACTGTGTATGGTCAATTGACGGATTATGCGAAAAAAATGATTGATGTAAAGCTGGAAAGCAAAGACACAGACAGCGAAGCGGATATTTGTAATCATTTGGAAGAAGAATGGTTCGATAAGGACAAAGCATACAAGCTCATATACCTGGAGAAAAGCGGTAGTTATTTTCCGGTCACCTATACCGATGAGAATGGAAATATACAGGAAGAAGAAGTTCGTCTGATAGATATCCGTGGCGAAAAACTGAAGCTTAAATGCAAAGGCAAAGACAAGCTCATACAATTGAACTATGGCGAAGCTATAATTGATTGGTCTTCCATTGATTATAAATAAAAGTTCAGAAATGGTAAAACGGAAATCCGGTTGTATGGTTTCCGGTATCTTTCCTGACTATAATGGAATTAAGATGAAAGGAGAGATATCATTATGAAGAATGAAAGAACTTTGATCCGTCTGAAAGTTGATCAACCGGACTTCGAGGAACTTGAAAAAATGAAGAAGGTTATGTGGAATTTGTTGGAAGACGGTGAGAAATCCCAACTTTCCATTGAGGAGTTACAAGCGTTCCAGGACAAGGATGGATCATTCAAGCTGTTTGAATCCTATCGCATACCTTCTGATGCCCGGGTGGACTTTTGCTTTGTTCCTACTTATATCGGAGCAGCAGTTTTGATGAAAGCTTACCTTTCCGGTGCATCTGATCGGTCAGAATCTCTTGAACGCGCTCTTCAGGCCAGCGTTCGCTTTGGCTTCAGCGGACATGGATACAATGCAGAAAGGGAAAGTATTGATGCGTTGAACATCTTTATGGAGGGCGGCCTTCGCTGTTTTCTGGAGACAGAACTTTCGATTTGCCCTGAGTTTCATAGGATGATTCATAGTATCCTGTTCAGTTATCGTTCCCGATTGTATCATAATTGCACAAAAGGATTATGGGGAGAAGATTACAGACAGGATTGGCAGAATATGGTACAGAAACTTAGTGTGAGATGCCGGTATTATGCGGCCTATGGCAGCAATATGGACGGCGGGCAGATGTTGGATCGTTGTGTCGGCGCAAAACGCATTGGGAAAGCATATATTAAAGACTGGAAGCTGACGATACCATTCTATGCCAACATTGAGCCAGCCAAAGGCAAGAAGACTCCGGTGCTGCTGTATGAGATCAACGAATCAGATGAAAAGTCTCTGGATAGCTGTGAAGGCTATCCATCTTGCTATGAGAAATCAGAAGTGCTTGTCAACATTGGAGACAGCAGCAGGGAAGATCCAAAGCTTGTTTCTGCTATGGTTTTTGTAATGACAAAAGAATATAAGGTTTCAAACAGAGTTCCCCGTAACGGTTATATTGAACAAATAAAAAATGGGTATCGGAAAGCGGGGTTTTCTGATGAGGAATTCAATCCTGATTTTCATGATCCGACTTCTATACGCCGTCGGGTTGATATGCACCCAATAGAATATGTTCCGACTGTATTTCACTCCTGATACTTTTTATGCTTATGCCAGCGGATGTAGTTTATGAGAAAAAATGAGGGAGGTTCCAAATGATTAAGGATATTACGATTGGCGATATTACAATGGACTGTGCAGACGCCGCCCGCGCCCGTGATTTTTACGCAGACCTCACAGGCTGGGAACGGACGAATGCTTATGGATGTCTGGCCCTGAGGGCATATAATGGCCTGATCTTTCTTTTTGCTGAAACGGATATACCCTACGTTCCGCCTGTCTGGACAGAGAAACAGGGGAAGCAGCAGAAGCAGATGCATTTCAATTTTCAGGTGGATGATCTGCCCGCAGCTGTTGCAGAAGCCATTCGACTCGGCGCAAAAAAGGCAGCAGAACAGTATGGAGAGGATCATTATGTGACAATGCTCGATACCGAAGGGCACCCGTTCTGTCTGTGCAGAAGGTGAGCGTTTCGCAAAAACAAAAGATCAGCAAAAGGCGAACATATGTTTGACAAATACTCCTGAATGTGATATTTTGGTACCAGATCGTTCAGGAGGATAGGCAGGATGGAACTGAAGGATAAAATTGAACTTCTCGCAGCGGCAGCAAAATATGACGTTTCCTGCTCTTCCAGCGGCAGCAGCCGCCAGGGGAAGAAAGGGGAGACAGGCAATGCTCATCTGGCCGGGATCTGTCACAGCTGGTCTGATGACGGCCGCTGTATTTCCCTGCTCAAGATCCTGATGACCAACCAATGCATCTATGATTGCAAATACTGTGTCAATCGGGTATCCAACGATACGAGAAGGGTGATGCTGACGCCGGATGAGCTGTCTTTTCTCACCATCAATTTTTATCGTCGGAATTATATCGAAGGCTTGTTCCTGAGTTCGGGTGTGATAAGAAATCCCGATTACACCATGGAGCGGATGATAGAGACCGTCAGGAAACTTCGCTGTGAGTATCATTTTCATGGTTACATCCATCTGAAGGCAATTCCCGGATGTGATCCCCGATTGCTGATCGAAGCGGGAAGGCTGGCGGACCGTATGAGTGTAAATATCGAGATGCCCACAGGAGAAAGTCTGAAGCTGCTGGCTCCACAGAAGAACAAAGAATCGTTGATTGGTCCCATGCGCTTTATCCGGGACACGATTGCGGAGGAACGGGACAGTTCCCGCTCGTTTCGGAGCACTCCCGGGTTCATCCCGGCTGGTCAGACGACACAGATGATCGTGGGCGCTTCTCCGGAAAATGACTTCAGGATTCTTACCCTGTCCGAAGGGTTATATCGCAGCTATCAAATGAAGCGGGTTTACTATTCCGCCTATATGCCGGTTGTTTCCCATCCCATGCTTCCGACAGTGGACAAGCCGCCTTTGCTGCGGGAGCATCGGCTGTATCAGGCGGACTGGCTTCTGCGTTTTTATGGTTTTTCCGCTGATGAGCTGCTGGATGCAGATCATCCCGATCTGGACTGTCTTGTGGATCCCAAGTCGGACTGGGCGGTTCGCAACTATGATTTGTTTCCTGTGGAAATCAATACTGCCGATTATGAAACATTGCTGCGTATACCCGGGATTGGAGTGAAATCGGCCGGGAGGATTGCCAGTGCCCGCTGCGTCCGGGCACTGGATGATACCAATCTGAAGAAAATCGGGGTGGTATGGAAACGTGCCCGGCATTTTGTAACCTGTCAGGGCAGATATTACGGGGGCTATTTCCGGCAGATGGATCAGCTGAAGCAGGAACTGATGCCTTATCATGCTGCCAAAAGGCTGCAGACAGACGACGGCGAACAGTTGAGTTTCTTTCAGGAGATCCTGCCGCAGTCCAATCTTCAGAATCTTTTTCTGGTGAAGGCAGGTGAGACCTGATGATTGGATGTTTCAGCTATCGCTGTGACGGCACGTTTGAAGGACTGCTGACCTGTATTTATGAAGCTTATTACCGACATGAGATACCGGAGCATATCACCTGGGGAAATCAGGTTCAGGAAAATCTGCTGGATTGCAGCATTCAGATCCCAACGGACCACAGGAAGGCGGATAAGGTCCTGAAGTCCATTCGTGCAAAGATTTCGAAAGAGGCACTGGGGCATGCCCTCTATGCATATCTTTCTGAGTTGGATGATATTGGTGTATGGATATACCGATATCTGCGTCTGGGATGGAAAGTCGGCTCTTCGGTGGATCGCCATCTGTGTGAGAAGGAGGTATGGATGGTCCAGGAAGCCAGCCGGAAGGTGGAAGGGGAAGCCAACAGAATGCTGGGCCTGATTCGGTTCCGTGAGCTGAAAGGCGGGATTTACTATGCGCCGATGGGACCGGATTACAATATTGTCAGTCTGATTGCACCACATTTCGCCGATCGTCTGTCGGATCAGCAATGGATGATCCATGATGTGAAAAGGGATATTGCCGCTGTATACAATACAAAAGACTGGGTCATTGCCACTGTCCGGCAGAAACAGGCATTGTCTCCCGGTGATGAGGAACTGGAGTTTCAGCAGCTCTGGAAGCAGTACTTTCAAAGCATCACGATCCAGGGCAGATATCATCCGGGACTCCAGCGGCAGTTTATGCCCAGCCGATACTGGAAGTACCTGGTGGAGAAGAACTGATAAGCAGCTTGGATGGGGGATTCGTATACTTTTACACATTATATAACGAAGGAATGGGCGGAATGAAAAAGCCTGTGATAATAATCAGATATGGTTGATAAAGATAAGTAGATATGGTTGATAAAGATACTGGGGCACGGGATAGTAGTTGGCGATGGGACATATAATGACAGGGAGGCTTATTATGGAATGTAATCAGGAGGCAAATGCATATGAAAAAAAAGTCTTTCCGGATATTTTATCGTTTTATATTAACATACGTCATAGTCATTCTGTTCCTGGTATTATGTCTGTTGCCTGTTTATAAAGTCAGCCTGAATAACCTGAAAGAAAAAGAGATTGCGAACATAACAGCAAAACTTGAGACTGGAATCGATGGATTTGAGCAGACTTTCATCGATCTGACAAGAGTCCTGATATATTTGAATAGCGATTTGAATTACAAATATCTTGTTTCACAAACGGGTGCATTCCAGGCTCCGGATTATCTGAGAGTACGTGAAGTGCATGAGACCTTTACACAACTGATGCAGCCCATTTACCTGGCAAACAATTCCTTCGTTGTGTTTCATAACAATCATATTGCATTTGATATGAATCGGATCTATTTTAACGAGGATCTTTTTTATGGGACATTTTTAAAGTATGTAACAGAAGATTTTGATAATCTGGATGGATTTCGGAAACATTTTAATAAGCCTGTAAATCCATCTGCATTGGCTCTGTTGTATAACAGAGGGAAAGCAGATGAATTCATAACGCTGCATATTGCAGTC
>DAINCI010000128.1:0-5749 GCA_036732425.1 Bacillota bacterium
ACGCGGTGCATGCCTTCCTTGATGGCTGCCTGATATTTTTTCTTGATCTGCAGCTGCTCAAATTTCGGATCCGTTTCCTGGATCACCTTGCCTTCCGGAGACCGGATTTCTTTCATGATATGGGTTTCCAGCACCCGGTTGCCGTTTACCAGAGCCGCAACATACCGGGCAATCGCCAGGGGGCTGACACTGGTAGCACTTTGCCCGATAAAGGTCCGCAGATACTCCATGTCGGACCATTTCCCCTGATAGGAAATGTTGAGCAGATCATTGGCTGCTTTCTGAATCGCCTCATCCTTTTCCTTGAAAATTTTATTGTCCGTCAGGTAATGAATCAGCTTGGTGTATTCGCTTCCAATATCAACAATTTCTTTTACCTGCGGGCCGGCAAGATCTTTCCCGTATTTATCCTTCATCAATCGCTTTACCGAACCATAAGCTGTTCTTTTGCGGTTTCTCTCCACAACCTCCGGACTGGAAACCACGTTCTGGTCTTTCTTATTGTCCAGAGTCAGAAGCTCCAGTCCCGTGGGGCCATCCAGACCAAAACGAACGGCCCATTTGTGAAGATCCTCAATCCCCAGCCGGTCTCCGATGGCAGTAAAATAATAGTTACAGGACACCTTCAGCGCGTCCATGATATTCACCCTGCCGTGTCCGTACTTGCTCCAGCAGGCCGGTGCCGTCGGACGAAGCCGGTATCGGTCCAGTATGGTTTCCTCCACGGAAACTTTCCCTTCCATGAGAGCTGCCGTGCCCACCAGCATTTTAAACACGGAGCCCGGCTCCATGCCGCCCTGAAAGGCAAGGGCGAATAACGGGTTGGAAGGATCCTTTGCCAGATTGTTGTACTCCTCCGTTGTGATTCCCCTGGCAAAATCATTCAGATCATAAGGGTATGGACTGTCAGCAGAGCTGGCCATGGTAAGGATCTCCCCGGTATTGGCATCCAGTACGACAGCGGCTCCGGTATGGGCAAGGGGAGCCCGGTTGTCCCCGTCATAAGGTGCAATCCCTTCCCGCATTTTATTCAGTTCTTCCTTCAGGATGTCCTCCGTACGGCGCTGCAGGCGGATATCCATGGCCAATACCGCATCATCGCCGTTCCACGGGACCTTTTCCTCCAGAACCTGAATCACCCGCCGTGACGCATCCACTTCCGCCTTCAGATAGCCCTGCTTTTTTTTGGTATTGCCGGTCAGCCATTTCTCTGCATAAGCTTCCATGCCATCCTGACCATATTTATCGTTGTAAACATTATAGCCGTCCTGATCCGGAGTCCTCCCGTACTTTTCTTTATAGGACTCCACATTGTTTTCCGTAATCCTTCCAACATAGCCCACGATATGCTGGGCACTCTCCCCATAGGGATAATACCTGCCCAGTTCGATCACAGTCTGAATGCCGGAAAGCTCATCGGCATTGGTTTCAATGCTGGAAACGGTCCGGTAATTGATATCCTCTGCGATCTTCACCGGCTCGTCCTGCCGAAAGCGGTTTAAGTACAGATCCAGCCGGATGGAAATAATCTTCCGTGCCGTCTCATCCGGAACGGATTTTTTTATCTTATAATGCTCTCTCAGCTCTGCCAGCATCTGATCCGCCGGCAGATTCTTTTTCATCCCGATGCTTTTTCTCCAGGCGTTGTAGCGTTTTTTGGCAGTGTCTTGATTCTTTGTACCGAAATCATAGTAAAATCCGCCGGAAGTCTTCTGCCCGGTCTCGTTCGGAACGATGGAGCTGTTTTTAATGGGAATACTGTCCAGCAGGGTTTCCCCGTTCTTTTCCAAAATATCAATGGCCTTCAGAAGAACCGCATTGATCTTTTCTCCGTCGGTGGGAAGCCAGCGCCTGTCCACCTGAGCGACATAGGTCTGCCGGTTTACGGCAAGAGGAATCCCGTTGCGGTCCAGAATGTTTCCCCTGGCTCCTTTCAGAGTCACCGAGATCTGCTTGCGCTCCTGAGCCATGTTATAGTAATACTCACCCTTGCTCACAGTAAGGTAAGCCAGGCGGGTACCAAGTGCGGTAAACAGGAGAACAACCACCAGGCCGAAAACAAAAAAACGATTTTTCATCAGGTGTAGAAACTTTTTCATCATATGGAAACCAAATCCCTTCGAAAACAACCCATGCTGCCTATTATTTTATCATGACAAGCTCAAAGAAAAAAGGGAAAAAAGAAAGCATCTCCAGGCAGAATGCCTGTATAAGATGCTGTAGAAACAAGAAGAATGAGACTCCGCCTCTGCTTTCCCTGCTGAACATTCCGGACTAAATCCTCCGAAAATGCCATTTTTGGCTCATAAACCTCTGCTGATAAAGCAAAGTCATCCATCGAAAGATCAACGGCATAAAGACTGCCGTGTAAAGAGCTTCCGGCACAATCACCCGGGCAAACCCAAAATACAGGGGCATGCCTGCCCGGTTGAAATACAAATACAGCATCATCATCATCCCCCGGAGAAGGGAACAAAGAAAAACGACAAACAGAGGGACAAAGATCTTGTCTACAAAAACCTTCTCATACAATAAGCCAATCAGGTAACCAATGATCATATACTGAAAGGCATTCACTCCAATGGAATGCCCATACAAAACATCCTGCAGCAGGCCTCCGAAAAAGCCAGCCAGCATTCCGGTATTGCCGCCTCCCATAAGAGCAAAGCATGTCGTCAGAATCAAAAGGGTATCCGGCTGAATGCCTACAATCTGTAAAAACGGGAGCAAGGCAGACTGCAGGATGGCATTCACCAGCAGAATTAATGCTATGGTACAAATCTTCATCATAAAATCCCTGCCTCCTCATTCGTTCACTCTGCGGATTACCAATACTTCTTCAATCCGCAGAAAGTCGGCATCCGGTTTTACGATTGCGGTTTTGTATGTTTCCCGTTTCTCTGAAGACACTTCCACGACCTCTCCTATATTGATCCCCTTTGGAAAGATTCCATCCAGACCGGATGTAATGATCCGATCTCCTGCCACAACATCCGAATCCAGCGGAAGGTTGATCATCTGACACAAACCGTCTTCAAAGGTCAGAGTGTTGTTCCCTTTCACCATGCCATTGTCCCGGGTCCGCTCGATCAGGGCACTCACAGAGCTCTGTCCATCCACTATGGTCCGGACCTTGGACCAATGGCTGCCCACATCGGTTACTCTTCCGATCAGGCCCTTATCCGTCACCACAGCCATGTTGACGATAATACCATCTTTGGAACCCTTGTCAACCGTCAGCGTATTGAACCAGTTCCCGGGGTCTTTGCCTGTTATCCGAACACCGGTAACCGTGAACAGATCCCGATCTTCCTTAAAATCCAACAGAGTCCTCAGCCGTTCGTTCTCCCTGACGGTCTCATTCATCTTCAACTGCTGCTGTTCCAGCTGAACCACCCTGTCCTTCAACTCTTCATATTTTGCTGCCAGTTGTCTTCGCTCTCCAATGGAACGAAAAAACTTCGACACAGAGGTTGCAATCCGATACATAAAGCCCTGAACAGGAGTAATTACCTCGCCTGCCGCACCTTCCAATGCGGTAAGCTTCACCCGTTGTCCCGAAGTAACAATGGCCAGTACACTCAATAGGACTGCCAAAAAAATGGCAATTGCCAGCGGCTTCCGTTTAAAGAACTGGGGCAACGATCTCTCCCCCTATCTGATACCTTTTGTGGAGATTGCCACTCTTTTCAGTGTCTCAATCTCCTCCAGGACCTTTCCGGCACCTACGGCAACGCAATCAAGAGGACTGTCTGCAATCTGAACCGGCATTCCGGTTTCCTGTCGTACCAATTCATCCAGCCCATCCAGCAAAGCTCCTCCGCCTGTCAGCATGATTCCCTTGTCCATAATATCTGCAGCCAGCTCCGGAGGCGTCTTTTCCAGGGTCAGCTTGATTGCTTCGATGATGCTGCCGATTGGCTCCCGAAGCGCATCCAGGACTTCCGTGGATGTGATCTTCAGAGTCTTGGGCAAACCGGTCACCAGATCCCGTCCACGAACATCCATACTTTCCTCCTGTTCCCTGGGGAAAGCGGAACCGATTGTAATCTTGATTTCTTCGGATGTCCTGTCTCCGATCATCAGGTTATATTCCTTCTTAATATAGGAAATGATGGCTTCATCCATTTTGTTGCCGCCAATACGGATGGAACGGCTGGTCACGATGCCGCCAAGGGATATAATGGCAACCTCACAGGTGCCTCCGCCGATATCCACCACCATGCTTCCCGTGGGCTCCTGAACAGGCAACCCGGCCCCAATGGCGGCGGCCATTGGCTCTTCCACCAGATAGGCGTCCTTTGCGCCTGCGGAACGGGTGGCTTCATCCACTGCCCTTTTTTCCACCTCCGTCACCCCGGAAGGCACGCAGACAACGACCCGCGGATGGAACGGCAGAGACCTGGGAATGGCTTTGCGGATAAAATACTGCAGCATTTCCTGCGTAATGTCAAAATCCGCAATTACCCCATCTTTCATCGGACGAATTGCCACAATATTGCCGGGTGTCCTCCCAATCATTCTCTTGGCCTCTTCCCCAACAGCCAGAACCTGCTTGGTATCACTGCGTATGGCTACAACGGACGGTTCACGTATCACAATGCCCTTGCCTTTTACCTGCACCAACGTATTTGCCGTCCCCAGATCAATCCCCAATTCTCTTGAAAATATATTAAAAAACCCCATCTTATTGTTTCTCCTTCCCTCTTTTCTGATTTCAATACCTCTGTACTAGTGATTATTGCCGATATGATCGGATTCGATAACCCCGCCCTGCGATTTCATACAGGAAGTATATCGTAACAGCATGGTATAAAGCAAAGCAACAGGCAAACCAACCACATTGAAATAACACCCTTCTATTCTGGGAATAAAAGCTGCAGCCATGCCCTGTATGCCATATCCTCCTGCCTTATCGGCATATTCCCCGCTGTCAATATACTTCTGTATCTGCTGTCTGTCCAGATGTATCATTTCCACATGGGTACATGCATGGGACAGATCCATATAATCCAATCGCCGGTCGATCAGCGCCACACCGGTCACCACATCATGCCAGCCGCCCTGAAGGAATTGCAGCATGCCGACAGCCTCCCTGCCATTCCTGGGTTTGCCCAGAATCTTACCGTTCTTTACCACTGCGGTATCCGCTCCGATGACAAGAGCGTCCTCTGATATCCGTCCTGCCGAATCCCTGGCTTTTTGTCCGGCAAGGCGGCACACATATTCCGAAGCCTCTCCTGAAGGAGAATCCTCCTTCCGGAAACTGGGAACAACAGTAAACCGAATTCCCATCTGCCCCAGCAATTCCTTTCTTCTGGGCGATGCAGATGCCAGAACAACCTGTTTCGGAAGGCAAATCAGGGAACTCATGAGCGAAAATACAGCGCCAGGCCAATGATCAGGCCGATTGCCGTACCAAAGTTAATATTCAGGGTAAAACCGAGCGTCAGGGTAAATACCGTCATATCAAGCTTCAGAGGTGCCTCCGTGCCTAAAGTGACCGTATGCGTAAAGATCGGCTGATCCACGTACAAAGACAAGATGTGACCCGCGATTGTCCCTATAATAATACCGCACAATAAAAACAAAAAAAGCTTGCCGGTCCCTCTTCCACCTGCTCTACGCATAAAAATCCTCCTTTTGATAAATGCTTAAAAATACCCTGTTTCCCTTGCTTTCGCCTCTTTCTTGCTCCCAGCAATGTTCGTCTACAGCATATTTAACTTAAGTATAGCATTTTTACGAT
>DAINCI010000129.1:0-5708 GCA_036732425.1 Bacillota bacterium
TGACGGAGCCTTCCTCCCCGCCCAGCGTTTCCACCACACCTGCCCGCTCATAGAACTCCGCAAGGCGGGAAGGCAGATAGGCGGGATACCCTTCCTCCGCAGGCATTTCCTCCAGACGTCCGGATATTTCACGAAGCGCCTCTGCCCAGCGGGAGGTGGAGTCCGCCATGACCGCAGCATCGTAGCCCATGTCCCGGTAATACTCCGCCAGGGTAATGCCGGTGTAGATACTGGCTTCCCTTGCCGCCACCGGCATGTTGGACGTATTGGCAATCAAAACGGTGCGTTCCATCAGGGAACGTTTCGTTCTGGGATCCACCAGTTTCGGAAAATCCTCCAGCACCTCCGTCATCTCATTGCCCCGTTCTCCACATCCCACATAGATAATGACATCCGCATCCGACCATTTGGCCAGCTGATGCTGGGTCATGGTTTTTCCCGTGCCGAATCCACCCGGAATGGCAGCCGTGCCGCCTTTGGCGATGGGAAAAAAAGTATCCAGAATTCTCTGCCCCGTAATCAGCGGCCGGGTAATGCGCTTGCGTTCCCGGATGGGCCTGGGTACCCGGATGGGCCATTCCTGAGCCATTTTCAGTTCCCGTATTTCGCCGCTCCCCGTTTTCAGCCGGACCAATACCCGGTCAATGTTGTATCTGCCGTTTTCTTCGACAAACTCCACATTTCCACGGACTCCGGGAGGCACCATCAGTTTATGCAGAATCGAACGGGTCTCCGGCACCTCGCCGAACACCTGACCGGGATGCAGCTGCTGTCCGACCCGGACGGTCAGTTTCACATCCCACAGGGCTTCCCCGTCTATGGACAACAGCCCGATTCCCTGGGGCAGGAACCCGGCGGACAGTTCATCGATCTTCTTCAGCGGCCTCTGTATTCCGTCAAACATATTGCCGATAATACCGGGGCCCAGTTTCAGGGACAGGGGCTTTCCGGTGGACTGAATCTCCTCTCCGGCTTTCAGCCCTGCACTTTCCTCATACACCTGTATGGTCGCATGCTCCCCTTCGATGGATATCACTTCTCCGATCAGGCGCTGCTCCCCCACCGTGACCATTTCCCGCATCCGGAACCCTTCCATATGAATTCCCCGGACAACAGGACCGTTGATCATGGCAATCTCACCTTTTTTACTGTTCTCCATTTTGACACCACCCACTGCTATGGTCCGTTATGATCCGGCCAATCCGCTCCCTGTTGTCCGCAAGCAGGGATGCGATGGAGAAGTCCACTCTTCTGGTCTGCTCCCCGTTACTGCAGATACAGCCTCCCAGAATGCCCCCGGATGCTTCATGCAGGGTATAAACCGCATTGGACTGCAGCTTTTCCACAATCGCACTGCGGATCCATCCTGTATTGTGACTCAGATCTTCCTCCGTAAAATAAAACATCAGCTGCTGCTCTCCTTCAAGGCCAGCCAGTACCTGCCCGATGGAGTATCGCAGAAAGTTTTCATACCCCGGCGTTTTGGCAAATGCAACCGCGCATTTCTTCAAGCCTGCCAGAACCCGGTCCACCATTTCCTCATTCTTTCGGAGCAGATTCTGTCTTGCCTCCATGCGGGCTTTGGAAACGATCTGAATGTTTGCCGTTTCCGCCCTTTTGACACGTTCTTCCACAACCTGCCGTGCCGAATCATGAATGCGGCTTTCCTCAGCAGAATATTGCTTCTTCACCTGCTCGTCTGTCTGTTTGCTTTTCTCGTCTGCCTGTTTTCCGGCCTTCCCGAGAACCGCTTTGGCAAACAGATCAACTTTTTCGTCAATTGTCGTCATGGACAACACCTCAAATCTTCAGACCAATTGCTTCCCGGATATTGCGGGTGATCCACCCACTGTCCCGCCGGGAACCGTGCCGATCCGGAATCTCTATGAAAAGCGGCAGGTCCGATCGGAGCTTCATGGCCTGCATTTCCTCCCTCACCAGCTGAGACAATTCTTCCGTCAGAATCACGATACCAATCTCCGGATCTCCGGCAGCTGTTTGCAGGGCATGGAGCACATCCTCCCGTTCATGAACCACAACTCCCTTAATCCCGGCCAGCCGGAGACCTGCCTGCGTATCCACATTGTCACTGATTAAAAACATCTTCATTTCACTCACCGGATCCATTACAAAGCGCTCAGTATCATGATGGACGTAATCAGGCCATAAATGGCGATTCCCTCTGCCAGACCGACAAAAATCAATGTTTTGCCCAGCAGGGACGGATCCTCGGATACCGCACCCAGGGCAGACGATGCGACGGCGCCTACCGCATAGCCGGAACCAATGGTCGCAAGGCCCGTGGACAATGCGGCAGCGATAAAACCTATGCCGTTCCCGCCAGTGCCAGCCCCTGCCCCGGAAGCCGCTCCGGCCATATCCGGGATCATAACGATCAATGCAGCTGCCATAACGGGTACAAAGGAAAGCAAGTTGCACTTCAAAGCTTTTTTCGTCGATACTTTGCCGACGCCCTTTTTATACTTCAGTACAAAACCAGCTGTAATTGTGACGATGACGATGCTTATCGCAGCAATCATAAAAAAATACATTTTT
Organism: Bacillota bacterium; assembly: GCA_036732425.1. Lineage (GTDB taxonomy): Bacteria > Bacillota > Clostridia > Caldicoprobacterales > DTU083 > UBA4874. Next base: position 2,557 of record DAINCI010000129.1, read on the forward strand.
CATGCCTCCAAATTTAAAATGAACCGACGCTGATCCGCCGTTTTCGGGGAATCTTCAGTGCGACAGGGTGATAAGGAACCCCTGCCCCGTCGTAGAATTTGCTGAACAACTCATAATATTCCAGGCGCAGGCCCTGGATAAAGACAATCAGACCCTCCAGTCCAAGAATGACAATATTTCCGATAATCAGGACCACCGCTTTTGCCCCTGTGCTGCTGACCATTTCCGACAGAGTCCGGAAAGCCAGGAACAGGCCCACGTGGTTCAGGGCAAATGCACCGACACGGACAAAGGAAATGGTATTGCTCAACATGCTGAGCAAGGTCTCCAGGATCCCGAATCCGCCCTCGATATAGTAATCCGACACCGGTTCCCGGTAAAGGGGTTTCCTTCGCTGAAGCAGGTTTGCCACCGGCTCCTTTACCACCGTCAGGATCAGCAATCCTGCCAGGATGAGTACAATAACCGGCATGGGCAGGGGAAGCTTTCCATTCTGAAAATACAGCAGCACGGTGATCAGCAGGGTCCAGAAAAACAGCAGACCCGCTGCTCCATTCTGACCCAGCAGTCCTTCTTCCAGGTCCTTGCGCCGGATCGCATTCCATATGTTGAACAGATAGGCGACCGACAGCAGTACCACACCCACTCCGATTGCCGCAAACAGTATGGTGGTGATATCATCCATAGGACGGATGAGCAGGGCGGGGATACAGTTCTCGAACCCGAATACGCTGCCATACAGCACACCAAACACCATGGAGCTGATTCCCATCCCGGTAAAGACCCCGCCCAGATTCGGCCTGGACTTCCACTTTGCCAGGATCACGCCGGTCAGGAAAAATACCAGTCCCTGTCCCACGTCCCCGAACATCGCCCCAAAGAGCAGCATATAACTCAGGGCCACAAACACCGTTGGATCCGCCTCATTATAGGAAGGCGTCCCATACATGCGGACCAGTGCCTCAAAAGGTCGGAGCACTCCGGAGTTCTTCAGCCGCGTAGGCGGGGAAACCGATTTGTCCACCTGTTCCGGATCCTTGCAGAACAGCAAAGTTCGCTTTTTGACCGGTTCCAGCTTTTCCTCCAGCCTTTTCTTCTCACTGGCCGGGATCCATCCGGCCATATAAAAGAAGTCGTTGCTGCAGGCTGTTTCGTTATTGATCTCCTGCATTTTTTCATAGAGTATCAACTCACCGCAGGCCCGCCGGACCAATGGCCCGTATTCCTCCCGGGCCTTTTGCATGGCTGCATCGCAGGCCTCGAGCTGCGCTGTCATGTCCCGTTCCTTCTCCTCCAGATTCTGAATGATCTGAGCGGGAGTCCCTTTCAGCTCATGGGGGATCTGCAGGGACTGGTAGCCAAGAGCGCTGTATATGCGCTCCAGCTCCACGGTAAGGGACTTCGGAACAATGGTCACCACCACATCCCGCTCCCTCCCGGACTTTACAGGATACACAATCGCCGGGATGTTTCCGTAATTGGTCCGGAGCCTGACCGTATTTTCCCTGGAGAACGTACCTACCCGAAAATCAAAATACTCCATCCCCATCAGGTCCTGCCAGGGAAAGTCCAGGCCTGCAAGATAGCCAAAATGTTCCTTCAACTCCCGGTTGTGTGCCAGCTCCGCATTCAGGGATTCCGTATCTTTCCTGCATTTCTCCACTTTTTGATAAACGTCCCCGATGTCCCCTGCAATCCCCCGCAAACCGGCTTTGCTTTCCGGGTCCACCGTGATATCGTTCCGATCCAGTTCAAATGCCTCCAGGAGAGTGTTGATTTGCTCTGCAATCCTGTCATCCTCCTGGTTCTTATGATAAGGCCTGACAAAGCCGACATCCATCAGGACATCCATGTTTTTCACCGTTGTCGATATGGTGAAATTGTTGGAATTGATCTCATGCAGGGCATTTACCGGATGCACACATCCCAGCAAAACCAGTTCCCTTGCGATAAAATTCATATCTTCCAAATGGCCGATGATATTCAGCATTTTCATCCGTTCCACCGCCAAGCCGATATCCTCCTTTCACAGTTCCCGGATCAGGTATCTCTTGATCTGATCCGGGTTCTCATTATGATAACGAATGTTTTCCATTATAGTGATAATGTCCCGTATTTCAAAATCCAGCAGATCAGAATATACGATCATCGGGACAACATCCATGAAACTCCTGCGCTTGAATTCCAGGAGCCGATAATACAAATATCGGGAAATCCGGCGTTCCATAAACAGATCCCTGGTTCGGTCATGCTGAAATAAAAAACGGTACCGGCTCTCCTTCATACGATCCGCCATCCCGGAAACATCCTTGCTGTAACACAGTTCCCGAATCGCCGCATTGTCCAGTCTTCCCCCGAAGCTGATGGAATAGTTCAGTAAAATATCGGGAGGAAGATGATAAAACTTCTTACCCCGATAAATCCACTGCAGGTTCTGGAGATCCGTCTGCATTCCCGCAATCTGAAGGATTTCCTGCTGATCCTCCCTTGTCAGCAGCTCCAGGCATCTTTTGAAGATGCTGACATAGGCCAGGTCCAGGGACATTTCAACTTGAAACCGGCTTTTCTCCCCCTGCGTCAGCGGAACCAGGTAACGATAATACGGCGTACCTTCCAGGTGATCCACCAGTTCCGGAAAGCTTCGCGAAGCAGCCAGCTTCTGAAAGTCCAAATCCCCGTAACGCCCGATATAAACCAACGCGTGGGGGGAATCGATATAGTCCCGGTCTGTATGGATCGCCCGGATGAGGATCTTTAAATCCTCCACTTCAAAGCGCATCAGCAGAACATTCAGGAATTTGCTGTAATTTCCCTGAAAGTAATGCCGGAGCCGTATCAGCTTATCCACGGCATAACGTCTCAGCCGGACCTCAATTCCCTCACGATGAAGGGACTGTTCCTCCATCCCCGTGAAAACATGCCGATAATCGGTCTGCTCCAGGCAGCGGATGATATCCGGGACGGTTTCCTTCTCCAGCAGCACATTGTAATCCGCGTCGGAAAGCAGCCGGCCTTCCAGAGCCCGGATCTTCGTATTGACAGCAGCGTACCGGACAGCATTGCTCATTGGTTCGATTTCCCCTCCCGTGTTTCCGGTTCCAGGAAGATCTCCCGGAAAATATCCGCCTCCAGAGAGTCTTCCACCGCAAGAA
>DAINCI010000130.1:0-5648 GCA_036732425.1 Bacillota bacterium
AACGCATTCCGGACTGCCATTGTATCTTCGTAAACCGAAACCTAAGCGGCGGTGTATCTGCCCTGATACATCATCTGCTGGCGCTGGGGCGACGCAAAATAGGCTTTGTAGGAGGCGAAAAAGGAATTCGCATCACCACTGCCAGAGTAAATACCTATAAACAAACGCTGAAAGGATTAGAGGTGCCTCTTCATCCTTCCATGATTTCTTTAAGCAATTTCTATGCGCCGGACGGTTATCAAGCCATGTTAAAACTGCTGAAGCAGACAAAAGTTTCCCCCACCGCAGTCCTGTGTATCAATGATGCTGTAGCGCAGGGAGCGATTCGGGCAATTATGGACGAAGGACTGCGCGTACCGGAAGATATCTCTGTTGTCAGCTGTGATCAGTTCCCTGCAGCAGAATATTCCTGTCCAAGGCTGACCTCTCTGGATCAACAGAACAGTTATCTGGGCCGCATGTCCATTATAACCCTGATCAGTGCGATCAACAATGAACCCGAATGTATCGATATTTCCCATGAGCCACATTTAATCATCTGCGAATCCTGCGGCGCTGGCCTGGGATATCGTTTTGAGGAATGATCCTTCCAACAGTATATCTGTTCTTCCCGACCATAACTCTCAACCACACAAAGCAATGAAGAACTCATTACTTCTATATTGTAAGCTTTCTATTTCTGGCAGTTACCTCCCACTTCCCTGTCACTTTACCTTTCTCCGCAAGAAGTACTTCTCCATATAAGGCAGTGGTCGGGCAGATATGAGTCGGCATCACATACAGTACCTTTCCGATTGAGGGCCTTTTCTCCTCATATCCTGCCTTCATCTTCCATATCCAGTGTTCCTCATTTTGCTCAACCGACTCTGCATACGGCACATTCAGAAGCTTACCCCTTTGGCCCGGCGGATCTGCTGCGATTCCCTTGTACCCCAAATCTATTGTAAAATAACCTGGAGCCGCCTGGCTGATTACTCTGGTCAGCAGTATCCCGGCTGGGATAAACGGCTCATCCCTATATAATTCAGAGTATCCAAAATCATAGATCATGCTTGTGCCCGGTGATAAATATACATTCTCATACTGCGCATGACAAGGAAATGTAGGTGTCCCTCCCATGACCAGTACGGAGCAATCATATCCCTCCGATTTCAATTTATCCATGACCTGAAAAACACTGCGGTCACTCTGATCCACCGCCGCTTTTCTTGCATTGTAATCCGCTATTCCGTGATTTCCATCATAGCAGTGCAGCCCTCTGGGGCGAAGCCCAGAGATCTTCGCCGCATTTTTATAAAACTCTTCCAGCTTGTCAATGCCAACTCCGGTTCTGTTCGTTCCCATATTGACGTCGACTAAAAAATTTACCTTTATATGCTGCTGTTTTGCAAGGCTCCCCAGAATATCCAGCTGTTTTATGTTATCTCCGGTCGCCCAGAAGCAGGTTTCCCGGTATTTCTTCTCCAGTTTTAAGAAACGCGGGATGTTCGGACCCACCAGAGGATACGCCAACAGGACATCCGATGCTCCGGCCTCTGCCGCCATCTCGGCTTCTGCAATGGTCGCCGCCTTGAATTTAGTGATACCCTTACTGATTTGAAGCTCCACCATAGCCTGCATCTTATGGGATTTTACGTGCGGCCACAACCGTTTTGCTCCTCCTGCTGTCCTTATCATTTTCTGTATATTGTCCTCTATGATATCTTTATAATAAATCAAAGCAGGCGTTAAAATTTCATTTGTATTATGAATCCTGTAGCGCTCCCCGTACATATTCATTCTCCTATCCAACTGTCAGATCTCAAAAATATATTCAATCTCCACCGTAATTCCGCCTGGCAGCTCCGTAGAAGAAACTGCCGTTCTTGCACCAACTCCGCTTTCTTCTCCAAAAATATCCGTTAAAAGCTGTGATGCTCCATCAATCACCTTTGGCTGATCGCAAAAACCAGGAGCGCTCGCAACAAATGCAAGGATCTTTACCACGCTTTTGATTTTATTTAAATCTCCCAAATATGCATCCAGCACACTCAGCGCATTCAGCGTGCAGATTCTGGCTGCCGCACGTCCTTCCTCAATGGTACGTTCTCCCCCTACTTTTCCGGTTACTACAGGCTGCCCGTTTTTCGTCGCTCCCTGTCCTGAAATAAACAAAGATTCCCGGACTGCTTAACAGGCTTATAGATTCCGCCCTTCGGAGGGGCTGGCGGCAATTCAAAGCCCAGCTCTTTGATCCTTTTATAAATATCCATATTTTTTTGCTCCTTTGCTCCTATAGATTTACGGCCAACGCGGCACTCCAGTCACAATGTATCCGTGTTTATTATTATAAACCACCCTGAAAAAATTTTAAAGATACGACGCCGCTGAAAATGGGTTTTCACATTATTGCGATTCCAAAGCAGTGAATCCCGGACTTTCACCCGTTAGAACACGCACCCGTTAGAACATGCACCCGCTGGACATGCTGTTAAAAACCCGGGAACGGTGGAAAATCCACCGCTCCGGATTAAAAAGACTCCTTCTTTATCTTTAAGGGATTTGTTTAAAAGTCGTATTCGAGGGTGCCGAACGGAGTCTCCTGCGTTCGCAAAGCCGTGGATTTACTGAGAGTCGGGATCTCGTCGGCAAAGATTTCCCTGTTCAATGTACTCGAAAGGAAAAGCCCTTCACTGACCCGCATGGTTTCCAGCGCAATATCCTTTGTCGGGAGCAGTTTGCACTGGCCGCGCAGGGCCGCAAGCCAATGTGCCTGTGTATTGCAATAAAAGCTATAGTTCGGGTCCACCTGCGCACGGCGGCCGAATTCAGCCTTCAAATCGGGTTTGGTCACTCTCGGATAACCAAGCTCTTCATCATAGAAGGAAAATCCATTTTCCATTGGATCTTCCTTGACGCCACTCCCCAGCGATACACCGCCTTTTGAACCATAAATGGCGGAAGGCGGGAATGGGCCGCCATGGATTGCCCACGATTCGAGAATATCGAGAGTCAGGTCATTCTCATAATATGAAAACCCTGCGCCAAGCTCTTCCACATCAAACTTGCTGATCTTTTTGCGAACGGGATCCATGGCAAGCTCCTGATACACTTTCCCGGACACCCTTTCCAGCTTCGGCAGGCCCAGGAGATAGAGGAGCTGGGAAATATGATAAACGCCCATATCGTACAGTGCCCCATGTTGGGCCATCTTCGCCTGATCAAATTCTTTTTCCGCATATCCGTCAACATACGGCCGGCCCCGGCGACGATAGCCATAGGAGCGGGCGTGATAGATATGGCCGAGTTTCCCGCTGTCTATATACTCCTTTGCTGCGGCCGTTTCGGGATCATAGAGCCGGCCAAGCTGGATGTGCAGCATCCTGCCGTAGTCTTCGCTGGCCTGATACATCGCGACAGCGTCTGCGAAGGAACCCGCCATTGGCTTCTCGCAGTAACAATGTTTGCCGGCATGCAGCACATCCAGGACAAGCGGGAGATGCAGATTGTTGTGAACCGTTACGTCCACTGCATCAATGTCATCCCTCTTCAGCATCTCCCGATAATCGACATAACGGTTCTCAATATGGAAATCATCACAGAACTCATTGAGCTTTTCTTCAATGATATCAGACGCTGCAACAAACTTTACCCCGGAAAGATTGGCATACATCCTCATATGATTACGCTGTTGAACGCCGGTGCCGATCAATGCGATCCGAACCTCTTTCGGTTTCTGTCTGGGTCTCCACTCCATTTTTTACCCTCCCGTATTGTTTCTCCATTTTTTCCATATGAAAACCATTGACGCAGGCTTCTGCTTCTCCATTCTTACCTTACTTGCCGTCGCGGTCCCGGAACCATTTCGCCGATGCGGCAAGCGCGCCGATGGGATCATTGGGGAAACGGGTTGGATTTACATATTCCATGATATACCAGCGCACGCCGGCTTCCTCTCGGGCAATGCGGAAATATTCGTCCCAATCGATGGTGCAGTCCGGGTCATCGAAGAACACATCGCGGCCTTTCGGCGAATAAGGTTTCATATGGATGGTTCCGGCACGGCCCGGATATTTCTTCAGCAGATGGACCATGTCTCCGCCGCCTCGCATTCCGTTTCCGATGTCGTTTTGCAGTATGACATTGGAAGGAGTGTTCTGCGCGATGATATCCCATGGCAGCTCCTTCGTATCGTCCGTGGGACGGAACTCCGCAGCATGATTATGGTAGCCTGTAACCATTCCATACATACCGAGCAAATCGGAAACCCAGGTCAATTCCGCAGCGAACTGCAGGCAGCTTTCCCGGGTGGCAAGGGCTTCTTCCGGCCGCCAGGGAACGATGATAAACTGGTTCCCCAGCACCTTGTTATAGGTAATGGCAGCGTAGATGTTTTCCGGGGACAGGGCTTCCCAGGGCGTATGCCATCCCACAATCTGCAGCCCGGCTTCTTCCAGGGCAAAGCGGACCTCCTGGGCAGGATACTGAAACCCGCCGGCAAACTCCACCCCGTCATATCCGGCTTCCCTGACCAGCTTCAATGTGCCGCGAAGATCCTTTGCCAGCATATCTCCCACCGGAAAAAGCTGTGTGGCAAGCGGTAAGTGCGTCTCCATCGCTGCCTGTTGATTTTTTCCCCATCCCTGAGGCAAATTGTTCATATAGGATTCCTCCCCTTTTATTTTTATGGACAGTGCCGGGAAAACCAGCTCCCGGCAAAGCCCCTGTTGTTATGAATTTGCTATGAAACCTTTCGTGTATTCCAGCGCCATCTGTGCCTGTTCATCAATGTAATCCACGCCGGCAAGATCCGGACCAATCATGGCAGGGTGGCAGAACTCATAGGAAAGATATCCGTCGTAACCGATGCGCTTCATTTCCCTTATAAACGCGCCGTAGTTCACCAGATGCTCGTGATGAAGGAAACGCTTCGGCACAGGAACACCATCTTTGCGCTCCCACTCGCCGTTATAATGGTAATGCACATCCATCGGTCCGATGGTATCGAACGCCTCATGAATCATGTCCGGATCATCGCATTCATGGTTCAGATCAAAGCAGACTTTGAGCCAGGGCGAGTCCACTTCCGTTACCATATCATATACATCCCTCCATGTTCCGGTTATGGGAGGGTGATTCTGAAGGGCCATCGTTACGCCGTATTCCTCTGCATACCTGCATGCCTCCTTCAGCGTATCGCGTACAAACCGCCAGCGCTGTAAAAAGGGCACATCCCGAAAACAGCGCTCCCAGTTCCCGCGGGCTTCATCGTAGGTTGCCAGGCCGTCACGCATCGTAATGCCCGGCCAGGCTGCAAATACACGCAATACCTTGCATCCCAGATCGGCAGCAAGCCGGAGCTGTTCCTTCACCATGAGAAGCTGAGCCTCCCGATGCTCAGGTACCGGGCTGGAAAAGTCGTTGTTGGCGGAGAGCGCAGGCAGTGCAAGGCCCAGCGTGCCGGCCTGATCCACCACCTCTTTGCGGATGTCCTCCGTCCAATCCATTGGATTGGCATGCGGACGTTTGGAATCAAACTCCACACCGTCGTAGCCAAACTTCCTGGCGCGGGCAAGCACATCCTGCCATGTCAGCGCGTTCCCTTTGTACCATATGCCAAGATACGTTATGGAATACAAACAAGTTTTCAATGCCATAAAGATCCTCCT
>DAINCI010000131.1:0-5562 GCA_036732425.1 Bacillota bacterium
AGTACATGGATGAAAACGGAACGCTTCAGACCCCCCTTATGGGATGCTACGGCATCGGCGTCGGCCGCCTGCTGGCCTGTGTCCTGGAGGACAATCACGACGAATACGGGCCGATCTGGCCGAAATCCGTGGCTCCCTGGCTGATCCATATCTGCATGCTGAACGATACGCAGGAAGGGATCCGGGAGCTGGGCCTCCGCCTCTATCAGGAGCTGGGGCAAAAATGGGATACCCTGCTGGATGACCGCGGAGCGGCGGCAGGCGTGCAGTTTGCCGATGCGGATCTGCTGGGGGCACCGGTCCGGATTATCCTCAGCAAGCGGAACATTGCAAAGGGACAGGTGGAGATCACCACCCGGGATAAACGGATCAAAACGATGGTTCCCATTGAAGAGGTGCAGAAGAAGGTCGGGGAGATACTGGATCAATAACTTCATTTCTTACCCGGAACGTGCAGGGAATTTACGGGTTGCTTCTTGTATGCAGGGTGAGCCTGTGTTATAATTCATTCATGGGAAAGAAGTTCTCCCACGGGAATACCGAAACCGCTTTATAAAGCTGATGACTTCTGTTTGAAGCAGAATGTCGTCAGCTTTTTTGTTTGTGGTAAAGTGCCCAAGTGCCGGATGAAAAGCGGATGGTATTCAAAAACAAACCATGGTAAGGAGTGTGAGCACATGAAGTATTCTATTGAGGTGGAAAATATGTGTCCGGTTGCCCGGGGTGTGAATCATGGCGCTGCGCCGATTCCCGAAGAAGGCAAATGGGTGCGGGCGAAAGAGGTCAGGGATATCTCCGGTTTGACCCATGGAGTCGGCTGGTGTGCGCCTCAACAGGGAGCCTGTAAACTGACCCTGAATGTGAAGGATGGTATCATTGAGGAGGCTCTGATTGAAACAATTGGCTGCAGCGGCATGACGCATTCCGCTGCCATGGCTTCCGAAATTCTGCCGGGCAAAACGATTCTGGAAGCTCTCAATACCGATCTGGTCTGTGATGCCATCAATGTGGCCATGCGTGAATTGTTTCTGCAAGTTGTATACGGGCGCAGTCAGACGGCTTTTTCAGAGGATGGACTTCCCATCGGCGCAAGTCTTGAGGACCTGGGAAAAGGAATGAGAAGCCAGATTGGCACCATGTTTGGTACAAAGGCGAAAGGATCCCGTTATCTTGAATTAACCGAAGGATATGTCAACCGGATTGCCCTGGACGAAAACGATGAGATTATCGGATATGAATTTATCAGCCTGGGGAAAATGATGGACTTCATCAAAAAAGGGGAAGATGCCAACACGGCGCTGGAAAAGGCCAAAGGCACATACGGACGCTTCCGTGAAGCTGCAAAATACATTGACCCGCGTCAGGAATAAGGAGGAGATTGACATGGCATTATTTGAAGGTTATGAGCGCCGCATAGATAAAATCAACGGCGTATTGAATGAGAATGGTATCGCTTCCATCAGGGAGGCCGGAGATATCTGCAGAAAAGCCGGTATTTCTCCTTATGATATCGTAAAGTCCATACAGCCTATCGCGTTTGAAAATGCCGGCTGGGCTTATACTGTGGGGGCTGCCATTGCTGTCAAAAAGGATGTCAGATCGGCAGCGGAAGCGGCGGAAGCCATTGGCATCGGACTCCAGAGTTTTTGCATTCCAGGCAGTGTGGCGGAGGACCGTAAGGTTGGGCTGGGCCATGGAAATCTCGGCGCAATGCTGCTGCGGGACGAAACAAAATGCTTTGCCTTTCTTGCCGGACATGAGAGTTTTGCAGCAGCTGAGGGCGCCATCGGTATCGTGAAAAACGCAAATAAGGCCCGCATGGAGCCGCTTCGCGTCATTCTCAACGGACTTGGCAAGGATGCCGCACAGATTATCTCCCGCATAAATGGTTTTACCTATGTGCAGACACAATTCGATTATGCTGCCGGTAAGATCAGCATACTGCACGAGATTGCCTATTCCGGAGGGGAACGGGCACAGGTACGCTGCTATGGAGCGGACGATGTACATGAAGGCGTAGCGATTATGCACCTGGAAGGTGTGGACGTATCCATCACCGGGAATTCCACAAATCCCACCCGGTTCCAGCATCCTGTTGCCGGAACCTACAAAAAAGAGTGCGTGGAGCAAGGGAAAAAGTATTTTTCCGTAGCGTCGGGAGGTGGCACAGGCCGCACACTGCATCCGGATAATATGGCAGCCGGTCCCGCATCCTACGGAATGACCGACACAATGGGGCGTATGCACTCGGACGCACAGTTTGCCGGCTCCAGCTCTGTTCCGGCTCACGTGGAAATGATGGGCTTTCTCGGTATGGGGAACAACCCAATGGTTGGAGCTACTGTTGCCGTGGCTGTTGCAGCTGCGGAGGCATTGAGGAATTGATGGGAAAGAAGTTCTCCCACGGCGAAAGCCAAGCTGCAAAAAGCTGATGACTTCTGTAACGGCAGGAAGGCATCAGCTTTTTTATATTCCAGGAGGGGTTTTTATGTTTTACAGCATCCTGTTTCCTGCACAGGAGTATTACGGGAAACCGCGACAGACCGAAGCACCTGCCTGTTTTACGGACTTGGATCTTGATCAGATATTTGGGCCTGTCCTGCAGTCCACAGCAGAATTTGATCTGGAGGAATATTTTTATACACCGCTTCAGGATCCTGGCGTTCTGAACTATAGACAGGATGTTATGCGGGAGTTGGAAAAGGAAGAATTTCGTATTTTGCTCGTTGATTTTTCCAATTCGATTTACTGGACAGGAAAATACATGAAGGAAATCCGTTCTTCGCTGAACTCCGGGGACAGCTGGCGTGACAATTATCTTACACGGGGACAGATGTTGGATTATGCGGACCGATATTGCCATGCGGTTTCCTTCCTTAATGATGCATTTTCCAAACAGACTTTTCATTCGGAAGGCCTTTGCAATTTTGCGGAATATCTTTCTGCATACTGCATGTCGGGTGATTTTACGGGACTTTACAGCCATGTAAAACGAATGCGTGCGGAATTTTCCACAGTGAAATACTGCATGCTCATCAAAAATGGTACCATACGAGTCCGCAAATACGAGGGACAGGCAGACCATTCAGAGCAAATTCTCAGGACTTTCGAAAAATTCCGTCAGAGCGATGCGAAGGATTATCGGCATAAATATACGGAAGAGCCCTATGCCGATCATGTGGAAGCAGCTGTGCTGAATATGGTCGCAGGGCTTTACAAGGATGTTTTTGCAGACCTTAACCGCTTTTGTTCCGGATTTTTTCAGTTTGAGGATGAAACAATTCTTCGCTTTTCCAGGGAGATATGGTTTTATCTTTCATGGCTGGCTTATGTACAGCCGCTACGGCAGACAGGGCTGTCCTTTTGTTATCCGAAGATTTGCGGCAAACCGGATCATCTCTATGATTTGGATGGTTTTGATCTTGCGCTGGCCCAAAAGAAATCCGGGAAAATTGTAGTCAATGATTTCAGACTGGATGCACCGGAACGGATTATGGTTGTTACCGGGCCAAACCAGGGGGGGAAAACAACCTTTGCCCGCGCCTTCGGTCAGATACATTATCTTGCCTCTCTGGGTCTGTGCGTGCCGGGTCGGGAAGCGTCCCTGTACCTGTTTGACAACATTTTTACCCATTTTGGGCGGGAGGAAGACTTGTCCGCGTCAAATGGCAAATTACAGGATGATCTCATACGGCTGCATGAACTCTTTGAAAAATCCACTCATCGCAGCATTATTATTATAAATGAGATCTTTGCCTCCACTACTTTGTCCGATGCCCTGTCGCTGGGCGGTCATATGATGGATGCCCTTACTGAGTTGGGTGCACCTGCAGTGTTGGTAACCTTTCTTGATGAGCTGGCTTTACATGGGCTCGAAACGGTCAGCATGATGAGTATGGTGCGGAAGGACGATCCGACCGAGCGGACCTTCAAAGTCGTCCGGAAATCGCCGGATGGTCTGGCTTATGCCATTCATATTGCCGGAAAACATGGACTCACCTATGAACAACTTTGCGGGAGGCTGAAAAGATGAAGGGAAATCTGATGTTCCGGAACAGGGATTTTAATTTGAAAGAGGAACCCTGTTTTGGTAAAGATATTTTGATTGAAGATCTGCAGCTGAAGCGCATGCTGCATGTTATGGCACAGGGCGATGAAACCGTTTATGCCGCATGTAACACTGCTCTTTTCTGCTCTCTGAAATCGGTGGAGGAAATCCTCTACAGGCAGGAAAACCTGAGGGATGCACTGAGAAATCCGGATGCTGTGCGGCGGCTCTATGAAATTACAGTCGAAACAGAAAAGAAACGAAAGGATTCCTGGCATTGGCTGTCTTCCGCCTATCTGTCCAGTACTTTATCAAGCGCCGTTGAGCTCATGAAGATCTATATCGGCATGCTTATGAAACTGCGCCGGGTTGCAGACAACAATCTTCCGGACTTCCGATCGGAAGGCTTTCGGAATTTACTGACCGGGTTTCAACAGGAACTGAACGACGATTACCTTGCCGAGGCTCATGCTCATTTAAATGATCTGCAGGATGGGGACGGAATACTGATCAGTGCTGTACCGGGGAATGATCTGCAGGGGATTCATTACGTGCTCCGTCGGAAAAACCGAAAGGGGTTCTGGTGGCGGTGGCGCTTTGCTCCTTCCTATACCATTGCTCACCGTGACGATGCCGGGGCCACAGATCTTGAGCGACGCTGCGGCTGCGCCGCCAACGAAGCGACAAATGCGCTGGCCCAGGCAGCGGAGCATCTGGAGCATTTCTTTGCCACACTGCGGGGCGAGTTGGCGTTTTATGTCGGATGTCTGAACCTGGCGAATGCTTTGGGGCGGCTGGGGATGCCCATTGCCTTTCCAAAGCTGCTTTCCATAAACAGCAAAAACCGTTCCTGGGTGGGGTTATATGATGTAAGCCTGGCACTGGTAAAAGATGCTCCAGTGGTTGGAAATGACCTGGAAGCTGCCGACAAGCAGCTGTATCTCATCACCGGTGCGAATCAGGGCGGCAAAACCACATTCCTGCGAAGCATAGGGCAGGCACAGCTCATGGCTCAATGCGGGATGTTTGTGGGAGCAAAGGGCTTTACTGCTCCTATTCGCAACCTGGTCCTTTCTCATTTTAAGAAGGAAGAGGATGTTACCCTGCAAAGCGGTAAACTGGAGGAGGAACTGATCCGCATGAGTGATGCAGCTGACCACCTGGAGAAAAATGCGCTGATGCTTTTTAATGAATCCTTTGCTGCTACCAACGAGCGTGAGGGATCAGAGATCAGCAAACAAATTACAAAGGCACTTGTCGAAAACGGCGTGGAGGTCTTTTCCGTAACACATCTTTACAGTTACGCCGCTGCATTCCTTTGCAGCAGTCAAACACAGTTCCTGCGGGCGCAGAGGCTGGATAATGGGGAACGCACCTTTCGTATGATATCGGGTGAGCCATTGAAAACAGCTTTTGGCGAGGATTTATACCGAAAAATATTTGAATGATTAATTTTCGGCTATAGAAGTGAGGATGACAGGATTGCATTGGTTTATGTATTCGCGGCGTGGTGT
>DAINCI010000132.1:0-5547 GCA_036732425.1 Bacillota bacterium
CCGGACATCGGCGAGCTGTTTCATCAGGCCATTGAAGGGTTTACCGCCGAGGTTGCGGAGGAAGGACTGGACTGGCAGACGCTGGATGACGAAAAGTGCGGGGCCATGGTCGATGAAATCTTGGATCGGATCCTGCCGGAGCATAACCATGGGGTGATGCTGAGCACCCATCGCTATCAATACCTGGCAAAGCGTCTGAGACGCACCAGCAAACGGGCGGTATGGCTCCTGACCGATCATATCCGGCGAAGCAGCTTTCGTCCCATCGGAAACGAAATCAGTTTCGGCAGCAAAGGCACGTATCCGCCCATTGAGATTGCGCTTCCGGGAGGGGAAAAAATGTATCTGGAAGGCAGGATCGACCGGGCGGATATCTTCCGCGAAGGAGAGGATGCGTACGTTAATGTCATCGATTACAAATCCGGCACACAGAGCTTCGATTTGTCCGATGCCTATTACGGGCTGAGGCTGCAGCTGCTGGTTTACCTGGAAGCCCTGCTGGAGGTGGAGCAGCGAAGGATCAACGGAAAGGCCCGGCCGGGGGGAATCTTTTATTTTCGCATCGACGATCCCCTGATCAACACCCAGGAGCAGATGGCGGATGTGATTCAGGAGGAGATCCGCAAAAAGCTGAAACTGAAAGGGCTGGTGCTGAAGGATGTCCATATTGTTCAGTGCATGGACCGTGACATCAGCGGATATTCCGAAGTCCTTCCCCTGGGGATCAAAAGGGACGGATCCTTTCATGCCCGTTCTTCCGTTCTGGAGGAGGAGCAATTCTTCCGGCTGCTGGATCATGTAAGGAGACTGATCCGGGATATCGGCGGCGAAATGCTAAAGGGGAACATTCGGATCGACCCGGTTCGGAAAGGAAAAGAGACGGCGTGCCGGTTTTGTCCCTATGACGGGATCTGTCAGTTTGACGGCCGGCTGGAGGACAACGGATATCGGCTGATTCATCCGTTGAAGGATGAGGAGGTTCTCCGCAGAATATCCAAAGAAACGGAAGACGACCGGAAACCGGATCAATGAAAGCATATAAAAGCGGCCGGGAACAGTAATAAAGATGGCCGGGAACAGTAACAGAAATGAACGGAAACAGTAACGAAAGAACGATAACAATATGGTAAGGAAAGGGGAAAGGGTCCATGCCGAAGTGGACGGCGGAACAACAGGCAGCAATTGATGCCAGAGGCTGTAACCTGCTGGTGGCGGCTGCGGCCGGTTCGGGCAAAACAGCGGTTTTGGTGGAGCGGATTCTGCAGCTGATTTTAAAGGATGAGGTGGACCTGGACCGTCTTCTGGTTGTGACATTCACCAATGCTGCGGCAGGGGAGATGCGCGAGAGGATCGGAGCAGCCTTGATGAAAGCCCTGGACGAAAACAGGGGGGACAGTGGACATTTAAGGCGGCAGATGAACCTTCTGCCCAAGGCTTCCATCAGCACACTGCATGCTTTCTGCATCCGCGTCATCCGTCAGTATTTTCATGTCATCAATCTGGATCCCGGTTTTCGGATTGGGGATCAAACGGAATGCAGCCTGATCCGGCTGGATGGGATCAGCGACCTGTTTGAAAAGGAATATGAAAAGGGCTCGGAGCAATTCCTCGGTCTGGTGGAACGTTTCGGAAATAACCGGCAGGATACGCCGCTGCAGGATCTTGTGCTGCGGCTGCACAGCTTTATCCAGAGCAAGCCGGATCCGCAGCGGTGGCTGGAGGAGCGGATACAGGATTTTGCCCTGAAGGAGGAGGAAATCGGGGCCAGTTCCTGGTATCAGGCGTTATTGTCCCAAATCCGTATGGATCTTACCGGAGCCATGGATCTGCTGCAGGGTGCCCTTGCACTGTGCAGAAAGCCCGGCGGACCGGAGACTTATGAGGTCAATCTCCTGGACGACCTGGCACAGCTGGAGGATCTGCTGTCTTTGACGGAGACCAGGGGACTCCGGGCCTGCTGCCAAGCTTATCCGGAAATCCAATTCAAAAACCTGAAACGATGCGGCAGGGATGTGGACGATTCCCTGAAAAAAGCTGTTCAGGAGCAGAGAAATCAGGCAAAGGCAATCTTTAAAAATCTGGGAGACGGCTTTCTCTCCGTCGGTCTGGATCACAGCGTGGAGCAGCTGAACGAACTGTATCCTTATATGCAGGTTCTCTGTGATCTGGTGTTTCGGTTTGACCGCGAATACAAACGGCAGAAGCAGGAACGGGGAATCATTGATTTCAATGATCTGGAGCATTATGCCCTGGATATTCTCAAAAACGAAGAGGTGGCGGAGGAACTCCGCAGCAAATATTCCTATATCTTTGTGGACGAGTACCAGGACAGCAATCTGGTGCAGGAGACCATTGTAAACGATATTGCAAGGGGCGACAATCTGTTCCTGGTGGGGGATGTAAAGCAGAGCATCTACCGGTTCCGGCTGGCCGATCCGTCTGTTTTCCTGTCCCGATACCGCGCCAGTCAGTCGGAGGAGGGGGCAAAAAACCGCCGGATTGATTTGAACCGGAACTTCCGGAGCCGTCCGTCCATATTAAACGCCGTCAATTATCTGTTCCGGAACATTATGTCCACACAGTTCGGGGAAATGGATTATGATGACAATGCTGCCCTTTATCCGGGCCTGAATACGGAGGACCTGCCGGATCCGGAAGTGGAGCTTCATCTGGTGGAAAAGGCAGAGGCAAAGCAGGAGGATCCGGACCCGGATACGGAAAGCCTGAGTGATATTGAAGTGGAGGCGGGGATCGCCGCGCAGCGGGTCCAAAGCCTGGTTGGAACGGAGCTTCCGGTATCCGGCGGAAAAAACGGTGAGGTCCGCAGGGTGGATTACCGGGATATCGTGGTTTTGATGCGAAGCACGGTTGGATGGGCTTCCGTTTTCCAGGAGGTGTTTGCAGCGGCAGGCATCCCGGTCTATGCGGATGTGAACACCGGTTATTTTGAAGCCCTTGAGGTGAAAACGGTCATTGCCCTGCTGAAGGTGGTCGACAATAAATGCCAGGACATTCCCCTGCTGACCGTTCTGCGCTCTCCCATCGGAGGATTCTGCGCAGACGATCTGATCCGGATCCGGACGGTCAGCCGGAAGCAGTTCTTCTGGCAGGCTGCCTCAGAATATGCAGCAACACAGGAGGACAGCCTGTCCCAACGCCTGAAAGATTTTTACGGGAATATTGCCCAGTGGCAGCTGGCATCCCGCTATCTTTCCATGGAGGACTTCATCTGGAAGCTTTATACGGAAACCGGATATTATTCCTATGTTGGGGCCATGCCCGGGGGGGTACAGAGACAGGCCAACCTGCGGATTCTGCTGGATCGGGCCCATCAGTTTCAGCAGACTTCCGTCAAGGGGCTGTTCCGGTTTATCCGCTTTATTGACAAGCTGCAGAACAGCAGCGGAGATATGGGGGCGGCCCGGATTCTGGGAGAAAATGAAAATGTGGTACGCATTATGAGCGTTCACAAAAGCAAGGGACTGGAATTTCCGGTGGTAATCGCAGCGGGGCTGGGAAAACAGTTCAACCGGATGGATACCAATGCGGATGTGCTGTTTCACAAGGACCTGGGACTGGGCCCGAAGTATGTCAATCCGGAGACCCGACAGTCCTGTGACACCATCGCCAAGTCTGCCATGAAGCAGGTGATCCGCATGGAAAGCCTGTCGGAGGAAATGCGCATTTTATATGTTGCGTTCACCCGCCCGAAAGACAGGCTGATTCTTCTGGGCTCGGTCCGGGAGCTGGACAAGGCGGCGGGGAATTGGGCAAAGCCATATACTCCCTATTCCCTTTCCAGGGGAAAATGCTTTCTGGACTGGATCTGTCCGCCTCTGATCCGGCATCCGGACGGAGGCCCGCTGCGGGAACTGGCAGGTGTCGGGGAATTGGAGGAGCCTTTGGCGGAGGATCCGTCCGTGTGGAAAGTGGAGCTTCATGACCGGGGAGAAGTCACCGGCCTTGCCAGGGAAGAGACACAGAATAAAAGTGAGATGCTGTACCGGCTGGAAAATCCGGAGGAATACCTGAAATCCCTGGAAGAGAAAAAGGATTTGAACTCGGATGGGAAAGATGCCCGAAAGGATCTGGATGAGAAAAATGCAGCGCAGATGGATCAAAAAGATTTGGAGAAGAAAGATACAGAGCAATCGAATCAAGAAGATCTGGCTGCCCAGGAGAAAGAGAAGGATGATTTGAAAGAAAGCAAAAGGATCATCGAGGAGCGATTTTCCTGGGACTACCCCTACCGTCGTTCCGCTGCCGTTCCCTCCAAACTCTCGGTGACGGAGATCAAAAATATGCAGAGCCTGCGGGGGGCAGAGCTGCCGGAGGACGGGGATACGGTGGTAAAAGCCATTTCGGATCCCATGCCTTCCTTGATTGATCACCCCAGGTTCCTGGAAAGCAGCCGGAAATTCACAGGTGCCGAAAAAGGGACCATTGTCCATTTTATCCTGCAGCATCTGGACTTGTCCCGGGTGGACAGGGAAGAGGAAATCCGCCGGCAGATATCGGAAATGGTGCAGAAGGAGCTCCTGACGCAGGAAGAGGCGGATGCCGTGGATGTTGACATCCTGGATTCGTTTTTCCACAGCGGCACCGGACTTCGTATCCGGAATGCAAAGGGCGTCCGCCGGGAAGTTCCATTCAACCTGCGGAAGAAGGCGTCCGAGGTCATGAAAGGAATGGATACAGGCGGGGATACCCTTTTGATTCAGGGAATCATGGACTGTGTTTTTGAAGAGAACGGCCGATGGATCCTGGTCGATTACAAGACCGACTATGTGGACCCCAGGGGGGGAGTCCAAAAGCTGGTGGACCGATACCGAGTCCAGATTGACTGCTATACGGAAGCTTTGGAGAAGATCACCGGCAGGCCGGTGGGAGAACGCATCCTCTGTCTGCTCAGCATCAATCAGGCTGTTTCCCTGTAAATTTTATTTTTCATTCCATTTGCCGGCAGAGACAATATCCTCAAGAGGTTTGCGTCTCGTCCGGTGCCGGTCGGCAGAATCCGTTTGTGCCGGATAACCAAGAGGCATCATGACAACCGGCTCCACGTATTGGGGCAGGTTCAATGCTTTCCGGCTTATTTCCGGATCAAAGGCCCCCAGCCAGCAGGTGCCAAGTCCCAGGTCTGCCGCCGCCAATGTGATATGATCGGTTGCTATGGCGATATCCACATCGCCATAATCCTTGTTGTCCTTCTGCCGTTTCCAGGATTGGGAGTGATCGCAGCATATCACCAGGATAACCGGTACCTTGGCAAACCAATCCCTTGGATACGCTTTCACCAGCTCCGCTTTCAATTGCGGATCCCTGGCCGCGAAGATCTGCCAGGGCTGCATATTGCATGCCGACGGGGCGATCCTTGCAGCTTCCAGTACCTGAAGCAGCTTTTCCTCTTCCACTTCCCGGGGGAGATAACTGCGGACGGAACATCTTTTCTTTGCAATGTCCAAAAAACTCATATTTTCATCCTCCTCACTTGGGTGCCGGATAGAAACAATGGCACCATCACTATCATTATATCAAAACAAGTCC
>DAINCI010000133.1:0-5465 GCA_036732425.1 Bacillota bacterium
TGGAATGCCGGAATGATTTCGCCGGGATGCTTTTGATTTCCTGATTTCGGGTCAGCGCAATGATAATATCTTCAATATAAATCAGGTCTTCCGTCCTGATTTCCGCTTTGCCGGCATCCTCCACGATCTCCGTTCTCCTTTTGTCCGCATATTTTTCACGGATCTCCAGCAATTCCTTCTGAATCACCTTGCGCAACTGAGCTTTGGAAGACAGAATCGTCGTCAGGCGATCCATCCATTTCCGGATCCTGGCATATTCCTTCTCCAAACTCAGAATCTCCATATTTGTCAGCCTTTGAAGCCGCATATCCAGAATAGCCTGCGCCTGCACTTCCGTCAGGGTAAATTCCTTTTGCAGCCTTTTGCGTGCTTCTTTTGGATTTTTGGAGGAACGGATAATGGAAATCACCTGATCAATATTGTCAACGGCGATGATCAGGCCCTCCAGGATATGTGCCCGGGCTTTGGCCTTGTCCAGGTCATATTGGGTTCTCCGGGTGACAACCGTTTCCTGATGCCGGATATAGTATTGGATCATGGATTTCAGATCCAGCTGCCGCGGTTTTCCATCGGCAATCGCCACCATGTTCACACCAAAAGTCGTCTGAAGATCAGAATATTTGTACAGATAATTCAGAATCTTCTGCGCATCCGCATCTTTTTTGATCTCAATGACAGCCCGGGTCCCGGTTCGGTCCGACTCATCCCGGATGTCTGAAATGCCGGTCAGAACGCCCTTTCTCTTCTCACTGAGATGCAGTATTTTCTCCAGCAGGGCAGCTTTGTTGATCTGATAGGGGATTTCAGTAATGACCAGCTGCTTTTTCCCACCTGAGAGCTTCCGGATGTCCACCTTTGCACGCAGAACGATTTTCCCTTTCCCCGTTTCATAGGCTTTTCGGATACCATCCCTGCCGAGTATCGTTCCCCCTGTGGGGAAATCCGGCCCGGTGATCTTTTGGAGCAGCTGATCCATGGAAATCTCCGGATCATCCATAACAGCAATGACGCCATCGATAACTTCCCCGAGATTGTGAGGCGGTATATTGGTGGCCAGGCCCACGGCAATTCCGGAAGAACCGTTCACCAGCAGATTGGGATAGCGCCCCGGCAGGATGGCCGGTTCCTTCAGGGTATCATCAAAGTTCAGGTCAAACGGTACCGTTTCCTTTTCGATATCCCGGAGCAGTTCAAGGGACAACGGCGTCATTCTGGCTTCCGTGTAACGCATGGCAGCAGCAGAATCCCCGTCCATGGAGCCAAAGTTCCCGTGACCGTCCACAAGGGGATTCCGCATATTGAAGTTCTGAGCCATACGGACCATGGCGTCGTATACGGAAGTATCTCCATGGGGATGATATTTCCCCAGACAATCCCCGACAATTCTGGCGGATTTCTTATAGGGCTTGTCCGGTGTCAGTCCCAGTTCATTCATCGTATAGAGGATCCGTCGCTGAACCGGTTTCAGCCCATCTTCCACCCTGGGCAGTGCCCGTTCCATAATGACATATTCCGCATAGGGCATCATGGATTCGTGCATGACATCCTCAAGAGGCTTCTGGAAAACCTTGCTGGGATCCTGTATAAACGATTCTTTCTTCTTCTTTCCTGCCATGATTTACACCCCCATTTCCTGAATAATATCTTTTTTGTTGAAATTCGCATAAGTGGTTATGTATTTGCGCCGGGATTCGACCTTGTCTCCCATAAGGATGGTAATCCGTTTTTCCGCCTCTGCCGCATCCTCAATACTCACCTTCACAATGGCACGATTGGCGGGATTCATGGTGGTTTCCCAGAGCTGTTCCGGGTTCATCTCTCCCAGTCCCTTATATCGCTGAACGGTATATCCCTTCCCGATTTTCTGCACCTTTTCCCTCAGTTCCTTATCATCGTATGCATATTCCACACGGCTTTTCCCGGCGACCCGGTAAAGAGGTGCCAGTCCGATGTAGACATGCCCTTTGGTAATCAGTTCCTTCATATAGCGAAAGAAGAACGTGAGCAATATCGCCCGGATATGGGCTCCGTCCTGATCCGCATCGGCCAGGATAATGACCTTGTGGTATTTCAGGTTGCTTAATTTGAATTCTTCTTCAATCCCGGTGCCCAATGCAGAAATGATCGTGCGGAACTCTTCATTGGCCAATACCTGATCCAGACGCTTTTTCTCCACATTCAGCGGTTTCCCCCGAAGCGGAAGGATCGCCTGAAACCGCCTGTCCCTTCCCTGCTTGGCAGAGCCTCCTGCAGAATCCCCTTCGACAATGAACAGCTCGTTCTGTTTCGCATCCCTGCCCGTACAGCTGGCCAGCTTCCCCACCAGCGGCGCAGCTTCCAGACTGTTTTTCTTCCGGGTGATATCCTTTGCCTTTCTGGCCGCCTCCCGCACCTTTGCTGCGCGGATTGCCTTCTCCAGTATCAGCTTCAGGGTCTCCTGATGATCGATATCCTCCAGGTAAAGTCCCAGCTGTTCCGATACAATGGCTTCCATGCCGATACGGGCCTCCGGATTGCCCAGCTTTGTCTTGGTCTGACCTTCAAACTGGACATTATGCATCTTAATCGAAAGCACGGCGGTCATGCCTTCCCGGAAGTCTTCCCCGCTCAGCCCCCCATTTTTTCCCTTGTACAGGTTCTGTTTTCGTACAAAGTCGTTCATCATCTTCGTAACCGCTGTCTTGAAGCCCGTTTCGTGGGTCCCGCCTTCGCTGGTCGGAATATTGTTGACATAGGAAAAAATACTTTCCGTATACGAATCAGTATATTGAATGGCTGCCTGCGCATGGATTCCTTCCTTTTCCCCTTCAAAATAAATCACTTCCGGATGAATCACGGATTTGTCCTCATTCAGATATTTCACAAAGTCCTTCAGACCGCCGGAATAATGAAAGACATCCTTCTTTTCCTTCGCTTTCCTCTCATCTGTGAGAACCAATTGAATCCCCTTATTCAGAAAAGCCAGTTCCTTTAATCTTTTGGCGATCACATCTGCATTCATGTGAATATCCGGAAAGACCCGGTCATCCGGCAAAAATCGGATCTTCGTCCCCTTTTTTCCCGTTTCTCCCACATGCTCCAGATGCGTAACCGGTTTTCCCACCTGCATCCTGCCGTTTTCCTCATAACTTTCATATCTCTGCCGATATAACTGCCCATCAATGGCCACTTCCGCTTCCAGCCATCTGGAAAGGGCATTGACCACAGAAGCTCCCACGCCGTGGAGCCCTCCGGAATAATTGTAATTGTTGGTATTGAACTTGCCGCCGGCATGAAGCTGCGTAAATACCACCTGAACACCGGGTATTTTCAGGGTGTCATGAATCCCGATGGGGATCCCCCTCCCGTCATCCCGGACCGTAACGCTGCAATCCCCGTGCAATATCACCTCCACGGTGGTTGCAAAACCGTTCGCTGCTTCATCCACGGCGTTATCGACAATCTCCCACAAGAGATGGTGAACACCCCTGGCACCGGTTGTGCCAATATACATTCCGGGCCGCAGCCTCACTGCATCCAATCCCTCCAATACCTGTATATCATTCGCTCCGTAGCTTTTGGTCATAGTTCCCTTCGTCCTCCCCATAAAGAACAGATGTTCCTGTTGTATGCTCTTTTCCCATTATATCACGGATTATCCCGGTGTAAAATCATCCGGGGAACCGCCTTGGGAAAGGAAATCCTGCCGGACCCGATCTCCCGCCAGGCGAATCTCCTCCTGTACTCCCGGATCCTTTTCCTCCTTTCCGGCAGCCTTCAGAATGCCTTCTGCCGGAATTCCGCCCAGTTTTCCGATGGCCCAGGCACTGTGGACACGGATGGGAGGATGAGGATGGCGCAATGTTTCGGCCAATAAGGGAAGATAAGACGGATCCCCGGAATTGCCTGCGACAATCACGGCCATGGACAGAATTCTCCGTGGTCTGGCATAATTTTTCCCTATGGTATCCGCAACCGGCACCATATATTTCTTCAGGCCGACGGCATAATCCGAAAGCAACCTCCGGATTGGAAAGATCTTTTGTCCGGGCCCTGCTTCCACCGCATTCCGATATCTCTTCCAGTTCCTGGGACAGGCAATCTGACAGTCCTCGCAGCCCAGCATGCGGTCCCCAAGCTTTTCCCGTATCCCGACAGGCACGATTCCCGGAGACATCATATAGTAGCGCAGACAGCGCCGGATCTGCACCACGCCGTTTCCCGCTATGGCATTCATGGGGCAGGCCCGGATACACAGCCGGCAGTCCCCGCAGTCGCACAACTCCCCTGGATCAACCTCATCCGGGGGAAGAACCGCATCGGTAAGAAGGACATGGAGGGTCATCAGGGATCCGGACTGTTTATTATGGATCAGTCCGTTTCTGCCATACTTTCCAAGACCTCCGCGATAGGCAATTTCCTTCATCGGAAGGGGAGGGTCCACTTTTACCTGGTATCCGTCTTTCTGAAGAACGGCTCCCAGTTCTGTCATGGCCGCCCTTGCTCTCGGATAGGCAGCATAATGCGCACTGTAATACCCCTTGCCCGGGGAAAAAGGGTATTGATACACAGCATAGGGGCAGGCCGCTGCAATAATCGTCGCCGCATCCGGCAGAACCGCCCGGACGTCCTGGGTCAATCCCCTTTTCTCCCAGTACCCGGCTGTGTCCGGATCCATGAATTTGCGTAGTTGAATTCCCTTTTCCCAAAGCGGGAAAGACCGGACCGGCAAAAACACAATGGAGTCCAGTCCCAGTTCCTTCGCTCTTTCCCGGATGATTTCCTTTCTGTCCGTCTGATCCAATTCTTTCCCTCCCCGAAGATTGCTGCAGATACTTATCAGAATGATTATACACGAAAATCCCGTTTTGCCAAAGTGCCGCACCAAAAAAACCAGCCGGTTTGCGGCTGGTTTGTCCTGTTGTATTTAGAAAACCCTGTTTCTGTCATCTGGCCATCCGATGGGACTCCATGGATCGGATGACCCGGCACGGTCCCGTCAGTATCTGCTCCGTACCGTGTATTGCGTGTGCAGAAGCTCATGAGCCTTCGGGCTGTTGGGCTCGCCCAGATACTCCTCATAGATTTTCTTGATGGAGGGATTCTCGTGGGATTTCCGGATGGGAAGATTCCTGTCCTCCTCATAAATGGCAGAGGCACGCAGTCCGGCAACATCCTTCTCCATGCGGTCCTGTGCAGACACGATGGGCTGACCGCCTCCGTTTACGCATCCTCCCGGACACCCCATGACTTCAATAAAATGATATTCCTTTTCCCCGGATTTTATTTTTTCCAGGAGTCTGCTGGCATTGGCGGTGCCATGAGCAACCGCCACACGAATCGTTGTATCCCCCAGGGAAACTTCTGTTTCCTTCACGCCATCCAATCCCCGGACCTCCTGAAATTCCGGTTCTTCCATAGGTCTTCCGGTTGAATTAGTTTCGCTGTTGTAGTATAGCCGTACATAGTAAAAATTTAGGGAATGT
>DAINCI010000134.1:0-5457 GCA_036732425.1 Bacillota bacterium
CAAAAACACACAGAATATAGATCAGGGTTTGAGGAAGGATGCAGAGCAGGGTAAACAGGAATCCTCCAAAATGATATTGACCAACCAGGAATCCTATGGTAAAACCAATCACAAAACTGCGCATCCCAACAAAAAGCAAAACAAATGGGATTCCAAAGCGGAAAAGGCCGGACAGCCAGATGAAAAAGGTACACTGAAGATTTTGCCATAAGGATTCCAGAAAAACAGAATTTCGATGAATGCCTTCCTGTTCCAGATTCTGAAAAAAATCCTTCAGGTAATCCATCAAGGCAGATCGTTGTGCAGCATCCACTGCCCCTGCTGTAAAAAAGCCGGCAAGGATACCGGTCAGCATGGCAAATAAAATAATCAGATACAGAGCAATGTTCTTCCGGATATGCTGGATGATATCCGCCCCCAATCGTCTGAACATACCCGACCCCCCTGAATGGTTTCGTCTTATAGCATATTCTTATGTCAGACAAGCCCGGTTTATAACCCGTCCCTTTGATGGAACTGAGATAATCCTGTCCGTGCCGCAGCGCCGATTGCATAAAAGAAAGCCGGATCCTGCTCAATATTTCTTCCCATGGTGGTGATGGAAAGCTGATAAACATCCATGGCAGTGCGGATGTAGCTGCCATCGGACAGGGTCAGCGGATATTTGTCGGAAAGATTCGCATGATTTAGCTGCTGAAGAAGATATTTCTGTTCCTTTCTCCCTAAAATCGGCAGAACAAGAGAAATGGGAGACTGCAGAATTTCACCGAGCAGAGTCCGGGAATGGTGACTCAGTCCATAATGACGGCTCCTCCTGTCGGCAAAGCTGATTCGGGGAATATAGCAGCATTGTCCTCCCTGGCGATATGCCAGATCCAGGTAAAAGCCCATCTCCAGGCCGGAAAATCCATATCGGGTCCCGGTGCCGGTAATTCCCGGCCCCATGGCAACCAGGATCATATCACAGTCTTCCAGATGAGCCGCTGCCTGCAGGCCCGTATAGATATTGACACATTCATGATCCCCGCCAAAGGCATTGCCGATCGTTATAACCGTATCCAGCATCTTTTTTTTTCTCAAAAAGGCGACATTTTTGCTGAACTCCAAAGGCAGTGCACCATGATCGGTCATAAGATAGGCAATTCGGAACTTTTCCCCCAAAAAATAGCGGATACAGGCACAAAGCGGTGGTATCATACTATGAAGCTCACCAAAGAACAGCAATCTGTTGTTCAGATTCAGCGGATGATTGAAATATTCTTCTGCTTTCTTGTTTTCTTCTTCCTCAAATGGTACCTTGACCTGAAACGGAGTGTATCGTAATTTCATGCCATGCCCTCCCGACGTCATGGAGAGCTTTTCGTGCGAAGCGTTCAGCATGACAAAATGACAGCCCCCGGTGCCCAGCCCCAGGGAAGCTGCCGTTGTGTTCAGGTAAAGCAGGTCCCCTGCGGAAACCGTTCCGGTCATCTGATCGTAATTGATTGCTTTCTTGACAGGATGGTCCGTTTCCAGCAGTACTTCCGTTATTCCATTCCGCCTGGAAAGAATCTGTATGGCTTTTCCCACTTGCATTTCCAGCATGCTTTTCACCTGTCTTTCGCTATCTTTCGCTTTCCTTTTTCTGTCCCAGTCTGTCAATTGCCCTGAGGATCGGTACCGCATCAATCCACCTGGAAAACGACTGAAATTCAGCCAGAATATGAAGGGCAACCAGAAAAATCGTAAGAATGATTTTCCCCTTTATGGGCAGCCCGATTACTTCATAAAACCCAAGAATCCCTCCCAGAAGATTGGCACCTGTGTCCCCCAGCATGCAGACTTCCTCCATTTCTCCTTTCAGATAAAATACCAGAAGGGCAAGAACAGGCAGGACAGACCACATTTCCCGGAAGCCGGCAAAGAACATGACAGGAACCAGGGCAAACAGAAATCCCTTGATGGCCCTGCCGGGACGCAGATCAAAAAGATTGACCAGATTGACACATAATGCAAAACTCAGGGAATCCAAAAGAAAGAGAAGCAAATTCTGATACCGGACCCATGCCAGAAGGATTCCGATCAACCCTCCGGTGAAGGCCTTGATCCATCCGGTGGACAATCCGCCTTTCAGAAATCTTTCAATATGCCCGGACAGGCCCTTGGATGTGGAATCCCCCAGAACATCATCCAGAAGTCCGCAAAATGTCAGGCCAGGAATCATCAGGATATAAAAAACAACATCTGCCTGTCTTGCGGCAAACAATGCCGGAACGGCAGCAAGCAAAACCGGAAACAGAAGAAGCAGGCCTCCTCCGGTCCGCACCTTTTTGCCGGAATAATTTGAAACATACAGATCCTTTTCATCCAAAAAAACAAGGATCCTGTTGCGGAAAAGAAAAAAGGAGGCAATGGATACGAGGATCGGAAGAAGGATCGGGGATCGATTCATAACCGGATCCTTCTCATATATCATTTTCCTTTGGCAGGGCACTGGACTTTTCCGCTGTTTTCCTCACAACGACTTTCGCGATATCCACAAATTGGCGAATCCGATGTAAAAATCCTCCGAAGTCCCTGCCCGTTGTCCGATGCTTCATTGTGACATCCACCTCCTGTATCTTTCTATTCTTCCAAAGCAGATCCACTGTCATACCAAACTCAATCCCAAAACCGGAATATCGGAAACTTTCCGCCGAAAGAATTCTGCGTAAAAACCCCCGTTGGCCGGAAAGAACGCTGCAAAGGGTCTGACCGGTAAGAAAAGACAGTCCCCGGGAGGAAAGCCTTTTTACAAAACCAAAACCGCCTTTCCCGGGAGTCATGGGAAAACGGGCGATGGTTGCTTCCGCCTTTCCCCGGCAGAGTGGATTGATTAACCGGATGGCTTCCTCTGCTGTTTCCCCAAGATCAGCATCCAGGAAAATCAGTACAGAGCATGTCAGAGCCTCATAGCCCATTTTCATGGCATGTCCCTTCCCGCTGTTTTGCGGAAGTTTCAGCACATCTGCCCCGCTCTCTGAAGCCAAATCGGCTGTGAAATCAGAAGACCCGTCATCCACGACGAGAATGCGGTCAATACAGGCAATCTGTTTCAACGCTTTTATTGTTTTGTCAATTGTTTCTTCTTCGTTGAAAGCGGGAATCACAACTCCGATATCCTGTCCATTTTTACTCATTGTGCCTTCTCCCTGTTTGTTGCAACGGAATCGTTGTCCGTTTCCGGAAATAAGGGGCTTGGCAGCTGCATCTGCGATTCGGCTCCATATCCAAAATTTCCCTGGTTTCCGGCCAACAGGGAGGTCACCGCCAGCTTTCCATAAATTGTATCGCCATGATCCACAGAGGAGACTCCTAGTTTCTTGTATTCGCCAATTC
The DNA here is from genome assembly GCA_036732425.1 of Bacillota bacterium. Lineage (GTDB taxonomy): Bacteria > Bacillota > Clostridia > Caldicoprobacterales > DTU083 > UBA4874. The sequence continues at coordinate 3,358 of DAINCI010000134.1, forward strand.
CACTGTCCTTCCGGTTCCCCACCTCCACAGCGATAACAGGAATACCGGCTTTCGATGCATGCTGGATCAGCAGCCTGTCACAGACCATCCCGGAACTTCCCTGCCCAATCAGCAGAATTTTGTCGATTGGAACATCGTATCCACCGTTATGGGAGATCAGCTTTAAATCCTCAGCTTCCTGAAGCAGTGGTGATACACCGCCAAACCGCATGCTGAAGACCAGACTTTCAATCACTGCCGATATGGTAGGATCCTCATCAGAAGATTTCCCTGCAGAGGCGGTCCGGTCCCGGTCCGAAGACGGAAAGCTGACGATGGTGGACTGGACCGTTGCACCGGTTTGCTGTAAAAAATCGCACAGTTCCCCAACATCTTTTTTTTGCTTCTCACCGGCAAAACTGATCACTCCAACTTCTACCCCGGACAGCTTGTTCCGAACCACTTCCGTCATCAGGGTGCTGGAAAGTTCATAAAGCTGGTCGTTTTGTTCCTCCATGGAGCTCATACTTTCCTGCAATTGTTCCGTTTCCGTCCGCAGGTGGGTAAAATGGTCCTCAATTTGCTGAATCATTTGAGTCTGCTGATTTTCAACAATATTTTTGTCTTCCAGGGTCATTCCAATCATCATTCCCAGTCCAATGGCAAGAAATATTCCAACCATCAGGAAAGCGTAGTACTTTGCATTCATATGGATCCTCACCTACAAGCCCACAAGAATTTTCAGGCGCAGTGTAATCAGCTGATAAAGCTCCCGCATCAGGGGAGACATTCTCGCCACCATGGATATGGGAAGCAGGACGGCCAGAAACAACGCTGCCAGATAGGCAGGCTTGAACTGATTCCTGTACAACTCACTGACCCCTTTGGCATCAATCACATTGTAACCTACTTTCATTCTTACCAGGAAGGTACTGGCCATTCCTCTCCTCCCTTTCTCCAGGAAATCGATCATGTTGGTATGGCTGCCCACCGTAACAATGAGTTCCGCCTTGTTCTCATGTGCGAGAATCAGGGCAACGTCCTCACTGGTACCGGGATAAGGGAATACCCTGGCAGACAGCCCCAGTTTCCGTATTCGTTCCATTCCGGGTGCCTGACCATCCGGATAGGCATGAACAATGATTTCCCTGCACTGATATAGGGAGGAATCACTTACACTGTCCATATCCCCGACGATAATATCCGGCTGATACCCAAATTCCAGCAGGGCATCTGCTCCGCCATCCACTCCGATCCGAACCGGCTTGACTTCATCTATGTACGATCGAATGGCCTTTAAATCTTCCTTATAGTTTTTCCCTCTTGTGACGATCAATACATGGTGTCCCTTTATGGGGATGTCAACAGGAGGCATATTTACCGGGGACAGGACAATATCTTTTTCTTTTTCCGCATAATGCAGGGTGTTGTCAATAAAATCATGTAAAACATCCTGTATGTTATCTGAGGCAGCTTCCATTTTTTTCTGAATCTCTTTCTTCGTCAGAATCGTGGCGTGGCACAATGGTTTTTGATTCCGAAAAAGTGTCCGGTCCTTCCATTCGATCCAATCATTATCCTGTATTTGGTCAAAAACCTGTTGTCCCATATCATCCATCAGGGGAATACCTGCATCACTTAAAATTCTGGGTCCCTGATTGGGAAATTTTCCACTGATGGACTTCTCACAGTTGATCACTGCCTTGATTTTTCGTTCCACAAGATGGGTGGCGGCCACTTCATCCAGATCCCGGTGGAGAATCACCGCAATGTCATCTGCATGCAACCGATGGATCAGATTTTTTGTTTTTCTGTCCTTCCTGGCAGTACCACAAATCATTCCTTAATCTCCTCCATGAAGTATTCATAGTCTTAACAATCCCTTACAATTTATGCACGTAAAAAAGGGATTGTCCCCCGGACAACCCCCTGCTGTTTTCTATTTCACTGGTAATGTATCTTATCGGACTGTGCCGATTTGCATTCTGAGTTTGTCTGCCACCATGGCGATAAACTCTCCGTTTGTCGGTTTTCCCTTGTCATCCTGCACCGTATATCCAAAAAGTTTGTTTATGGTATCCACCCTGCCCCGGCTCCAGGCCACTTCAATGGCATGACGAA
>DAINCI010000135.1:0-5433 GCA_036732425.1 Bacillota bacterium
TCATGGCCAGGGAAACCGTCAGCACGGCCGGAAAATTAATCAGGGGATTGGCACAACCCGTAAGCAGACCATACAGGGATTGTGCCTTCTCTTCCTGAAACCCGACCTGCTTCAGACGGTTCACCACAATCATGGCATCCGCCATATTCATCAGCGGCATAATGGAAGCTCCGATGGTAATGGGAAGCGCAATGCGGATCAGACGCGTCAGAAGGGACTGGTAGGACTCCGAATACCGCATTTTTGGAGTCTGCCGGACGTCCTCCAGAATTTTTTTGCGCTTTCCCTGATACATGCCCATTAACAGAACCAGGGCGGCCCCTTCGCTCAGGGTCACTCCCACAACAGCAGCTGCTGCGCCGTATTCCGGTCCCTTGGGGATATACCGGGACGCCAGCCAGAGACCCAGAACCAATTTTCCTGCCTGCTCCACAATCTGGGATACCGCCGTGGGCGTCATATCCTGCATTCCCTGAAAATAACCGCGGAAGGCGGAAATCAAGGTGACAAACACCAAGGAAGGGGCAATGGCAAGAATGGAATAATATGCCTTCGCGCTCCCCACCATCCGGGCGATCAGCTTGCTTCCTGCCGAAAATACAAGGAAGGTGGTGAGCCCGATGACCAGCATCAGTCGGATCGACAGCCGGAATACCTTGTGGGCGGTGTTGTAATTGCGCAATGCAATGTTTTCCGCAACCAGCTTGGAAATCGCCGTGGGAATGCCGGCAGTGGATATAATCAACAGAAAGGAATAAATGGGATAGGCCATTTGATAATAACTCATGCCGACGGATCCGATGAGATTCGTCATCGGGATCCGGAACATGGCTCCGATGAATTTGGCAGCCAGCCCTGCCGCAGCCAGTATGGTTGCGCCCTTTATAAAAGATTTTTTGCTCATATAGTCCTACCTACCTCCTGCGCCGCATGTAAAATAAGGACAGGGAAATCCACATTGAGTATAGTATATCATCAGTCCGCCGGGAACAACATAGCAAAATGCAAAAACAGTTCAATAAAAAGTCAAAAAAATAAAAGGCATTGAATGCATTCAATGCCTTTGGAAAACCGGGAACGGTTATTGTTCCATTTGTTTGCCGAGAAATACCGCAGCTGTTTCCGCTACCTTGATCTCCACTTCTCCCATGTTGGAATCCGATTCCCTGGACAGCAGAATCACTGCGCCGATCGGGTCTCCATCCGCAACAACAGTGGCGATGACCTGTGAGGAATATTTGGGGTTCTCCTCCTCATTGGCCGTAATGCTCAGAATCTTGCCTTCTTCGCCACGATTCGCAACGATGGTCTTTTTCATCTCCATCGCGCGTTCCAGATCATGGCTGACGGACTTGTCCAGGAACTCTTTTTTGGTTCCTCCTGCGACAGCCACAATGGAATCCTTGTCCGCCACACAGGCAATATGTCCGAGGTTTTGATGCAGAGACTCCACATATTCCCTGGCAAAATCGCCAAGTTCACCTATGGGGGAATATTTCTTCAGTATGACTTCCCCCTCGCGGTCTGTAAAGATTTCCAGAGGATCGCCTTCGCGGATCCGCATGGTCCGGCGAATTTCCTTTGGGATGACGACCCGGCCCAAATCATCAATACGTCTGACAATTCCAGTTGCTTTCACATATATCCCTCCTTAAACTGCATGACTTACATAACCATACTTGCATAGCTATTATTTTACTGTGCCCGGACTTTTATGCATTTGTTTGGCAGGGAATATGGCAATGTTACTCAAAGCCGTTTTTCATACTTCCTGATGTCTGCTTTCTTGACCCAGTTCTGAATCTTCTTGTCGATTTCCTGATTCTTCTTTTCGCTGAGCAGGGCATTCCGGATCTGTTCCTTTTTTTCATCGTCCAGGGGCGCGATGACATCATCATTGGCTTCATATACCTTGATGATATGATAGCCGTTGTCCGTTGCCACCAAATCGGAAGTCTCTCCTTCCTTCAGCTGAAAGGACGCTTCCAGAAACTCCGGCTGCATGCTTGCATCCCGGGTCATGGTATATCCGTCCTTGTTCTCCTCGCTTTTCATGCCGGGATCCTCGCCGTATTTTTTCATTAAAGCCTCAAAATCCTCTCCGGCCCGGACTTTGGTCAATACTTCATCGGCTTTGGGCTTGATTTCCTTCAACTGCTTTTTACGAAGCTTATCGGCTTCCTCCTTCTTGCTGTCCTGGCGCAATTCGCTGATTTTCTTCATATCCTTGTCCGAAAACTTGATCAGAATATGCTTTACCCTCCGGGAGGCCGGCTGAGTCACAATCGGAACGGAAGAATAATAGGAAGCCGTGGAAGGGGTCTCCTTCTGAGCTTTTAACTGTTGGTCATAATAATCCTTGATTTCCTTGTCCTTTACGGACACATCGGCGGTCAGTTCATCCAGATAATCCTGTATTGCGATATTTTCCGCCACAAATTCGATATAATCCTTCTTGGTCATGTGCATGGACTGAAGCGATTTCTTCATTTCAGCCCGGGCCCGCTTTTCATAGTCAACGTTCTGGTCCGTATTTTTATTCTGGTCGGCTTTCTCCTTATCGGCCTTGTCCTGTTCCGCTTTCTGCTGAAGGGATTTCGCATAATCCGCCACGGTCTGCTCATATTCCTTTTCCGCCTGGGCACGGTTCTTGTCGTTGGCCTTGTGGCCTGCCTTCTCCGCCTTCTGCCGAACCAGCTCCTGATTGATCAGGCCGTCCAGTATACTTGCCTTGACCGACTTGACCTGATCCTTGTCCTCGTCGGACACTCCATAGGAGGCAGCATATTGCTGATACTGATCCAATAGCTTTCCCTTCAATATTTTTTCCCCGTTTACCTTGGCAACGACGGTATTCCGGTCTTTTTTCTCATTGACCCTCACCATGCTGCAGCCGGAAACCGCCACAACCAGCAGCACAGCCAAAGTCGAAAAAAGCACTTTTCTCCAGTTCTTCAATTCATCAAGCCCTTTCTTTGGATTAGCTATCCCTATTATTCTCATTTCATTATACCTGCATCCCGTATTGCTGTAAATCCCTTTTCATCCGTGGGATTCGCTTTGCTGCAGATCCTTCAGTCTTTCCAGCACATTCTGAACCGCCTCCAACGTCTCCGGTCCTGCCCCTTCCTTTACCCGAAGGCGAAACACCGGCGGTTGGGAGGAACCCAGCTGAAGCACCCTGCGGTTTTCATTCAAAAGGATCATGATCGTTCTGGGGGCAAGTGCACTGCTGTCCTGCAACTTCATCCGGACTTCCCTGCCGCGCTGTGAAATCTCCGTCATCCTCAGGCTGCCGGCCAGTGCCCGGATATAGGCGATCCGGATCAGATTGTGCGTGGGGACCGGGATATCGCCGAACCGATCCGTCATCTCATCCTCCACGTCATTTTTATCCGAAAGACTGCCAATGGCAGCGATCCGCTTATACATCCGGATTTTATGATTCTCCTCCGAAATGTAGCTGTTGTCGATATAGGCGTCTGCCTTGACGTTTACCACCGTTTCCGGCTGCTTTGGGGGTTCTTCGCCCTTCAGCCCCTGAACGGTCTCTGAAAGCAGCTTGCAATACATGTCATAGCCCACGGCTGCCATCTGCCCATGTTGCTCTGCGCCCAGCAGGTTCCCGGCGCCCCGGATCTCCAGATCCCGCATGGCTATTTTGAAACCGGCACCGAACTCCGTGAATTCCTTTACGGCCTGCAGTCTTTTTTCCGCGCTTTCGTTCAGGATCTTATCCTTCTGGTAAGTAAAATAGGCATAGGCGATCCGATGGGAACGGCCTACCCTGCCGCGCAGCTGATAAAGCTGGGACAGGCCAAAACAATCCGAATCATAGACAATCAGCGTATTGACATTGGGAATATCCAGTCCGTTTTCAATGATGGTGGAGCAAAGCAGCAAATCCGACTCATGCTCATAAAAGCTGACCATGATGCGCTCCAGGGACGCTTCATTCATCTGCCCGTGGGCCACGGCCACACGCGCCTCCGGTACCAGCTGCCGCAGCCTTTGCGCCATTCTCTCCATCCGCTTCACATGATTGTAGACAAAATAAACCTGCCCGCCGCGCTGAATCTCCCGGACAATGGCATCCCGGATCAGGGAATCATTGTACTCCGTCACATACGTCTGTACCGGAAACCTTCCTTCCGGCGGAGTCTCTATGACGCTGATATCACGGATTCCGACCATGGACATATGAAGTGTCCGGGGAATGGGAGTGGCGGTCAGGGTCAGGACATCCACGTTTTTCTTCATCTGTTTGATGGTCTCCTTGTGCCCCACCCCGAATCTTTGTTCCTCATCCACAATCAGAAGCCCAAGATCCCGGAACTTCACATCTTTGCTCAATAACCTGTGGGTACCGATAATCACATCCACATTGCCTTCCCGCAGCTCCTTCCGAATCGCTTTCTGCTCCCCGGGCTTCCGGAAACGGCTGAGCACCTGCACCGTAAAGGGAAAGTCCCCGAACCGGCTGACAAAGGTGCCGTAATGCTGCTGCGCCAGGATTGTGGTCGGCGCCAGCACCGCTACCTGCTTCCCGTCCATGACCGCCTTGAAGGCAGCCCGGATGGCCACTTCGGTTTTCCCGTATCCCACATCGCCGCAGAGCAGACGGTCCATGACCCGCTTGGATTCCATGTCACGCTTGATTTCCTCCAGCGACTGAAGCTGATCCGGGGTCAGCTCGTAGGGAAAGCTTTCCTCAAACTGACGCTGCCACGGATTGTCTGCAGAAAAAGCAAAGCCAACGGTGGCTTCCCTGGCCGCATACAGCTTCAAAAGATCAAATGCCAGCTTCTTCACAGACTCCTGCACTCTGGTCTTGGTTCTCTGCCATTCGCTGCCCCCCAGCCGGGACAACCTGGGATGCCGATCCTCCATGCCCACATAAGGCTGAATCAGATCCATCTGATCGGTGGGAATATAGAGCCGGTCCGTACCGGCATACCGGACATCCAGATAATCCCGCTCCTGCCCGTTGACCGTCATCTTCTTAATGCCGAGATACCGGCCGATCCCATGGTTCTCATGCACGACATAGCTTCCAACCTTCAGGTCGGTAAACGGATCCAGCTTTTTTTTCTTCTTTCCTGCCGGCGCCTTCTCCCTTCGGACCCCATAAATCTCCTGATCACTGACCAGCACAAAATGGCCTTCCGGATATTCAAATCCTTTCCGCAGGCTTTTTGGAACAATGACGATCTGACCAGGAAGAATGTCTCCTTCTATTTTGGGACATACCACAGTTTCCAGCCCGTAATCCAGCAGGGAGGATGCCAGGGATTCCGCCCTCAGCCGGTTCCCGGTCAAAAGAAGAATCGAATCATGATTGCCCTTCCAGTACCGGATATCCTCCGCCATCAGTTCCAGCTTACCGTGATACGAAGGAATGGTCCGGGAAGAAACCATCTGAATCCGTTTGGG
>DAINCI010000136.1:0-5414 GCA_036732425.1 Bacillota bacterium
CTGTCTCCAGCGTGCGGATATTGCGCCCTTCCCGGCCGATAATCCTGCCTTTCATTTCATCGTTTGGCAGAGTGACCACTGAAACGGTTGATTCTGCAACATGATCGGCAGCAGATTTCTGTATGGCGAGAGAGATGATATCCCGCGCCTTCTTATCGGCGCCTTCCTTTGCCCTTGCTTCGATTTCACGATACTTTACAGCTACCTCATGGGTGACATCCTTTTGCACACTGTCCAGCAATTGAGCCTTTGCCTGATCCCTTGTCAGCTCTGATATCCTTTCCAGCTCGGAAAGCTGCTGTTTATGAAGCAAATCAACCTGTTCACGGATTTTTCGGATCTCCTTCTGTTTGTTGCCAAGAGACTCTTCCCTGGAATCCAGGGATTCGGACTTCTTGTCCAGATTTTCTTCTTTCTGCTGCAGCCTTCTTTCCAGCCTTTGTGCTTCATTTCGCCTTTCACGGCTCTCTTTTTCCACTTCACTTCGCAGTTTATGGGCTTCTTCTTTCGCTTCCAATAAAGTTTCACGTTTCATTGCCTCGGATTGTTTTTTTGCTTCTTCCACAATCTTCCTGGCGGCTTCTTCGGCACTGGAGATCTTGCCTTCCGCAATCCGCTTTCGATAATAATATCCGAGGACGATACATACAATGGCTACTACCAGGACAATCAATAACTGTAGTAGCTCCTCCTTAATAAGGTACACCTCCTCATTCCTTGCTTCGTTGTCTGCACAATCAAACCGAGTAATGGACACCTTCGGCTATCCAGTGTAATTGCAATATAATCCACATCATTGACCTTACACCTTAAAAAACAAAATAATCTTACTGAATCTTTCAGCAATTATAATTATTTTATAACCTTTTTTCAGGTATGTCAAGCTAATTGCACGCAATTGAACCCAATCCAGTCGTCACTGAGACAAAAAAGGAAAGCCCCGTAAAGAGGCTTACTTTCCGGAGCTCTTACTGTCCTTCGCGTCATCCTTCTCTTCATCCGGTGCAGCAGAAGGATCGAGATGCAGCTCCTCGCGAATGCGACCCTCAATCGTCTGGGTCAGCTCCGGATTATCCTTTAAATATTGACGGGCATTTTCACGGCCCTGACCAATGCGGGTATCCCCATAGGAATACCATGCGCCGCTTTTGGAGATAATGTCCTGTTCTGTTGCGATGTCCAATACGGACCCTTCCCTGGAAATCCCCTCGCCGTACATGATATCGAACTCTGCCTGCTTGAATGGCGGAGCCACCTTGTTCTTTACCACCTTCGCCCGTGTGCGGCTGCCGATCATGTTGTTGCCCTGCTTCAGGGTTTCAATCCTCCGGATATCCAGGCGGACGGATGCATAGAACTTCAGGGCACGTCCTCCGGGAGTGGTCTCCGGATTGCCAAACATCACACCAACCTTCTCCCTCAGCTGGTTGATAAAAATCGCTGCTGTCCTGGATTTATTGATGGCACCGGAAAGCTTACGGAGAGCCTGAGACATTAATCTGGCCTGAAGACCCACATGCGCGTCTCCCATTTCTCCCTCGATCTCAGCCCGCGGAACCAAAGCGGCAACGGAATCGACGACAACCACATCCACGGCACCGCTGCGAACCAACGCCTCCATAATTTCCAAAGCCTGTTCTCCGGTATCCGGCTGGGAAACCAGCAGATTCTCCGTGTCCACTCCCAGCTTGGCTGCATATTGTGGATCCAGCGCATGCTCTGCATCCACAAAGGCCGCAGTGCCGCCCCTCTTTTGCGCTTCCGCAATGACGTGCAGCGCCACTGTTGTCTTTCCGGAGGACTCCGGGCCAAATATTTCCGTAACCCGGCCTCTGGGAATGCCGCCTACCCCCAGTGCAATATCCAGGCCCAAAGCTCCCGTTGGAATGACATCCACATTTAAATGAGCGGATTCTCCCAGTCTCATGATCGAACCTTTCCCAAACTGTTTTTCAATCTGCAACATGGCCATATCCAATGCCTTCTGTTTATCCATGCCTACACCCCCATATGTACAGAACATTTGTTCTGGTCCCATTATATAATATACCGGCCCATTCGTCAACAAGGCCTCTTACTTCAACGACAGCAGATAAAGTCTCAGCCAGTTCAGCAGACGCAGGACAGTCCCGTTTTTGATCAGCATCCGGTCTCCATCCAGTTGAAGTTCCTTTGCCCTGGCACCATTTTGATCTGCAATCGCTATATAGACAAGACCTACCGGTTTTTGGGGAGAGCCTCCTCCCGGGCCTGCAATTCCTGTTGTGGCAATCCCGATATCCGATTTTGAAGTTTTTCGGATTCCTTCTGCCATTTCCAAAGCCGTCTGGGTACTGACGGCTCCATAAGCCGCCAGGGTTTCCGGGGAAACACCAAGCCGCGCGGTTTTTGCCTGATTGCTGTAAGTCACACAGCCTTCCAGCAAAACGTCCGAGGCTCCGGGAACATTGGTGATCCGATTGGAAACCAGTCCGCCTGTGCAGGACTCTGCCACGGATAAGGTACGGCCCTTTTCCCGAAGCAAATTCACCACTGCGGATTCCATACGGTCCTCATCAAAACCATAGATTGCTGTCCCCAGACGTTTTTCAATTTCCTGCTGCATGGGCCGGATCAATGCTTCGCTTTCTTTCGGGGAAGAGGCCTTGGCGGTGATCCGCAAGGTTACCTCCCCTACTCCAATCAGAGGTGCCAGAGTAGGATTTTTCTGATTTACAAGCAGATCCTTTACCATTTCCTCCACTGCGGATTCTCCGATTCCATAAATCCGAAGCACTCTGGAATAAATGCCCTGACCGCTTTTCCTTTTCAGATACGGAAAGGCGTAGTGGTCGAACATGTGCTGCAACTCCGAAGGGGGACCGGGAAGAACAATATAGGATTTCCCGTTGTCTTCCATGACAGCGCCGGGAGCCGTTCCAACGTCATTTTGCAGGATAATGGCCCCTTCGGGGAACATTGCCTGCTTGACATTATTTTTCGTCATCGTTCTGCCGGTCGCGGAAAAATGGTTCCGTATCCGTTCCAGACTGGGCTGATGCAGCACCAGATCCAATCCCAGAAACTCTGCCACCGTTTCCTTGCTTAAGTCGTCCATGGTAGGGCCCAGGCCGCCGGTTGTAATAATGACATCCGAACGATCCGATGCAATACGCAATGTCTGGAGAAGGCGGTCCCGATTGTCTCCCACCACCGTATGCCAATACACATCAATCCCCAGTGAGGACAGCTGTCTGGATAGATATTGGGCATCTGTATTGGATATCTGACCCAAAAGCAATTCACTGCCTACACCAATAATTTCCGCATTCATAAAAAGCCTCCTGCTTTCTGTATCATCTCATTCATTCCAATGAAACACAGATCGATTCTTATAGATATAATCCACTCCGGAAAAAATGGTAAACACGACAGACGCATACAGAAGAATCTGATCCATCGGAATCCCAATATATTGAAATGGAAAATTATCCAGAATCAATGCTGTAATCGCCATAATCTGTGTAACGGTTTTCACTTTTCCCCACCAGCTGGCGGCAATGACCTTTCCTTCGTTTACAGCCAGAAGGCGAAATCCGGTAATCACCAATTCCCGGCTGATGATAATAATGGCGGCAACTGCCGGTACTTTACCGTTTCCTACCAGACAAACCAATGCAGAGGTGACAAGGAGCTTATCTGCCAGAGGGTCGATAAATTTACCGAAATTCGTAATCTCATTTCTCTTTCTTGCGATATAGCCATCCAGGCTGTCTGTAGAAGCAGCAAGAAGAAAAAGGATTACAGCAAAAATATTATTGTTTGGAAAGGGCACCAGCATAAAAACTAAAAACAATGGAATCAGTAGGATCCGAAAGATTGTTATTTTATTTGCGAGATTCATAAACTTCCCCCATTAAATCATAATCATAGGCCTTTTTTATCACGACATTTACAAAGCTGCCAATCGGAAGTGGGGATTGGCTTCTGATATAAATCAATCCATCCACTTCCGGAGCCTCTCCGCAGGATCTGCCGTAATACAGGCCTTCCTTTTCCCTGCCTTCCACCAGGACCTCACAGATCTGACCCACCCGGGCAGTCATCCATTTCCTGGATACCTGCCTTTGTGCAGACATCAGCCGGATTCTTCGCTCTTCCTTGACCGATTCTCGCACCTGATTGGGAAAATCCGCTGCCCGCGTACCTTCCTCCCGGGAATATGTGAAAACTCCCACATGATTGAAATGTCCTTCTTTCACAAAGTCCAGAAGATCCTGAAATTCGGATTCTCCTTCTCCGGGAAATCCAACCATGAGAGAGGTCCGGATGACAATCCCGGGCATTCGCTCCCGAAGGGATTTCAACAGAATCCGGATCTGTTGTTCTGTTGTATCCCGATTCATCCCGGACAAGATTTTCGAATTAACATGCTGAATAGGAATATCCAAATAGTTACAGATTTTATTCTCCCTTGCGATTTCATCCATCAGCTCCCCGGTAATCCGATCCGGGTAGCAATACATCAGGCGAATCCATTTCAGATCCGGGATTCGGCACAGCTCCTGCAAAAGCGTGACCAGATTATACTTCCCTTTGGAATCCTCTCCGTATCTGCTGACATCCTGAGCAACAATGATAAATTCCCGAATTCCCCTCTCTGCCATTCTCTTTGCTTCCTCTACGATGGAAGACGGCTTTCTGCTTCGAAATCTGCCCCGAAGTCTGGGAATAATGCAATAGGAACAACAGTTGTCACAGCCCTCAGCAATCTTCAGATAGGCAACCGGGCCGGTGGTGCTGATGATCCGGGGCAGGCCTTCATCCGTAAAATCATTTAAATGCCCCAGATAGGCCTGCCTTTCTCCCTTTCGGACACGATTCAGTACTTCAAGGATTCTGGTGTAGTTCCCTGTCCCGACCACTGCATCAATTTCCGGGATTTCCTCCATCAATTCCCTGCTGTAACGTTCTCCCAGACAGCCGGAAACAATCAGTGCCCTGCAGTTCCCTGTCTCCTTGTATTGCCCCTGTTCCAGTATTGCATTGATGGACTCCTCCTTGGCAGGCCCGATAAATCCACAGGTATTGACAATCAGGACATCCGCCTGGGAGGCTTCATTTACAATTTCGTAACCATTTTCCCGGAGCAGCCCCAGCATAATTTCCGCATCGACCTGATTCTTGGCGCATCCCAGCGATATCATTCCAACTTTATTCTGCAAGTAAGGCTTCTCCTCCCATTTATCCTTCTTTATACTGCTCTTCAAACTCTTCCTTGCTGATCAGAACGTTTCTCGGCTTGCTGCCATCAAAACCGCTGATCAGTCCGCGCTTCTCCATTTCGTCGATCAGGCGGGCTGCACGGGCATATCCTACCCGCAGCCTGCGCTGGATCATGGAAATGGAGGCTTGTCCCGCATCTATGACCACTT
>DAINCI010000137.1:0-5304 GCA_036732425.1 Bacillota bacterium
GGGTTGTGGTCGGAGTGCCGGATGTCAAGGGCAGGGAAGAGATCATAAAGGTTCACTCCAAGGGCAAGCCGCTGAGCCGGGAAGTGGATCTGAAGGTGTTGGCACAGCGTACGCCGGGATTTACCGGAGCGGATATTGAAAACATGATGAACGAGGCGGCCATCCTTGCCGCACGGAGAAGCAAAAAGGAAATCGGCATGAATGAGATTGAAGAGGCCATCACCCGTGTCATTGCCGGACCGGAGAAGAGAAGCCGGATCTTTACCGAAAAGGACAAACGGCTGGTTGCCTATCATGAAGCAGGGCATGCTGTTGTGGCGAGACTGCTTCCCAATGCGGATCCGGTGCATCAGGTGTCCATTGTTCCCAGAGGGCAGGCAGGCGGCTATACGCTGACCCTGCCGAAGGAAGACCGGAGCTTTGTTTCCCGTGACGAGCTGGAGACGGAAATCACTCAGCTGCTGGGCGGCCGGGTGGCGGAGCATCTGGTACTGAAGGATATCAGTACCGGCGCTTCCAACGATCTTCAGAGAGCCAGCCAGATTGCAAGGAAGATGGTTACGGAATATGGCATGAGCGACAGTCTGGGACCCATTACGTATGGTTCTGATCAGGATGAGATCTTTATTGGAAGGGATCTGGGGCATACCCGCACCTACAGTGAAGAGGTGGCATGCCGCATTGATGAAGAAGTCAAAAGAATTGTTGGCGATGCTTACAACAAGGCGGAAAAGCTGCTGAAGGACAATATTGACCGGCTGCACCGGGTGGCAGCGGCTCTTCTGGAAAAGGAAAAGCTGGAGTCCGACGAGTTCGAGGCGGCTTTCGCAGCCAGTTAAAGCAGCCAGTGAAGCAAGTCAGTTATCAGTTAAATGAGAAAGAACAATAGAGAAGCAGCAGAGGATGGCATGCAGGATTGCCATCCTTTCTTTTTATTGGGAGGGGGAAGGTAAATTTGAGCATGATATTGCATATGGAGCCGCGTCCGCGGAAAAAGGGCAGCTATCTGCTGACGCTGGACGACGGGAGAGCCGTTCCGGTTCATGAGGAAGTCATTGTAAAATATAAGCTGAGATCCGGCATGGAGGTGGAAGACGATACGCTGCAGCAGTGGATTCTGGAAGCGGAGTCCAAAATGGCTTACGATCAGTCCCTGCATTATCTTCAATACCGGGCCAGAAGCCGGAAGCAGCTGTGTGACTATCTGGCCCGCAAGGGATTTGGGGAAGAGGCCATTGAGGCAGCAGCGGACAAGCTGGAGGGATATCATTTTCTGGATGATGCGGATTATGCCGCCCGTTATATTCGGGACAAAAAATCCGGAAAGCCTATGGGCAGGCGGCGGATGGCCCAGGAGCTGAAAGGCAAGGGGATATCAGAAGAGATCGCGCAGACCGTCCTGGAAGCGTATCCGGAGGAGGAAGAGCAGGAACAGGCGTTCCGGTTGGGGAAAACCTGTGCCCAAAGGTACCGGGATCTTCCCGCAGAGGAGTTCCGTGTAAAAGTTGGACGGACCCTACAGCGCAGGGGCTTTGACTGGGACACCGTACGGCATGTGCTGCGCCGCCTGCAGGAGGAGGAAGAATGGCAGGATGAAAACTAACGGAACTATTTTTTAAAAACCTCTTGACTTATGAGACGTAATGACGTAGTCTTAATATAACGACGTAATCATTACATCAGACGTTCTGTGCAGTGGGTACGGAATCCGCAATGATCGGGCTGCTGGGCGGCCTGGCGGGTGTGCTGATTTCCCATGTATTTGCTGCTTTTCTGAGCACCCGTGCCGGAGAAACGGTCTTTCTGGGGATGTATTTTCAGGCAGGCATGAAGATGGTGCTGCCCGTCTGGCTGGATCTGGCATCCCTGGGGGTGGCGGTTCTGGTGGGAGGAATTGCGGGGATCGTTCCGGCGGATCGTGCTGCGAAAATGAGCCCCCTGCAGGCAATACAGGGATAGGACATTTATAAAACAGTGATAAATGGGAATCTGGAGAAGAAAATATGATTAAGTTGGAAGAAGTTACCCCTTATAATTGGAGACTGGATCTGAAAGTTGCGAAACACCAGAAATCTTATGTATCGGATACGATGAAATTATTGGCAAGGGCATATGCATATAGAGAATATCGAAGCAAAGCTGTTGTTGTTTATAATGATGAAGTTCCTGTTGGAATGGCATTGTATTATGATTGTGAGGAATTGCAGGCCTATGATTTTTCCCAGTTGTTTATTGATGAAAGATACCAGGGTAATGGTTATGGATATGAAGCAACGGAGCGAATACTGAAGTTGCTGAAAGATGATGGAAAATATAACAAGGTAATATTATGTTATATAGAAGGAAATCAGGCTGCCTTTTCTTTGTATAAAAAATGTGGCTTTATGTTAACAGGTGATCGGGATGGCGATGAAATAATCATGGAATTATCTTTTTAATAAATCTGAGGCTGGTTATATATAGGAAACAGATATGGTCATGGTGCATTGTCATTTGGCACCGTATCCGTATTCCTTGTTAAGGAACTATCACGTTTATCATCGAATGACAATTCGCTTCATACTGCCAATGCAGGCAGCGTATGGCATGTCTTTTTTTGGCATGTCTTGTAATCATCCCTGATTGACAAGAGCGGTATGATAGATTATTATAATATTTGATTGAGACATCAGGGGATGGGCATCTGCGGATACAGGGCGGTGAAGATTATGAAGCGTACGAAGCGATTAAGATGGCGTAAGCACTGTTTGAGGCGAAACATCATGCTCCTTTGCGGGGCAGGCATTCTCGTGATTCTGTGCGTGTTCATCGGATTCCGGCCGAAAGTTGTTTCGTCCGTCCGTGTGGAGGCGGGTGAAAAGCTGGAGGAGAGTCAGTTTTTACAAAACGGGAACCGTGAATGCAGATTTTTGACGGATATCCGGGCTCTGGACACCAGCGTTCCGGGCAAGTATTCCATTCGTATCCAAATCGGGGAAAAGACACATACTTCCCAACTGAAGGTAATGGACACTGTGGTGCCGAAGGTAACCGTAAACGATCAATGGGCGCTTCTTGGCGAAACATTGGATCCGGAGTCGTTTATTGAAAAGATTCAGGATGCCACCGAGACTTCGGTGCAGTTCAAAGGCACGCCGGATACTTTCAGCCCGGGAGAGCAGGATGTGACACTGGTTGTGGAGGACAGGGGAAAGAACCGGGTGGAAAGAAGAGCAAAGCTTACGGTGCTGGATGTTCAGGGCAAGGTAACCCGGGAAGCCGGCACGCCTCTGGACGTATCCATTGATGACTTTCTGGAAAGCGCGGACTATGAAGCTTCCCTGGTCTCGGATTTCTCTGATGTGGATACGGGCAAGCCGGGGCTCTATCCGGTGCAGCTGGATATTGACGGAAGAGCTCTCACCGGAAACATTGAAATTGTCGACACGACTCCTCCGTCAGCGGATGCCGCTGCGGGAACGGTGTGGCTTGGGGACCAGCCGGAGGCAAAGGCATTTGTAAAAAATATCCGGGATGTTACTGAGGTGACCGCCCGTTTCAAAGAGGATTATGATTTTACAAAAGTGGGAAAGCAGAAGGCTGTCGTCGTACTCACGGACACTTCAGGCAATGAAAGTGAGGTTCCTGTATCAATCCGGGTGAAGAAGGATACCGAGGCGCCGGTGATTTCCGGGGCGTATGACCGGCAGGTTGCGATCGGCGAGACCATATCCTATAAAAAGAATATTGAAGTAACGGATAACCGGGATACGAATCTGACCTTTGAAGTGGACAACAGCAAGGTCAATTTGAAACAGGAAGGCACCTGGCCGGTGATCTATTCCGCACAGGATGCGGCGGGCAACCGGGCCACAAGGGAGATCACCGTAACGGTAAAACAGGCGGCTGTTTCCCAGGAGCAGGTCAATGAGCTGTGTGACTCGTTACTGGCAGAGATCATAAAAGAAGATATGCCGAAAAAGGAAAAAGCCCGTGCCATTTATCAGTGGCCCAGGGGGAACATCAGTTATACCGGCGATTCAGACAAATCGGACTGGCTGGCGGAGGCCTGTCGGGGCATGACCAGAAAGCAGGGCGACTGTTTCACTTATTTTTCCGTCTCCAAGGCCATGCTGACCAGAGTGGGGATTGACAATATGGATATCACCCGGGTCGGAGGCAAGACGCGGCATTACTGGAGTCTGATCAACTGCGGGGACGGATGGTATCATTTTGATTCCTGCCCGAATAAAGACCACAAAGAGACGTTTATGATGACGGACCGGGAAGTGGAACAGCATACCAGGGTCCGTGGCAACAACTATTATACCTACGATAAAACCAGCTATCCCCGGACGCCGGCAAAGTGATGGGGATCTTCTGGAAAAGAACAGATAATGACGGAGGGAATGGATATGAAGCGGCTGGGAGTGATCGGAGGCCTGGGGCCTGCTGCATCGGCCTATTTTTATGAGCTTGTCATTCGGATGACGCAGGCAGAGACAGATCAGGAGCATTTGGATATGATCCTTATCAGCCGTCCTTCCATACCGGACCGGACGAATTATATTCTGGGCAAAAGCGGGGAAAATCCGGTTGGCCCAATGGTCGGGGCGGGAAAGCAGCTGGCGGGCCTGAAAGTGGATTATATCGCCATTCCCTGCATTACGGCCCATTATTTTTATGAGGAACTGGAAAAGGAGATCAAGGTCCCGATTGTTCATGCGGTCCGGGAGACTGCCTGGTATTGCAGGAATCACGGGATCCTCCGGGCAGGTCTTCTGGCAACGGACGGAACCATCCAAAGCAATTTGTTCCAGAAAGAGCTGGAGAACTGCGGAATTCAGACGATCTTGCCGGATTCGGAGCACCAGGGCATGGTCATGGATCTCATCTATAAAGATGTGAAGGCCGGCCAGCCGGTGGAATGGGATAAGTTTCGTTCGGTATCGGAGCAGCTTCGCCGGCAGGGAGCAGAAGTGATGATTCTCGGCTGTTCGGAGCTGTCTCTGCTGAAGCGGGATTGCGAAATCGGTCCGGGCTGTCTGGATACCATGGAGGTATTGGCCATGCGCTCCATTCAGCTGTGCGGAGCAAAACTGAAAAAGGAGTATGAGGCAGAGCTTGTTCGGGTGTCGTCGGATTCATATGTCAGATAGAGATCCATTATGAGAGAAGCATTGGCATCTCTTTGTCATGCCCTCGTATCTTTATGTCGGGTGAACAGCCATTCAGACAGATAACAGTCAGAATGGACAGTATGTCAGACAAGGAAAGGCAGAAGCAATGCAAAAAAATGTGATGGAATATCTGGAGCAGACCGTC
>DAINCI010000138.1:0-5189 GCA_036732425.1 Bacillota bacterium
CTCAATGTAGCCCAGATATTCCGCAAAATACGGGGCAAGCACAATGACCTCTTCCCCGGGGTTCAGGATGGTATGAAGCACGACATTGAGACCGCCTGCTGCTCCGCATGTCATAATGATATGTTTTCCGGAGAGGGGAAGGCCGGTTTCCCTTTGAATCTGTGCGGCTATTTTTGTACGGACATCCGGAAATCCGGCATTGTTCATATATTTATGAAGATCCGGTTCCTCCGATCCGGCCAGCCGGACAAGAGCTTTCTTTACCCCCTCAGGAGGTTCCAGGTCCGGGTTGCCGAGGGAGAAATCGTATACCTTATCGGCACCGTATTTTTCCCGCAGTTTTTCTCCTTTTTCAAACATAGCACGGATCCAGGAAGATCCGGACATTTTCTCTGCTATGGATTTCGCTACCATGACAATTCCTCCAGTTGTTTGTCCTTTTCTTTTTTTGTCCCATTATGCATTTTTGCCGCAGCGCTGGCTGCAGGCTGTTTCTCGCTGGCTGCTGCCAGCTTCCCGTATTCTCTGTTTCGCAAAGCGTTCGACGTTTCTTTTCAGTTTTCCTCTTTTTCTTTCTTTTCTTTCCCCTTGTTTTCATTGGTATAGTATGCTAGAATGAGTTCATCTCTAAAAGGGAGTAGCTACGGCACAGCCGTAAATAAAATCAACATACTGGAGAAATCCTGGTTTTATTTGCTTTAAGAGACTTAAAGAAGCGAGACTTTTAGATTAATCTGCTAAGATATTAGCTCTTAATCTGAAACGTTTCGCTTTCTTTGTATATTTTGAAAACGACGGATAAAGGCGGGGGCAATTATGATAAAAGAATTTATTCAGGCTTTTTTACTTGTTTTTCTGGCAGAAATGGGGGACAAAAGCCAGCTGCTGGCAATCACCTTTGCCACCAGGTATCCTTTGAAGAAAGTACTCATAGGGATGCTGGCGGGCGCCCTGCTGAACGATGGCCTTGCGGTGATGCTGGGAAGGCTTGTTTCCGGCTTTGTTCCCATGAAAACCATTCAGATGATTGCGGGTTTCGCGTTCCTTTTGTTCGCATTCTGGTCCCTGAGGGTGGAAGAAGGAGGGGAGGCGGAAAGCGGCAGTCAAAAGTTTCAACTGGGACCGGTTCTGACCGTTGCAACGGCTTATTTTATCGGCGAATTTGGAGATAAGACCCAATTGACGGCCATTGCGCTGGCGTCCGATGCAGACGCTCCCCTCGCTATTCTGGCAGGGACCGTATCCGGAATGATTGGAGCGGGTGGAATTGGGATTTTCATTGGGAAAAAGCTGGGGGATAAAATACCGGAAATGGCGTTGAAGCTGGCGTCCACTGCTATTTTTCTGTTTTTCGGCATTTCAAAACTGGCCGAAAGTATTCCAAAGGGATACTGGACGGACCGGAACATTTTGTCGTTCGGCATTGTCCTGACGATTGCCCTGGTGGGGTCAATAAGGAAATTGATGCGGGCACAGAAGCAGGGACGGGAATCTGCCCTGATCCGAAAATCCCGGGAACTGTATGATTATTATCATCAGATCGGCAGGGATTTCGATCGTATTTGCCTGGGCACCCGAAAATGCGGGAAGTGCCAGGGCGACCACTGTATTGTCGGCTCCACCAAAACGCTGATTCAGTCCTGTCTGGATGGAAAGCCTGCAGAGCACCCATCCGGGATAAGCAAAAATACTCTGCGCAAGCCCTTCAACAGGGAGCAGGCAATGAGAAGCCTGAGAATGACATGGGAGGTGCTGAAGGAGGATCCGGATAATCCCGGATATCAGCCGATCCATAAAATAAGAAAAAATCTGGAAATCATCCTTTTTGGTCAAAGCGTGGATCGGGTCCATGACTGGAACGAATATGGAAAGCTTCTCTCACAAAAAGAGGCCAATATTTCAGCAGGCCTTTCGTCCAATTGGAAAAAGGCAAAAAACCACTGGTGATAGTTTATAATTACAATAATAAGGCAATTGTTTCCACGCCGGCACCCTTCAAAAGAAAGGGTGCTTTTTGTTGGAACAATTATTGCCTTCCTTCGTGAAAAAAGCTTCTGGGAACAAGTATAACGAATGGATACTTACAAAACATAGTAGCAGGACTTTTGATAGCAGCTGAACTTTAGTAGGAAAGGAGACGGAATTTTATGCATACGATGTGGAAAGGATCCATCAGTTTCGGATTGGTGAACATTCCTGTCAAAATGTTTGCGGCAACGGAAGACAAGGATGTGCACTTCAAATATATTCATAAGGAATGCAGGACCCCGATTCGATATGAAAAAGTATGCCCCACCTGCAACAAGAAGATTAAACAGGAGGATATTGTCCGGGGTTACGAATATGAGCCGGGAAAGTTTGTGATTATCGATGACAAGGATCTGGAATCCTTGCAGCAATCCACCGGCAAGGCAATAGAAATTCTTGATTTTGTAAATCTGACGGAGATTGATCCCATTTATTTTATAAAAACCTATTATCTGTCTCCTCAGGATACCGGGGAAAAGGCATATAATCTGCTGAGAGAAGCCATGAATCAATCCGAAAGGATTGCAATCGCAAAAATCACCATACGGAACAGGCAATCCCTGGCAGCAGTACGGGTTTATCAGAATCTGCTGGTTATGGAGACCATCTTTTATCCGGACGAAGTACGTGACATTGTGCAGGTGCCAAATATACCGGAGGCCGGCAAGACGGATGAAAAGGAGTTATCCATGGCGATGCAGCTGATTGATAATCTGACAACTGCATTCGATCCGGGAAACTATACGGATGAGTATCGGAAGGATCTTCTGGGACTGATCCATAAAAAGATCGAAGGGGATGAGGTAATCCTTCAGGAAAAGGCTCCCCGGCAGAATGTAATCGATTTGATGCAGGCTCTTCAGGAAAGCGTGAAGGAAACGGGACGGCTGAAACAGCCTACCGACTCTCCACCAAAGCCGGAACGAACTGCAAAAAAGAAAAAGACAACGAGCGGTTAAAGGAGGAAACACCATGGAATGGATTCCCCCTATGGAGCCGATATCAACCGGAACCCTGCTTACCGGGCCGGAGTGGGTACATCAGATCAAATGGGATGGGATCCGGGGCATGACCTATTATCAGTCCGGTTCCGACAGCGAAGGTCTGCATATTTTTACCAAAAGTGGCCGGGACCGGACACAATTCTATCCGGAATTGCATGGCATCCGGGATGGAATTCGGGCAAAGAACGCTGTTCTGGACGGAGAAATGGTGGTATTGGGACAGAATGGCAAGCCTTCCTTCCATTTTAGCCTGATACGGGAGCAGGTGCGCAATTCAAACCGGCTTGCCCATTATACCCGGGCTTATCCGGTTGCCTATGTCCTGTTTGATATTCTGTTTCGAAATGACCGCCTTCTTACCGGGCTGCCCTGGAAGGAGCGAGCGGAAATCCTGCGCGACACGATATCGTTCCCGGCAGGTTCCAATATTGCCATTACCGATGATTTTTCGGATGGACAGGCGTTGTTCCAGCTGATGAAGAAGAAAAACTGGGAAGGAATCGTATCCAAAAGAAGGGACAGCCTTTATCTTCCTGCAAAAAAGCACCATGACTGGTATAAGCATAAAGCTCTGAAAAGGATCCTGAGCGCAGTATGCGGGATTCAATGGAAAGGGGATTTCCCAAATTCCCTGGTTTTGGGCATCCATCCCCAGGATCAATGGATCTGTATCGGAAAGGCTTCTCTTGGCCTGACCCAGAAAGACCTGGACAGCCTGAAAGAATTTTCACAGGCACAAAGAAAAGACAGCTGTCCGTTTCCCGATGTCGTCCGATCCTCCGTGGAAGGCTCTTCCGGACCCATCGTCTGGCTGAATCCGCAAATCACCTGCTGGGTCTGCTTTTTGGAGTGGACGGACAAAGGCTATCTGCGGCACCCCAGGATTCTGGGATTTACGGACCTTCGGGCAGAAGAAGCAAATGGAAGGGAATGGTCGATGGATGACTGATTTGATGGTGGACGGCGACAGGGTAAGAATCACAAATCCGGAAAAGATGCTGTGGCCGGAACTGGGCATTCGGAAAATTGATTACATTGGAAAACTGATCGAATTGGCGCCATATATTCTGCCCCATGCCAGGGACCGTCTGTTAACTGCAATCCGCTATCCGGACGGGGCGGGCGGGAAATCCTTTTTTCAGAAAAACACACCGGATTATGCACCGGAATGGGTGGAAAAAGCAGAATGGAGGGAAAACCGGTATACCCTTCTGAATTCTCTGTCCACACTGGCCTGGCTCGGCAACCAGGCGACACTGGAGTTTCATACCGGCTTTCACCGGGTCCGGAAGGAAAATCATCCGACCGATCTGGTTTTTGATCTGGATCCGTCAGAGGGGCAGAAGTTCGAAGATGTTATCGAAGTGGCGCTGGATATCCACGAAACCCTGATGGAATTGAATATTCAAAGCTGGATCAAAACTTCCGGCGCTACGGGACTTCAGATTTACATCCCCATCGGGCAGCGCTATGATTACAATGCGGCCAGAAAAATCAATGAATTCTTTGGCCGTTACTTCAGTCAGAAATACCCTCAGAAAATCACCATAGAACGCATGGTAAAAAAAAGGGGACACAGACTGTATTTTGACTATCTGCAGATGTGGAACGGAAAAACCATAACCATGGTCTATTCCCCTCGGGCTACACCCAAAGGAACGATTTCCATGCCGGTCAGCTGGGAAGAAGTCCGGGCGGGAATCCATCCGGAGGATTTTCACCTGCTCAATGCAACATCGCGGCTGCAGGAAAAGGGGGATCTGTTTCAACCGCTCCTGCTGCAGGAAAATGTACAGGATATGGACTTCATACTGGAACACATCTGTCGAAAAGAAAATAGCCAAATGATTGAAAAATAGAATATCCCACTCCGGAAAGAACATCACCCGTTGGATTGCATATAATGTAATATCCAATTGGAGGTGATATTCCGTATGTATTATGACGAATACGATATGTTTCAGACCTGTCCTGCAGGAACGCAGCCCTATACGATTCGTGCGGGAGATACGTTTTACGCTCTGGCCCAGCGGTTCAATACCACCATGGCGGCCATTATAGCGGCGAATCCCGGAGTGGATCCGAACCGGCTGCAGATCGGGCAACAAATCTGCATCCCCGGAGGGACGACGCCCGGACAATGCCCGGCAGGGACCA
>DAINCI010000139.1:0-5169 GCA_036732425.1 Bacillota bacterium
CCTGTAATACCGGACATTCATAAAAACCGGCTGTTTGGGTGTTGATAAAGTTTGGTATACAATATATAATGATATACTTAGGTGAGTGCTTCAATAAACCATTGAGAAAAGAAAAGGTGAAAAGATGGACTACTTCATCGGGATTGACATCGGTTCCACCACAGTCAAGGTCGTTGTATTGGATGAAGAAAGCAATATCATATATAAGCATTACGGAAGACACTATGCACAGGTCCGGGAAAATACCATGCAGCTCCTCAAAGGTCTCGGAGACCTGCTGGAAGGAAACCAACTGAAGGTTGCCATCACAGGGTCCGCCGGACTGGGATTGTCCAGGGATGCCCGGCTGGAATTTGTACAGGAAGTTTTTGCCACCCAGGTAGCTGTGGAAAACTTTCAGGAAAACGTGGATGCGGTCATCGAGCTGGGCGGAGAAGACGCAAAGATCCTTTTCCTGACCGGAGGAATGGAAGAAAGGATGAATGGAAGCTGCGCAGGCGGCACAGGAGCCTTCATCGATCAGATGGCTTCCCTGCTGAATGTATCCCTGGAGGAATTGGACAAACTGAGCGCCGGGCATCAAAAGATTTACAATATCGCATCCCGCTGCGGTGTTTTTGCCAAATCCGACATACAGCCCCTGCTGAATCAGGGAGCCAATAAATCCGATATCGCTGCCAGCATCTATCAGGCCGTTGTGGATCAGACCATTGCCGGTCTGGCTCAGGGACGTGAGATCAAGGGAAAAGTCGCTTTTCTTGGCGGCCCCCTGACCTTTCAGAAGGGCCTGCAGGAGCGCTTTGTCGATACCCTGTCCCTGGACGACGGGCACGCCCTGTTTCCGGACAATGCAGAGTATTATGTTGCACTGGGCGCCGCTCTGTACAGTAAAAACAGCGCCACCATGGATTATGGAGAGCTCATGGATCAGCTTTCCGGAGCACAGGCCAACCGGAGCGCCATCCAATGCGCCCCTCCCCTGTTTCATTCCCAGGAGGATTATCAGGCATTCCGTGCCCGTCACAGCAGGGACAAGGTGGACCACCTTGACATCCGGACATGGCAGGGAGATGCCTGTCTGGGGATCGATGCCGGTTCCACCACCATCAAGCTGGTTCTGATCACACCGGACGGCAACATCCTGTATGATTTCTATCAGTCCAATTACGGAGAGCCGATTCCCCTGGTAAAGGAACAGCTGAAAAATATCTACCGTCTCTGCGGGGACCGAATCCGGATCCGCGCCGCCGCCGCCACCGGCTATGGGGAAGAGCTGATCCGAAACGCCTTTCATCTGGACGGAAATATCGTTGAAACCGTTGCCCATTATTTTGCCGCCCGGTTCTATGATCCGCAGGTGGATTTTATCCTGGACATCGGCGGTCAGGACATGAAATGCATGAAAATAAAAAACAATGCCATTGATTCCATCATGCTGAACGAAGCCTGCTCTTCCGGCTGCGGTTCCTTTATCGATACCTTTGCCCAGGCGCTGGGATATTCAATTTCCGAATTTTCAAAACTGGGACTGTTGGCAGAGCATCCGGTGGATCTTGGGTCCCGCTGTACCGTATTCATGAATTCCTCCGTGAAACAGGCGCAGAAAGATGGCGCGGATGTAAAGGATATTTCCGCCGGACTGGCTATGAGCATTATCAAAAATGCATTGTACAAGGTGATCCGTGTTTCCTCCCCGGAAAAGCTGGGAAACCATATTGTTGTGCAGGGAGGAACTTTCCTGAACGATGCCATTCTCCGCAGTTTTGAGCAGGAGACCGGAAAGCAGGTAACCCGGCCGCCCATTGCCGGATTGATGGGAGCCTTTGGCGCCGCCCTCCATGCAAAGGATCTGGGCAGAGAACATTCCAATGTCCTGGGTCCGGCGGAGCTTGCCGCATTCACCCATACCTCAAAGGCCGCCACCTGCAACGGCTGTACCAATCACTGCAAGCTTACCATCAATCTCTTCAGCGGAAAGGAACGATATATTTCCGGAAACCGATGTGACCGGCCTCTGGGAAAGGAAAAAAAGACCGAGCTGCCCAATGCCTATCGATTTAAGCTGGAGCGCCTGAAGAAATATCAGCCCGAAAAAGGAGCGCCTCTTGGCAGGATCGGCATCCCCATGGGACTGAACATGTACGAAAATCTCCCATTCTGGCATACCCTGCTGTCGGAGATGGGGTTTGAAGTCGTACTTTCCGGTCCCACCACCCGTAAGACCTATACAAAAGGACAGCATACCATTCCATCCGACACGGTATGCTACCCTGCCAAGCTGATGCACGGACACATTGAACAGCTGCTGGAGAAGGGAGTCTCCACGATTTTCTATCCCTGCATGACCTATAATTTTGATGAGCATGCAGGAGACAATCACTACAACTGCCCGGTCGTCGCCTACTATCCGGAGCTGCTCAAGGCAAATATTTCCGATTTGGAACACGTCAGCTTCCTGAATCCTTATTTTTCGCTGTCGGATCCGAAAAAATTTATAAAAAAAGCCCGCCGTTATTTCAAAAAGGAATTTGGAGTGCCGGAAAAGGTTACAAAAGCGGCAGCCGAAAAAGCCTATGCGGAATATTCCCGCTACCAGGAAGACGTTCGTTCCTATGGGAAAAAAGCGCTGGAGTTTGCGGAAAAGAACGGCTGCCAGGTGATTGTCCTGGCAGGAAGACCATACCACATTGATCCGGAAATCAATCATGGTATGGACCAGCTGATCAATTCCCTGGGATTGGTGGTCATATCGGAGGATTCCATCAGCTACCTGGAAGAAAAGAAAAAGGTGGATGTCCTGAATCAGTGGACCTATCACTCCAGACTGTATGCCGCTGCAAAGTACGTAACCCGGCACAGCAATATGCAGCTGGTGCAGCTGGTTTCCTTCGGCTGTGGGCTGGACGCCATTACCACCGATGAAGTGCGCAGGATCCTGGAGGATGGATCCCGGCTGTATACCCAGATCAAAATTGATGAAATCAGCAATCTCGGAGCTGCCCGGATCCGTCTGCGAAGTCTGATTGCAGCGGTTTCATTATGAATACAATAAATTTGAAGAAAACCTGTCAAAGCGGTCCTCTCAGCCATTTGCGTAATATCCCGGCAGTCAGGCTTTCAGAAATGAGGGGTTGTCAAAGCAGTCCATGCTTTAATGATTTCCGGGCAGATGAGTTGATAGAGGTGAGTCCATGAGTAAACTGGAATATGCAAAAGACGGCAGACTGCTGTTTACAAAGGAAATGAAAGAGGAATACACCATCCTGATGCCGATGATGCTTCCCATTCACTTTACTTTTTTGAAAAATATATTGGAAAAGTTCGGCTATCATATGGAATTGCTGCGCACCACCCATCCACAGATTGTGAACGAAGGGCTTCAGAATGTTCATAATGATACCTGCTATCCCGCCCTTCTGGTCATCGGGCAGCTGCTGGATGCCATTCAAAGCGGGAAATATGATATGAACCGGATCGCCCTTATTATTACCCAGACCGGAGGCGGCTGCCGGGCATCCAACTATATCTATCTGCTGCGAAAGGCCCTGAAAAAGAACGGTTTGGAGAAGATACCGGTGGTTTCCTTCAATATGAATGGAATGGAAAAAAATCCCGGATTTCAGATCACACCGGGAATGCTGGTCCAAATGGTCTATGCTGTTCTTTACGGAGACATTCTCATGCTGGTTTCCAATCAGGTCCGCCCCTATGAAGTACATGCAGGGGATTCCGACCGGCTGACCGAGAAATGGATTCAGAAACTGAGCGGCGAACTCAGTGGGAAAAGTATTCTGAACAATAAACAGGTAAAAAAGAATATGGATCAGATTGCGGCCGATTTTGCATCCATTCCTGTTCATGATACGAAAAAAATCCGTGTGGGAATCGTGGGGGAAATCTATATGCAGTATTCTCCCCTGGGAAACAACAATCTGGAGGAATTTCTTCTGAAGGAAGATACGGAAGTGGAAATCCCGGGTCTCCTCAATTTTGTCCTCTACAGCTGCGACAATGGAGTGACCGATGCCAAACTGTACGGCGGCCACAAAGCAGCGGCTGCCCTGAGTTTTATTCTGAAAAAATTCCTGGAAAAAATGCAGAATATGATGAGAGAAGCGGTCCGGACCCAAAAGCGTTTCCGGGTGCCGGCTTCCTTTGAACACATCAAATCCCTGGTCTCCGGTTATATCTCAACCGGCGCCAAAATGGGGGAAGGCTGGCTTCTGACAGCTGAAATGCTGGGGATGGTGGCATCCGGCGTGGAGAATATCGTCTGCACCCAGCCCTTTGGCTGTCTGCCAAACCATATCGTCGGAAAGGGAATGATCCGCAAAATCAAGGAAAACCATCCCAATGCCAACATCGTAGCCATTGATTATGATCCAAGCGCTACCCGGATCAATCAGGAGAACCGCATCAAGCTCATGCTGTCCACCGCCAAACTGAACTTTGCCAATCCTGTCTGACGTCGGCCGCAGCTTTCCCATCCTGCGGCCCGGCCCTTCCCTTATCGACAAGCCCACAGGGCAATCGCCAGAAGCACCAGCAGGATTGGCCCGAATACACACAGAACGGAAAGAATCAGAGCAGGAATATCCTTCTTTTCCAGAAGGGTGTTTTCTTCCCGCTCTTCTTTTCCTTCCTTCCCGCTGTCCGACTTTTTGTTTTGATCCTTC
The DNA here is from genome assembly GCA_036732425.1 of Bacillota bacterium. Classification (GTDB taxonomy): domain Bacteria; phylum Bacillota; class Clostridia; order Caldicoprobacterales; family DTU083; genus UBA4874. The sequence continues at coordinate 4,677 of DAINCI010000139.1, forward strand.
AGCCATTTCATGGCCCGGTCCAATTTACCCTGTAAAATCATATTGACATCGAGACCGCCTTATTCCTTCTCACTTCAATGGATTCTGTCAAACAACCAATAAAAAATCTGAAATCTGTTGATTCGTCATCCATTTCCCTGGTTCAGTCGGTGGTGACATGCCACAAAGTGGCCTGGCCTGGCCTCTTTCATTTCCGGTTCGATTTTACTGCAAATTTCTGTTGCATAACGGCATCGGGTATGAAATTTACAGCCTGCAGGGGGATGGATGGGGCTGGGGATATCTCCTTCCAGAATAACCGCTTTCTTTTTTTCCTCTATGTCCGTGGTTGGAATGGCAGAAAGCAGCGCCTCCGTATAGGGATGCATGGGCATGGCATACAGCTCCTTTGTTTCCGCCAACTCAACAATATTGCCCAGATACATCACCCCGACCCGGTCACTGATATACTTGATGACGCTGAGATCATGGGAGATAAACAGATAGGTCAGAT
>DAINCI010000140.1:0-5160 GCA_036732425.1 Bacillota bacterium
GATGCTTTCGCCGATATATCTTCGGACAGGGGTTCAACTCCCCTCGCCTCCACCAACAATGCCCCTGTCCATCTTGATAATCACATTGATATCAAGATGGACAGGGGTTATTATTTTATCCCGGCAGAGTATTGTGTTTGCCCTGATTGTAGTGGCGGCCCTTCTCATGGGTGTGCTGGTAAAAACGGTGGATATGTCGCTGGGAATGCTGGTGCATGAGGGATCGGTTCTATTGGTAATTCTAAACGCCATGCGCTTGATGAGATAGGCAATATAAAAAGAGCCTCCAATGCCCGTGGGATTTTCAAGGCGTAATTCCCTTATAAGTGGTTTGCAATACCTTGACCGTGTTAGTAATAAGGTTGGAGGTGACCAATTTGGGAAAAGCAATCCTATTGAAGGGCTCTATGCGATCGGAAACTGCGCCGGGAACTTCTACGGCGGCGTCGACTATCCACTGACAGTGTTCGGCTTGAATCTGGGCCACAACTATACGGAGGGATATATCGCCGGCAGAAAGCTCGCGGCCATGTAAGCCCTGCTCCGCAATGCCGCAGAAGTAAAGCTTATCTGTTGGTGAGGTTCCCCAGGAACATCGTTGTATCGCTGCAGCATAGGTGATATACTTATTACAGGTACATACAGCTGGTTCACAGGCTTATTGCCTGACGTAAGGGGTTTGTTGGTTGGGATATCCAAATAATTACAAGCGAGGTGCAAAAAGCATGAATCTGGAACAAGCAGAAAGAATGAGCAAGGGACAGGGATTTATTGCGGCGCTCGACCAGAGCGGGGGCAGTACGCCCAAAGCACTGGAGGCATATGGGATCCCGAAAGGTTCGTACTCCGGAGAGAAGGAGATGTTTGACCTCGTACACAGGATGAGGACAAGAATCATAACGAGTCCGGCGTTTACTTCCGAGCATATTCTCGGCGCAATCCTTTTTGAGCAGACAATGGAAAGGGAAGTTGAAGGGCTGCCCACGGGGGATTATCTCTGGGAGAAAAAAGGTATTGTTCCGATTTTGAAAGTGGACAAAGGTCTTGCAGATCCTGAAAACGGAGTGCAGCTGATGAAGCCGATCAATGGTTTGGATGAGCTTCTGGAGCGTGCGGTAAAGCATCATATTTTCGGCACCAAGATGCGTTCTGTGATAAAAAGTGCCAATCCAAAGGGCATTGAACAGATTGTCGATCAGCAGTTTGAATATGGAAAGCAGATTCTGGCTGCCGGCCTGATTCCCATTCTGGAGCCGGAAGTGGACATTAAGAGCCCGGACAAGAAGGAGTCGGAGAAGCTTCTTCGGGATGGCATCCGGAAAGGTCTCAGCAGTCTGAAGGAAAATGAGAAGGTCATGCTGAAGCTGTCGATTCCAACAGAGGATAATTTCTATGCGGATCTGATTGAGCATCCCCATGTTATGCGCGTGGTGGCGTTATCCGGGGGGTACAGCCGGGAGACAGCAAATGAAAAGCTTGCCCGGAATCATGGGCTCATTGCCAGCTTTTCCAGGGCATTGGCGGAGGGACTTTCCATTAAACAAACCGATCAGGAGTTCCATTCCATGCTTGCTGATTCGATAGGGAAGATTTATCGTGCATCGGTATCCTGACCGGCAGTGACAGGATAACAAATTTGGAAGATCCACAAACGAATCAATGAATTGCGAATTGATCAATGAAACAGGGAAAGACCAGGAGAGGCGTTACGCAAAGTACTTCTCTCCTGGCCTTTTCTATTTCAGGGATTGGATGACTTCTTTGATTCTTTCCGGCTATAGAAACACGTAAAGAGAGCCATTGAGCGCATAATACCGCAATGAGTGCAGACAAACATATTTTCTGGCCTCCTAAACCCTTTTTGAAAACAGACGATAGTATAGTATTGGAGAATGGAGAAATATGGGGGGCTTAGACTTACATGAGGCATCAAAATATCAACATCGCAGGTACGGGCATTTATCATCCTGAGCATCGGGTTGGCAACCAATATTTCATTCAACATTTTGAAAAAATGGGCAAAGACGTTTCCGGTTTATTGAACCATTTGGAGAGGGAATACCGGTATCTGTCAGACGATCCGGATGAAACCGCAGTCACAATGGGCTGTCATGCATGCCAGGCAGCTTTGAAGAATGCAGGCATAGGCATGGAGGAGGTGGATTTGCTTATTTTTGCCACAGATACACCGGAATACACCTCCCCGACCAATGCCATCAAACTCTTGGACATGCTTGACGGACCAAATATACAAATGGCTTATGACACCAATTCCAACTGTCTGGGCATGGTAACGGCTTTGGATCAGGCCAGCCGGATCCTGATGACGAACAGGCGATTTCACAAGGCATTGGTCGTCGGTTCCATGTTGTTCAGCTCGGTCAGCAGCAGCAAGGATGTGGTTTCCTATTCAAACTTCGGGGATGCTGCAGCGGCTGTGGTTTTGAAAAAAGAAGAAGAGGATGAAAAGAGGGGATTTCTGGATTCCACTCATTACACCCAGACTTCCGAGTGTGACTGCATACGTATGCCCAAGGCGGGATTCTCCAGAGTTATCCGGGATGGCGTGGAACATGACGAAGATAAGAAATGGTACTGGGAACCGTTTGACGGCAGCTTCATTTCGGATATCTGGGAAAGGCTGATCCGGGAACTTATGGAAGACAATCATCTAAAGCCTGCTGATCTCGGACATCTCATCTTTTCCCAGTTTACCATGCCGGATACCCGACAAACGCTGGACAAGCTGGGTATCGGTTATGACAGGACGACCTACGTGGGAAAGGAATATGGATACACCGGGACAACAAGCCCGGTTCTGGCATTGGATCGGGCTCTGAAGACGGGGAAGATCCATAGAAAAGATTATGTTACAGTTTGTTCCATGGGATCCGGCACAACGGTCAGCGTTTTGCTGTTCCGGTTTTGATAACTTTCCGCATTTTGATATTTGCGGAGGAACCGGATTGCGTTGTTTCAAATAATCATAAAAGACAGGAGAGAGGAAAATGGCAAAATATCAGAAAAACAAGGCAAGTTACGAGATGAATGTGGATCGGGTAAACAAGGTCCTGCATCTAAAGGCAGACGGATTTTTCAATGAAGAGGATGGGCAGTCTTTTCTGGAGGACTACGACAGGACGGTTCAGACCTTTCCCACAAAGGAGTATGCCCTTATCATCAATGTACCGGATTTGAAGCCATCCGGCAGTAAGGTTGCAGAAATGCTGGGAACTTTGCTGCAAAGGTATATGAGTGTTCCCTTCCGGAAAAGATATTTGATTACCAAGGGGAATACCATAACCGTTATGCAGTTCAAAAGACTGGGCCAGCACATTCCCGGCTGGAAAGACGGAGTGGAGTATGTGCTCGATTACGATGAAGCAATGCAAAAATCCAGGGAATAAGGATGGATTGGGAAGCCATTTCTGTTGTGTACAGGAATGGCTTTTTTAAAGCATCTTTGCAATGGATTCCGCTGCAAGCACAGGTATTTGATATATATTTACAGGCAATGAAGATGATTTTTGCTCCTGCAGATTCGCTATTCCAAATATTTTGTGATAGAATATGGGGCGGTATAAAATCAAAAAAAGGATGCGAACATTTTGAAGTTTTCACAAAGCCGCGATATGGATATGTGCAATGGACCGCTGTTCAAAAAAATGCTGCTGTTTGTCTTGCCCATTATGGCTATGAACGTTCTGCAGCTCCTGTTCAATGCTGCCGACATTATTGTAGTAGGGCGTTTTTCAGGTAAGGAAGCAATGGCTGCAGTCGGTGCCACAGGGTCTTTGATCAGCCTCCTTGTCAATTTTTTCATGGGGCTGTCTGTTGGCACCAGTGTCATTGTTGCCCAGGAATATGGTGCGGACCGGCCGGATTCCGTGAGCCGGACGGTTCATACTTCCATTGCCATCAGCTCCATCGGCGGGATCGTTGTCATGGTTTTGGGACTCATTCTTTGTAAGCCATTGCTGGAGCTGATGGGCACCCCGGAAGATATTATTGATCTGTCCACAACTTATATGAGAATTTACTTTCTCGGACTGCCGGCCAGTATGGTCTTTAACTTCAGTGCGGCAGTTTTGCGTGCCATAGGCGACAGCCGCCATCCAATGTACTATCTTACGGTCACCGGCATTGTCAATGTGATACTCAATTTATTTTTCGTACTGGTGGTGCATATGAGTGTTGCAGGGGTTGCCTGGGCTACGATCATTTCCCAGTACATTTCTGTGGTCCTGATCCTTCTCTGTTTGTACCGAAGCAACGGAGCCATCCAGTTTATGCCCAGGGAAACCCGCATTGACCGGGAGCAGCTGAAGGAAATCATAAGAATCGGGTTGCCGGCAGGCTTCCAGAATTTGCTGTTCTCTCTTTCCAATGTGACCGTTCAGTCTGCCGTAAATTCCTTTGGATCCACTATGGTGGCAGCCAATTCCGCTGCCAGCAACATTGAAAACCTGGTGGGAACCACAATGAATGCCTATTATAACGCTGCCATTACCTTTACCGGTCAGAATATGGGGGCAGGGAAGTATAGGCGGATCGATACCATAGCAAAGGTTTCCACGATATTTGTGTTTGTCACCTGGATTCTTTTAAGCGGCAGCATCATACTGTTCGGAAAACCATTGCTTCATATATACACGTCGGATCCGGAGGTGATCCGTTTGGGCAATATACGTCTGAATATCATGATGGCCGTATACTTTACCTGCGGTATTATGAATGTATTTCCGGGCCTTACCCGGGGAATGGGCCATTCCATTCTCCCGATGCTCTGTACATTGATCGGAGCCTGCGTTTTGCGGATCGTCTGGATTTATACCATCTTTGCATGGAAGCCGACGATCATGATACTTTATGCCTGCTACCCGGTTACCTGGGCTTTGGCGGGGCTGGGACAGGTTGCCAGCTTCTTTTATGCGAGACATCAGGTATTCAAACGGGAAGCCTGTGAACCCGGCAGCAGTGAAACAATATAAATTTTGAAAAGGGTATTGACAAGCGTCCGGCATTTCCGTTATAATTCCGTCTTTGACAGTTGAGAGAGGGAAAAAGTCCGGAATTGCGCATAAACAGCGCATTCCAGACTTTTTTACGTGCGCCATGCATGGCGCGTAACTTGGCGGTGAAAGTCCGCTATGGAGGCTG
>DAINCI010000141.1:0-5141 GCA_036732425.1 Bacillota bacterium
AAAATGACATGAGCAAGGTCATGGCTACGATTTTGTGCGTTTCAGAATCCGTATCCCTGATGGAATCCAGATAGGCCAGCTTCCAGCCGGAATCGTCGATAGGCTGTACACTGCAACGGTAGCTGTCATTTTCTGCCTCGATCACCATACCGTCTTCCACTTTTGCTGCCAGGGAGTTCAACTCCGGCTGGGATGCGTGGATAACGTGATTCTGCCCGTCCAATAGCAGAAGGCCGGAGTTGGGGCTGGTGGAGATCCTTTGAAAGATATCGCCGATGACCAGGGATGAGGCATCCACCCGGATAATGCCCAGTGCGGATCGGTCCTTCTCATCGTATACGATTCGGCAGACAGAAAAAAGTCCTTCATTATAGCAGGCACCCTTCAGTTTCATGCCGGTATTTGGGTTGGTTTGGGTATAGTATTCCAGGGAATCCGCTGCTGTAAAGACAGGAGTGCCACCACTGTTTTTTATTTCACGATACCATTCTCCGGACTGATAGTTATAGTCGGAATTTTCCGTGAAGATGCCCATCTGCGCATCAATTGCATAGACCTTGTGATCCGGGTTATTGGCCGGTATGAATGCAATTCCCCGGATGTCCTTTCTGGAAAGGGTGAGAAGATGATGCATCAATGTGTGATAGTTGCGCTTCAGCTGATAATTGTTGTAGGAAACATCATTGGATCCCTTGTTGAGCATTTGATAATATTTCATCACATCAGGATAAATATTCGGTGAGATGGAGAGCCGTTTCAGGTCATCAAGATAAATGCGTATGTTTTCCGATACCATATATACCGTATTGGAAACGTTCCTCGCGTTGACCTTTCGGCTATAGTCATTGTAATAAAGGGAAACCATACTGCCCAGGATAATAAGAGGCACCATGATGCTGATACTGAACAGCATGATGAGTTTGTAACGAAACGTCTTTTTACTCATGTCCATCATCCTTTCAGAGATACGATGGCTGTACAACAGCTATTTCGACAGGAATCGCCAGACTATGTTTTGTTTAACCGGAACCCGATGCCAATCCTTCTGCAGACTGTTTTGCCCCGGATTGTATTTTTATATATACCAGGCAATCAATCCCAAGGATAATATCTGAATTATATCAAGTGGCCTTCTGATTGACAAGAACACCGCATGATTGCCGTATTCTCTTTCCGTCTTCGGGCTGTAATAAGGATTAAAAAGGGGAATCATGCGATTTCTTTCCAAAGTATAATAAAACGTACCGGAATCATAGAAATGAGCTCTTTGCGGAACCGGAAACCTCTGTTACAATAACTGTTGAACCATTTAAAGAAGACTTCAGGTCCGAAGCAAATTGGGGAGGGATGTCACTGTGTCTGCTGATTTTCAGGCGATACAGCAAAAACAGGAAACAAAAAAATTCGTGCAAAAACCAAAAAAGCACAATGAACCATTCTGGAATAACATCAAGGTTGTTCCATATCTGTATATACTGCCAAACATGCTGCTGTTTCTGGTGTTTATGATCGTTCCGATCTGTATGACATTCTATTACAGCCTGACCGAATGGACAGGAATGGATCAGCCCAGATGGGTCGGCCTGCAAAACTATTTTCGGATTTTTCAGGATAAGGTGTTTCAGAAATCCATGTGGAATACGTTTTTGTTTACGGTCACCACAGTGCCGCTTCTGATGGTGCTTGCACTGATCTTTGCAGTCCTGCTCAATCAGAAAATTCATTTTCGGGGCTTTTTCCGCAGTGCTTTGTACATCCCATCCGTAATCTCCACCGTCGCCGTAGGAATGGTATTTGTATGGATGTTCAACAGTCAGGTAGGACTGGTGAACTATGTGCTGAACACGTTCGGCATGAAGTCCATTGAATGGACAAATGATCCGAAATATGCATTGACAATGGTGATTATCAGCACCATCTGGAACCGTACCGGTTATAATATGGTTATTTATTTGTCAGCGCTGCAGGGGATTTCGCCTGAGTATTACGAAGCGGCAAAGATTGACGGGGCAAGTGGCTGGCAGCGTTTCCGTCATATCACCATGCCGCTGCTTTCTCCCACACACATGTTTGTTCTGATTACCTGTGTCATCAACAGCTTCCGTTCCTTTGATCTTATCTATGTCATGACCAAAGGCGGTCCGCTCAATGCGACAAAAACCCTGGTGGTCTATGTCTATGATACGGCGTTCAAGATGAACCAGTTCGGCCAGGCATCTGCTGCAGGAGTGGTTTTGTTTCTGATTCTTCTGGTATTTACGATGATTCGAATGAAGAGGGAAAAGGGGGTGATGTAAAAATGAAATCCGCAGTTTTTTCCGGTATGCCTGAAAAAAGGAAGAACCAGCTGATGAAGGGGATCATCTATGTTGCCATGACCATTGTTACAATTTTCATGCTGTTTCCATTTTACTGGATGTTGGTGACCGCTGTGAAACCGGTCAATGAAATCTTTGCATTTCCACCAAAATTATGGCCGTCGGAGTTTCATTGGGAAAATTTCAGGGAAGTTCTGGAGCTCAGGGACTTTGGTACCTATTTCAAAAACAGTGCCATTGTAACGATCATTGCTACGGTGATTACTGTCTGCATCAATCTGCTGGCGGGCTATGCATTTGCGAAATACCAATTCAGGGGGAAGGAATTTCTCTTTCTCATTGTATTGAGTACGCTGATGATCCCGCTTCAGGTCATTATGATCCCGAATTTCATGATTATTTCAAAACTTGGGATGATCAATACCTATCAGGGATTAATTCTGCCGCCCTGTGCGGAAGCGTTCGGACTGTTCCTTTCCCGTCAGTTCCTTTCCACACTTCCGGACGCCCTGATTGAATCCGCACGTATAGACGGCGCAAGTGAGTTCCATATTTTTCGCAGCATTATACTTCCAAATTCCAGAAGCCTGCTCAGTGTTCTGATTATCTTTACCTTTATGTGGCGGTGGAACGATTTTCAGTGGCCGCTGATCATCCTCTCAGACAGCAGTATGTATACGGTACAGCTCGGACTGTCCATGCTCAATGGTTCGAACTATGTCAACTGGAACCAATTGATGAGTGCTTCCCTGCTGTCTGTACTGCCGGTTATTATTATTTTCTTCATTTTTCAGAAACAGTTTGTCCAGGGTATTGCGAGCACCGGTATCAAAGGCTGACGCATATCCTGTATGAATTTTTTGATTCGTTGGAGACAGTCTTGCTCAGGTGTAATGAAAACTTTGATTGGAGGAATTCCTGTGAAAAAGTCCATTCGTATTTTAACTGCACTGCTGATTGTACTTCTTATTGTTCTGCCTGCCTCCTGCTCCGGAGATTCCGCTTCCTCAAAGCCGGCAGCCAATTCCGCTGCTCCGTCCGGAAAGGAAGGGAAGGATGACGGCAAAGGGGAAAAGGAGAAAGATGCTATGGTCGAATTTACTTATTGGGAGTCATCCCCTTCGGATAAGGCTGGATTTGATCTTATGATCGGGAAATTCGCAAAGGATCATCCGGAAATCAAGTTAAAACCGCAGGTTTATCCGGACAATACGTACCTGGATCAGTTGGATACCCGGATTGCGGCAAATGACTGGCCTGATGTGATACGGTATACCTATCAGCGTCTTGGTAAATTCAAGGAAGGCGATGTGATGCTGGATCTGACGGGCAAGGTCTCCCCGGAAAATGTGGATGCGCTTGTTCCTGCCTATCGTTCTGCCCTTACCTATAACGGAAAGCTGGTGGGCATGCCCCATCATACGGATACCATCGGTGTTTTTTACAACAAGCGGATGTTTGAAGAGTCCGGCATCCGCACGCCGAAGGATGCCATGGACGGCTGGACATGGGAGGAACTGACCGAAATCGCTGAAAAGCTCAAAAAGGACCATAAACTGGACTATGCATTCGCCGGCATCTGGGAAAACCGATCCGGTTATCGCTATCTGCCTTTCCTATATATGAATGGCGGCAGTGTGTTGAGTGATGATCAGAACACCGTTACCATGGATTCTCCTGAAAACCTGGAAGCTGTCAAACTGTTTGAAAAGTGGCGGAAGGAAGATCTGGTGGTAAAGGGCGGTTTTACGCAGGAGCAACAGGCAAATATGTTGTTTGTAGCGGAAAAGATAGCATTTGTTTTTTCCGGCAGCTGGCATTGTTCCTACATGGAGGAAAACATGCCCGGGAACTGGGGCGTGACATATATGCCGCAGAAAGATGGAAAGACCGGCTCGGATATGGGTGGCAATGCACTGTTTGCCTATAAGGGGACGGAATGTCCCGAAGCATGTGGCACCTTTATAGACTATATGACATCCAGGGATAATGTCCGCGAATTCTGCGAAGCAGGAAACTTTATTCCTGTCCGTCAGGATGTCATTGATGACGGTCTGAAGTATTCTGAATTTCAGGAGGAAATGGATACCTTCCTGGATATCGTCGGCACCATTGATCCAAAGATGGCTGAAGATGAAACCTCCTCCCACTTTCAGCAGTTGAATACGATCTGGTCAGAGGAAATGGACCCATTGGCAGTGGATGGCTCTGCCAGTGCGGAGCAGGTGCTGCAAAATTGTCAGTCCCGTATGGAAAAAGAATTTACAAAATAACTGTTTGCCGAAAAATAAAATATCAGAAACGCTCCAGTATATACTGGAGCGTTTCTGTGTTTCCCCTGGTATTCCTTTGTCTTTCGGAATGGGATGGTGTCTCAATATAAATATATCCGTCGTATTTACCTTATCAATGCAGGCTTTTTGGAATCAAATTTCCAATCAGGAATCAAATACTGCATAGCAAGAGCATCATTCCTGTCATGATCATTCATTTTGTTGTAAAGATCGTTTGCTGCCATGATTTTTTCCATATTTGGCTGAATCCCAAGCCCGGGTGCTTCCGGAACTTCAAGATATCCATTTTTTATTTTGGGTGTGTTTTCACAGAGGTCCTGTCCATCCTGCCAAATCCAATGGGTATCTATTGGAGCGGGATTTCCCGGTGCTGCTGCGGCTACATGGGCATAAACTGTCAGTGTGATATCAAAATGATTATTTGAATGAGATCCCCATGTCAGACCCCAGTCATTCAGGATCTGAGCCATTTTCACGGTGCCGTTCATACCCCAGAAATGAGGATCTGCCAGCACAATATCAACGGACT
>DAINCI010000142.1:0-5090 GCA_036732425.1 Bacillota bacterium
AGGATTTCATGAATTGCAGGGCCTGTTCCGATCCCGGAAAAATGCCTGTTTTCTACCGGAAAGTATATGCCATTACTGCCCGAATCCCCAGAGGCAAGGTGGCATCCTATGGTCAGATTGCCGCCCTGGCAGGAAATCCCTTTGCGGCCAGGGCCGTGGGAAACGCCATGAAGCAGGCGCCGGAAATGCTTTCCCTGCCCTGCCACCGGGTGGTCCGCCAATCCGGTGAGCTTACGGCTTGCCGCTCCTTCGGCGGTGCCGGCGGACAGCGAAAGCTTCTGGAGGCGGAAGGAATTACTTTCCGGGAAAACGGATTTGTCGATATGAAGCAGCATCAGTGGAGAAAGGAAGGATAAAATGGATCCTGTATACCTAATTTGTCTTTTTGGCGGCAGAACCAATCTTGCAATTTATTTGTGAATGCTATATAATTTTACCAGATAAGCATCTTTTAAGAGGGTGCTTGGGAAGCAACTGCAATAAGAGAAAATAGGAGGAATATATTATGGCATTTTCCGTTGCTTTGCAAATTTACTCCGTCCGGGATTACGCTGAGAAAAACCTGAGGAGTACCCTGCAGAAGGTAAAGGAAATAGGATACGATGGCGTTGAGTTTGCCGGATTATACGGAATGGAACCGACAGAAGTGAAACGCATGGTGGATGAGATCGGTCTGATTCCGATTTCCGCTCATGTACCCCTTGATGAAATGCTTGATGCTCCGGACAAGGTGATTGGTGATTATGCGCAGATAGGATGCAGGTATATTGCCGTTCCTTATCTTAATGAAGAACGCAGACCGGGCACCGATCGGTTTGAAGAAACCATCAAAGATATTGATTCCCTGGCCGCTGTGGCAAAGGAACACGGCATTCAGATGCTTTATCACAATCATGATTTTGAATTCAAAAAGATTGACGGGGAATACGGACTGGATATTTTGTATCAATCGATACCGTCCGATTTGCTCAAGACGGAAATTGACACGTGCTGGGTGAATGTAGCCGGTGAGGATCCGTCCGAATATGTCCGAAAATATTCCGGAAGATCTCCGGTCGTCCATCTGAAGGATTTTGTCATGAGCGGCAAGAAAAAGCCAAAGCAGATGTATGAACTGATCGGCACTGAGCCGGAAAAGAAGGAAGAGGAAACAAGCGAAGAGAACGAAGAAGAAGTATTCGGTTTTCGTCCGGTGGGATACGGTGTACAGAACTTTCCTTCTATTCTGACTGCTTCCGAAGAAGCGGGCGCAGAGTGGGTCATCGTTGAGCAGGACAAACCGGCATTGGGCAAAACCTCCATGGAATGCGCCGAAATGAGCCGGAAATACCTCCGTGGCCTGGGAGTTTAAGAAAGAGGAAGTCCTTTTATGAAGCGAATCCATAAACAGGTGGCTGACTGCGGTATGGGAAGCAAGAGAGATCCGGTTTTTCTCCTGCGCGATACCGCATCACCCACCAGGAATCCTGAGGAAAAGGATGAAATAAAAGCCAGGCAAAGAACTGCCCGGCTCTTTTGTATATTACCTTTCAAAGTCATCCATATGCTTTTCCTTTTTCGTTTCTGATTCAGATATTATGACAGCAAGCCATATAAACAAGTCATATAAATTTGATTTCATTCATTTTTTCGAATCAGCCGATTTACCTGTTCCCGCTTTTTCAGCAGCCAACAGGCGTCTTTGGGATATTCCTGAAAAGTGATTGGGTGCTCCAGTCCGTCGTCCAGCAAACGGATTACAGCATCCCGTCCGATTTTCTCCTCCAGCAAAGTCAGGGCACGCATATCCTGAAGGGCTTCATGGAACACTTCCGACCGAATGGACTCCAGGGGGCCATCCTCCCCCGGATATACGATAAAGGCATCTCCGGACGGGAATGCCCCGCCTGCATCCGTTACCCGGAAAGGATCAATGGGCCGTACGGAATACTGGGAATACCAGAAATTATAGCCCCACTGCAGAAAGCCCGCTATGTGATATTTGTACAGCTGCATGCCGAGAATCCGGTTCCGGGCGGAAGGAAAGCAGAAAAAGCGATTGGATACCTTCTTGTACTGGCTGCAGCAATAATACGTCCACAAATCCGGCACCTGATGCTCCAGAAAGGGTTCCAACCGGTTGGATGCCGGTATGGGCCGTTCCACCAGTCCGTCTTCATAAAAGGAATAGTCGGACAGGGCATCCACAATGGGAAAACCGCCTAAATGCTTTTTCAGGATACGGCTTGCGTTTTCATAGGCGGCAAGGTGCTCTGCATGCGGCTCGTCCGATACATGGAACCAGCTGCTCTTCCCCAGTCCGTGTTCCCGGAGGAAGGACACCAGCGCGGGCAGAAAGGCATCCAGAAAGCGCTCATATTCCGGACCGGCCGCATCGGTTTCCCATCCGAAAATCCGTTTCTCCCGCCCATTCTCCGTCGCCATAATCTTCGGAGCATGCTCAGCTCCCCACTGGGTAAATAAATGGGAAAATTCAAAATATTTCACACCGCAGTCCAGGCAAAGATTCACCCAACGCTCCAGCCGGTCGAATCCAAACCGGTAATCACTCCCAGACTTTTGAACATCCACCAGCTGCACGGTGGGACGCTCCCCTCCCACCTCCGTATCCAGAGGCGGTGTAAAAATCGGTGTCAGGATCATATTGATACCATGTTTTACCGCATTCCGGAGATATTGTTCCACCCGTTTCCAGTATGCTTCACTGAATACCTCAATCCCGTACCAGGTGGCAATGCAGTCGGTGTGAAACCACATGGTATGGACCAGCGACTGTTCCGGAAGCTTCTCCCCCATGATGAGAAGATCAAAGGTCTCCGAGGCCAATATTTCTCCGTTATCCTCTGCAGCAAGTGAAAGCTGTATGGCATACCGGCCCGGCTGAATTGCATGCTTTTGAGGATTTACAGTGACCCAGACCGACTGCCACTGTCGGGACAGGGTCAGCGGGCCCGAAAGCGGCAGCAGAAGATCCGGGTAACGTCCCGGTTTGGTCCGCAGCACATTTTCATCATGATCCTCACGAATTGGAAAGTCCGATGGAACCGGCACCACCTGCCGAAGCAGGACAAAGGGTGCCGGATCCGGCTGCGTCTGCACATGCAGGACAGCGGACAGATGCTCCCGTGCCGCATCGGGCCGAATCCGCAGGGCAATCTGAAAGGAATATACCTCATCCGCCAAAGCGGATCCCTTCTCCCAGCGGAAAGCGGAAAGCTCCTCATCCGGGAAAACCTTTTCCAAAGAACTCAATAGTCTGGATTCCACAATGCTGTTCATTTCAAGCTCCTTTTCCTTTTTACGCCTTTTATGGATTGCTGTTTTTTAGGATTTACAAATGACAGATGCTCTCAGAAAGCTGCTTTCGTGATACTGTTCCGGACACGGTTAAATGGAAAACACCAGCTCTCCGAATTTTTCCGGCATATGATAATCCACTTTCCCGGTAGGCTGCCAGGCACTGTATTCGTCCCTGCCGTCCTCTGGCCGGTCTATCCGGTACAGATTCATGCGCCATTTGTCCCCTGGCTTCGGCGGAATATGAGGAGCGGTCAGAAACTCTGAAAAGGGAATTGCCATCTCCACGGTCCAGACCTTGTTCTCCCGACGGACCTGCACGGCGCTGACCACCGTTTTCTCCACCCTGGCAAAGGCAGCCCTGTGACCTTTCCGGTTGTGAATGCTGTAATGCAGCAGCGTATTCAGCGGACTGACCTCCAATTCAATATAGGTTGTGAGATCACAGTCATCATCCAGAAAAATCTCCACAACCTCTTCATTGAAAATCTCATCATTGTACTCCGTACGAACCCCATGAATAAAATCATCCCTGCAGGTAAACGCGGCATACAGGAAGGAATCGTCCCACAGAAGCTTGCAGCAAGTCCCCTGCCTGGGCGCCTGCCCCGTGACAGTGTTCACCAGGGAAACCGCCTTTGCTTCTTTCCACGCCGACTTGTCCGGATCCCCGTCCACGGAGATCGCCTCACTGATTCTTTTGCACTCGTATCTGCTGTTCAAAATCTCACCGCTTTTTATTTTATTAACCGTCCGTTTTTTCTTTCGGTGCCAGGAGCACCTTCCCACTTTTTTGTTGATTATCTGGCTTCCAATGTTTCCAGTTCTTCCAGTTTTATTTGATTCTACCTTTGCCCTTCATTTTCCTGCCGGAAAGGGAAATTCACTCATCACGGCTGCGGATTCTGGATATCAGATCCGTCTTTTTCTCCGATCCGTTTCTAATTCTCCGCAGGGAATCCCCATGCAGGGAAAACAAAAGCACAACACCGGCCAGGGTAACAAAGCCCGCCTCCGTTCCAAACTTCAGAAAAGCCGGAATCAGAAAAAGGGATGGTATCACCAATGCACCCATTGCCAGATATCCGGTTGCCAGAACAATACCCAGTCCTGCCAGATTGACCAGCAGTCCCCACAGGGGAGAAAACAGCACAAGATAGGCACAGGTCACGGCCACGCCCTTTCCACCCCGGAATCCGTGCCAGAATGGATATCCATGCCCCAGCGCAGTGCCCACGCCTGCATAAAGAATTGCCAGAGGACCCAGGGGCCGGAACAGAACGTATCGGCACAGAATACATGGAATAACCGTTTTAAGAATGTCCCCCAGCAAAGTAACAGCAGCCCACTTGATTCCCAGTTGATCCAGAATATTGGCCATCCCCGGATTCCCCGAACCAATGGCAAAGGCACTCCTTCCCGTCTTATGGCGTGCGACGCGGTCACCCGTCAGGAAACAGCCGCACAGATATCCAATGAAGAGACTGAACAATCGCATATACCCGCTATCCTTTCTCCGTTTATGCCTGTATTTTTTTCTCCTTTATTGTATCATAATTTCCCCATCAAAAATCTTTTTTTCCCGGACTCTGCACAGGAAGTTCTGAGAAGTCCGGGTGTTGCTTTTCCCCATTTCCGACCGGATGTATACCACGCTTTGGGGATTTTTTGAATTGCAGCAAAAGGATTCCGGTGCTATAATAGGGGAAATGACATATAGGACTGCTGGGGGAGCCAAGGCTGAGAGGATTTCGATCCACCCTTTGAACCTGTAGGTTAATACCTGCGTAGGG
>DAINCI010000143.1:0-5050 GCA_036732425.1 Bacillota bacterium
GCTTCCGGAAAATCAGATCCTCGTCATATTTCAGTGCGCCGGTTGCCAGAAAATGAGCCGTCAGCTCCCATTCCTCCCCCGGAAAAGGAGCACTGTAGGACATCCAGGATCCTGTCAGACGAAATTCCTTGCGGTGAAGATTCTCCAGCAACTGCGGCGGAAGAATCAGATCCCTGGAAGGTGTACCGATAAAACAGACATCGGAACGCTTGCCGGCCAGGTCAAACGCCAGCTTCATGGTGGCTGCCGCCCCTGCCGTCTCAAAGATAAATCCAAAGCCCCTGTTTCTGGTCCACTCCTTCACCTGTTCCAGGAAGCCGTCTTCCTGTGTGTTGACCACTCCGTCGGCTCCCAGCTTTCTTGCCAGCTCCAGCCGGTCCGGGTCAAGATCAAATACAAACACCCGTCTTGCACCAAATATTCTGGCCCATTGCGCGGCAAAGAGTCCGATGGTGCCTCCTCCCAGAATGGCGGTATCCTCTCCTCCGCGGAAACCGGCCCGCCTCAGACCATGCAGGGCAATGGTGGAAGGCTCGAACAATGCACCTTGTTCAAAGGAGATCTCCGGATCGAACTTCACAGCGTTCTGCTCAGGAAGTTTGACATACTGGGCAAAACTCCCCTGGACCCGGGAACCGATGAAGCTGTACGAATCACACAGGGAATAATTTCCTTTTCGGCATTGCTCACATTTTAAACAGGGGAGAAGCGGCGCTCCGGCAACCTTATCTCCAACAGAGATTCGCCGGACATCCTTTCCGACTTCCACAACCTCACCGGAAAATTCATGCCCCAATACAATGGGATAAAAATGTGCGCCGTTCTGAAGTACCCGGGGTACATCCGATCCGCAGATTCCGGTTGCCTTTACCTTTACCAATATCTCCCCGTCTTCGATTTGCGGCGTTGGATACTCCTCATATCGAAGATCATCGTTCGCATACAGTACCGCAGCCTTCATTGTCCTATCCATTCCCTTCTTTAAATATTAAACACCACTTGTTTCCCTGCAGATTGAAACTGGTTTCCGTTTTGAAATGCTTTTCGTTTGGATCCCGGACTGTTTTGGAATCCTTACCGTTTTGAATTCCCGACCGTTTTGGAATCCTTACCGTTTTGAATCCCTTACAGATGTAAACGGATCACACCTCAAAATGCCTGAAGCAGAGGGCTGCTGACTCAATCGGTTCCTGGTTTCCCATCCCCGCTGCACATTTGCGGAACCTTTTCCGCTTCCCGGAAAACATCCTTCAATTGATCGTACAGGCTCCGGTAAATTCCATAATATCCGCCATACCGCAAATGGAGATTCTGATCCGGCTCGTGGACCCTGGTGACCCTGCAGGTCCGCTTCACCGCTTCCTGAAAATCCCGGTACACACCCGTGCCGACTCCGGCCAGTATGGCGGCACCCAATGCAGTGGCCGTATCGGAAGACGAAACCCGAATGGTCTTTCCCGTCACATCACTTTTGATCTGGGTCCACAGTCTGCTGTTGGATGCTCCTCCCATGGCCGTCAGCTCAAGAGCCTCCGCCCCCGCTTCTTCCGCTGTTTTTAAATTGTGCAGAAGAGCATACGCACAGCCTTCCATGGTCGCCCGGATCATATGTGCCCGGGTCTTATGATAATCCAGACCGAAATAGACTCCCCTGGCGTGCTTGTCCCAGACAGGAGACCGTTCCCCTGCCATATAAGGCAGAAACAATACGCCTTCGGAACCGGGGGCAATGCCGGAAGCCTCTTCATCCATGATCTGAAAAACGCTTTTGCCCGACTGTTTTGCCTGTGCTTCCTCAGATGCGCCGAATTCCTGCCGGAACCATTTCAACGTCCCGCCACCTCCCACCGTACCGCCCTGAAGAAGCCACCGATCCGGCACAACATGCCGGCCCAGGATCAGCCTGGGATGCGCTTTGGCCTGGCTGAGACAGATACTCATGCCGCCGGCCTGTCCCCCCTGCTCCTGTGTCTGGCCGGGATGAATCACTCCTGCCCCGAGGGCTCCGCATGCCGCGTCCAGACCTCCGGCCACGACGGGAATCCCGGAAGGCAGGCCCATGGCTTCCCCGGCTTCCCGGGTGACTTCTCCCACGACCTTATCACACGGGAACAGCTCCGGAAGCTTTTCCAGAGGGATCCCCAGTTCTCCGCTGAGCTTTTCGTCCCATTGCCCGTTCTGCATATGAAAGACATGCAGGCCGTACCCCTGGGAAAGATCCTGCGTGAAGACTCCGGCAAGGCGATATACAATATAACTGTTGCTCTGCAGAAATTGAAAGGTGTTCCGAAAGATCTCCGGCCTCTGTTCCCGGAACCATAAAATCTTCGGCGTGGTATAAGTGGGCTCGAACGGATTCCCACAGACCTGAAAAATCCGCTCGTATCCCAGCCTCTCCAGGACCTCCCGGCAAATCTCCCCGCTGCGGGTGTCCATCCAGATGGGAGTATTGCAGAGCACATGACCCTGCCGGTCCACGGGAATGGCTGACCAGCTCTGTCCTGCCACGCCTATGCCGGCAATCTGGCGGACATCAACCCGGGAAGCATTGATCATCCCCCGGACTGCCCGGCAGACCGCTTCCCACCATTCCAGCGGGTTCTGCTCCGCACAGCCCGGTGCAGGATAACAGACCGGATATTCCTCTGTGGACTGGCACATCACATTTCCTTCCGGATCAAACAGGGCCGCCTTGCAGGCGGATGTGCCGATGTCCATTCCCATCAGCAGTTTTCCCATCTTTCTCACCACCGGGAAGCAAATCCGCTGCTGCCGCACAGCCGGATTTTTTTGCGTACCACTTCTTTCACGGCTTCCTTTGCTGCGCCCATATAATGCCTGGGATCGTTTTCCTTCGGATTGTTCCGGAAACATTCGCGGATCGCCTCTGCCATGGGAATCTTCAGCTCGGTTGCAATATTGATCTTGCAGATCCCCCGCCGGATCGCCTCCCGGACGCTGTCATCCGGCACCCCGGAAGCACCGTGCAGCACCAGCGGCACATCGACTGCCTGCCGGATGGCGGTCAACCGTTCAAAATCCAGCTTTGGCTCGCCGTGATACTCACCGTGGGCGGTACCGATGGCAATGGCCAGACTGTCAATCCCGGTGGCTTCCACAAATGCCTTCGCCTCGGAAGGAACGGTAAACGTTGCTTCCCTCTCGTCCACGGTCAGAAGATCCTCCGTGCCGCCGATGCGTCCCAGCTCCCCTTCCACTGCCACACCGGCGCAGTGAGCCGTTTCCGCTGCTTTTCTCACCAGTTCCACATTTTCCTCATAAGACAGCCTGGATCCGTCGATCATAACGGAGGTATACCCGTTCTGAATGCACTGTACAATGGTCCGGTACGACGGACAATGGTCGACATGAAGGGCAATGGGAATATCATAAAGCTTTGCAGCTTCCCTTACGCATGCTGCGATATAGGGGATTCCCGCATGCTGAAGGGTACCCGGCGTCGTCTGGATCATAACGGGTGCCCTTTCCTCCGCGGCGCCTTCCACAACAGCCTGTATGGTCTCCAGATTGTGAACGTTGAAAGCCGCCACCGCAACTCCTTCCTCTGTTGCTTTCTGCAAAAACTCCAATGGATTCATCAGAGACATAAGATTCCTCCTTCAGTCTGTTTCATGACAATCTATATAAGTTGGTATTCCAGTCAGAACTTAACTACTTCCGAAGGCTCGGTAAAGGAAGAAATCACCGCCGTGGCATCTTTCAGATAAAATACGGTGCAGTTCCCGTCTCCCGGAGCATACATTTCTTTCAGGGACGGATAGCCTTCCAGCATATGAACATTCGGCTCCAGACGGTTGTCCTCCACTGCGGTGCCGCTGATCCGGATCCATCTGCCGTCCAGCATGGCACAGATCTCAATCCCGGGATGTGCCTTCATTTGCCGGTACACAGCCTTTTTCCTGCCGGTTTGAAAATACATTCTGCCCTCGAACAGATCCACGGCGCCGAAGGGACGGACTCTGGCGCTGTTCCCATCTATCGTGGCCAGATAAAAGGTTTCGGCTTTCTTCAGGAAATCATATACTTCCCGCATCGTTTTCTCCTCTTTTCTTTCCTTTATCTTTTGTTGGACGCAATAATTTTATCTATCTTTTGTCGGATGCAATAATTTTATCTATTCCCTGTCAGATGTCATTATCCTTGTTTTCTCTTTCCGGTTCCGTTGACTTATTATTGTTTCCCTTCCTGTCCCGTATAAAGGCAACCCAGTCATCATAAATGTCCCGAAGATAAGGATCCAGATACGCAAGGGCTCTTTCCCGTATTTCATCCGGCACTCCATAAAAGGCTTCCGCCACGGATCCGGTAATCGCCGCCAAAGTATCGCTGTCCCCGCCCAAAGAAATGGCTATGCGGATCGCGTCTTCAAAAGAAGTGGATTCCAGAAATGATTCAATCGCCTGCGGCACCGTTCCTTGACACGTTTCATTGAACTCATATGCGTCCCGTATCACATCGATCGTAAAGTCCAGAGGGTAATAGTCACTGTTGATCCGTTTGCGGATCTCCATTTTTGTTTTCCCCTGTCTTGCCATGAAAACGGCTACGGCCACGGCCTCTGCACCTTTCATGCCTTCTTCATGGTTATGCGTAACCTGCGTAACCGCATCGGCCAGGGATATGGCCTCCCCTTCTGTACCTGCCGCAAACCCCGCCGGGCTCACCCGCATGGCTGCCCCGTTCCCAAAGCTGCTGTACGGTTTGGGAACCTCACTTTCAATCCACTGCGCAAACATTCCTCCATAACCGCATTCCGGATACCTCCTGCCGATCTCCCGCAGATATTTGTTTGCCATCCATTCCGCCATTACATAAAACTTTTCCCCGGTTTCTGCTTTGCCAATCAGCGGCCGGATTACTTTGCAGGTTTCCATAATCGCTTTGGCAACAGCCAGCGTCAGGATACTGTCATCCGTCACATGGCATTCCTCAGAAAAGAGTTCGAAGTCTTTCTTCTTATAATTGTTGAATTCAAACCGAGAGCCGGCAATATCGCCGATAATCGCACCGATCATATAAGATTCCTCCC
>DAINCI010000144.1:0-5019 GCA_036732425.1 Bacillota bacterium
GTTCTTCCTTCCTGTCGTATATATAACTGATGTCCGGCGGATCAAAGTTCGGCAATTCCAGACTGGCCTCTTCCTGCTCTGCTTTTCTCCGGGCGACTTCTTTCTCCTCCGCTTTCTTCCACGCGGCCTCTTCCTGCTCTGCCTTCCTCCGGGCGGCTTCTTCCTCCTCCGCTTTCTTCCGGGCAGCCTCTTCCTGCTCCGCTTTCTTCCACGCGGCCTCTTCCTGCTCTGCCTTCCTCCGGGCAGCCTCTTCCTGTTCCGCTTTCTTCCGGGCAGCCTCTTCCTGCTCCGCTTTTCTCCGGGCGGCCTCTTCCTGCTCCGCTTTTCTCCGGGCGGCTTCTTCCTCCTCCGCTTTTCTTCGGGCGGCTTCTTCCTCCTCCGCTTTCTTCCGGGCGGCCCTGCGGTGTGCCGATGCTATGGTTCCCGGGCCTTTGCTGCCGGAATATGTACTTTCCGATTGCCGTCCATCCCCACCGGGTATTTCGTTCGCGCCCGATGGATTTCTTCCATCGGATGGTGCCCCGATGTCCGGCCTGGATACTGATTTCTTTTTTTCATGGGCCTTCCCCGGAACGGACAGCAATCCGCCTTCCTGAGGCATCTCTTTTGGCTTCGGGCCCGGGCCTGCATACCTTCCGGGTGCTTTTTGCCCATAGAAATGTTCCAGTTCTTCGGTCACTGCACCGGGCCAATCCATCTCCACCCTTTTGTCCGAATAGCCGATCAGGGGATATTGCAGGGCCTGCCCCTCCTTCAGCGGACGATAAACAATTGCAAATGCATGGAACTGATCAATTGGAGTACCTGTTTCCCGAACGCTGTCCGGATCAAATGTGATTTCATATTCTCCCCTGCCGCTGTCCGGCACCTGTATGCTGGTCAGTTTGGCCGGTGCCACTTCGTCCCGGCTGGATAACAGCATCACATCATAAATGCCCTGCCGGGGCGAAACAGGTTTCATATCCTGCACATAGAGCATGATCTTCCCCTGGTTGTTCCGGATCTCCATTTTGCAGTAACCAGCGGCTTCCTTCCGATCGTCCAGGCTGAATCCGCTGTCCTGGCTTTTCAGTATAATAAAGGACCGGTGATATTGACGATTGTCCAACAACTTATTCCTCTCCTTTCTTCTTTCCGGATTCGTAATGGATCAAATTACAGCTCTCATCCTTACCAATATATGAGCCAAAACAAAAAAAGAAACCAAAATATTTTTTTGGTTTCTGAACGTACAAAAAAATGGAATGATTCTTCCCGCAATTAATGAAAAATATGATTGCTCAGTCTGGCCAATTCCTCCAGGGTCAGGGTCTCCCCACGGCGCATCGGATCAATCCCCAATTCCTGCAGCGTTTTTTTCCATGCGCTCTTGTCCATATCCGTAAGCCCGGACGCGGAAAGGGAATTCAGCAGTGTTTTTCTCCTCTGACAAAACGCTGCCCGGCTGACGCGGAAAAAGTCCGCCCGGCTGTTTACCGCAACGGCCGGCTCCTTCCTTCTCTCCAGGGATATTACCACCGAATCCACCTTCGGGGGCGGGAGAAAAGCATTGGCAGGCACCCTGGCAAGAATTCGGGGACAGGTAAAAAACTGCACCGCCGTACTGAGGGATCCATATTCCCTGGTTCCCGGCCCGGCGGCCATCCGTTCCGCCACTTCCTTCTGGATCATAACCGTTATGGAAATGAATGGATGTTCCTCTTCCAGAAAACGCATAATAATGGGAGTGGTGATATAGTAGGGCAGATTGGCAACCACTTTAAACGGAGAGCCCTGAAACTGTTCCCGGATCAGCTCATTCAAATCCAGCTTCAGGATATCCCCCCGGAGAACGCGGACATTGGAAAGCCCTTTCAGTGTTTCCTCCAGAATCGGAAGCAGGGCACGGTCGATTTCCACCGCCGTTACCGCTCCTGCCTTCCGCGCCAGCGCCTGTGTCAGGGTGCCCACCCCCGGGCCGATTTCCAGGATTTTGTCCTGCTTCGTGACGCCGGCTCCCTCTATGATTTTATTCAGTACATTCCCATCAATGAGAAAATTCTGGCCAAGGCTTTTGCTGAAACGAAAACCATGCCGGGCCAGAAGTTCCTTCAGTTCCGCGGGAGTCGTCAATGATGGCATTGTTCTTCCCCCTTCTCAATAAAAAAGGGCAGAGGAACCTCTGCCCGTCTTTTTTTCCCTGTTATTTGATAAAATACACACTTACCGACCGCCTGCCCCATATCCGCGACATTCCGATATCTTCCATGTAGACATCAATCTTATCGCCCTTGATGCCGCCGCCCCGGTCTTCCACGGTAAAGATACCGTCAATGGTTATCCCGCGCTGTGCACAGAACTTTACCAGCTCCGGAATATAGACCTTCGTGCCGATGGGAATGTCCGGCGGCGCAGCAATGGTATGGTGAGGCCGGGCAGTCCTGCCGCTGGCCGTGATCCCAATCCCGTCGCCACCTGCGGTATATGCAGTGGCCACCATTTTCCGGACTGCGGAATAACGGGCGGCATCTCCTTTGGAAGCTGCAGCAGAACGGGTGCTGTTTCCTCCGGAAGCTGCGGAGGGACGAATGCTGTCCCCTCTGGAAGCTGCGGAGGGACGAGTGCTGTCCTCTCTGGAATTCGGTACCTGTTTCTTCTTCGTCCCCTTTTCCACAATATGGTCCACCGGTGAAACCGTTACCTCTTCCCCCGCTGCATTGCGGGAAACTTCCACTCCATCCCGGTAAGTGATCTGAATTTTTCTTTGCCGCTCCCCCTGTTTCCCTTCCTGAACAACCTTGCTCACTCCTTCATCCATCTGACTGTTTTCTCTGGTGTGAACCTGGTAAGGAATGGCTTCTTTTTCTATGAGGATATCTTCATCCATGCGGGTCACTTTAATCCGATCATATGGTTTTACCGGATCCGTGAGAGGATGATTTACCTGATCCTTTTCCCGCACCGTTACCTCTGCCTTGTTCAAAACATCCTGTACCGTTCCCTCCGCTACATGGATATTCTTCTTCTCCCCGTCCGCCTCTACCCATACAGGCATGGCTCTTGTGATTCGGATCTTCGTATACTTTTGCAACGGCGTCCCCAGGTCCGGTGTGATTTCATCGCCCGGTCCAAGGGTAATATCGTACCTGCTCAGCAATTCCGCTACATTGTTCTCAAATGTGGTTATCTCAACACGATACCCATCATCGTCCAGCGTTACGTGCCTGGCAATGTTCTGCACATAATTGTCCAGCTGGGCAGTCGCTCCTCCGGCAACAATCAAGGCAATCAGGAGCATGACAAAAAACTTGCTCCAGAAGCCCCATCGGTGTGAACTCATATATTCAACCTCCTTCTCTTTTGGAAACAGGGGAGTTGACGTCAGGTATTGTAATATAATTTTAACATCTTGTCAAACCTTTTTAACATTTAGGGACATTGCAAGGAAAAAGCCGGACTTCGTTCTATATTATTCCAGATAAAACAATCCTTTATACGCCAGAAAAGAAAAAAGCCCAACAGGGCTTTGGGCTCAAAAATCAGCTGTCCGGATCAGAAGAATCAATAAATTTGCGTACCCTGAACTCTGCGCCGGTGTCCCGGGCAATTTTCCTGCATTTTTCAATCTCCTCCGGGCTCAGGACATCGACAACAGACAGGATTACCTCCGGAAGAAACTTTACACATTCCCTGGTGAAATCCAGCAAGCCATCAAAAGCCTCCGCGCCGAAGCCGGAATGGCACATTTTCTGATAGCTTTGTGCATCCGGGGCATTCAGACTGATCGATACGGTGTCAATCCACCCCCTAAGCCGCGGAACAACATTGGTACGGTAGTACAGATTGGCCTGCCCGTTGGTATTGATCCGTATTTTACAATCCGGATCCTTCTCCCTAAGGGCGGAGGCAATGACAAGAAGCGTATCCAGCCGCAGCATCGGTTCTCCATAACCGCAAAATACGATTTCCTGCCAGGCGGACGGATCCGGAATCAAATCCAGCACATCCTGCGCCTCCGGCTCCCGATCCAGCCAGAGATGATACCCGCCTACTCCCTCTCCTTCCCTTCGCACACAAAAATCACACCGGTTGGTGCATCGGTTGGTCAGATTGACATAAAGCGACTTCCCGATCTCATATACAAAAGTATTCATACCATTACCCCTTTCACGATTACATCCCCCGCAAATACCTCAGTCCCAGGCGCTCCGCCGGCGGGCATGATGAGGTGGAAGCACAAAAGGACGATATAAAACTAACCCTGCTGCTCTGCCGGCGGGCGGATCCCGAAAAATCGGCAGGCGTTCCCCAGGGTAATCCGGGCCACTTCATCATACTCCATGCCCCGGATCTGCGCAATCCGCTCTGCCACCAGCCGCACCATCCCCGGATCGTTTCGGCGTCCCCGGTATGGATGCGGGGTAAGATAAGGGCTGTCCGTTTCAATCAACAGGGATTCCAGAGGAATCTTTTCCGCGATCTCCACTGCCTTTACCGCGTTTTTAAAGGTAATCGGCCCGCCGAGGGACAGAAAGCAGCCCATGTCCAGCAGAACCTTCGCCATTTCCCAACTGCCCGAATAGCTGTGCATCACACATTTTCCCCGGGCCGGCCCATGGGATTTCAAAATATCCAGCGTATCCCCATGGGCTTCCCTGTCGTGAATGATCACGGGAAGGTTTTCCTCCGAGGAAAGCTCCAGCTGATCGACAAACCGTTTCTTCTGAATATCCCGGGGCGAGTTGTCATAGTGGTAATCCAGCCCGATCTCCCCGATGGCAACCACTTTGGGATGTTTGACCAGCTCTGCAAGGGCTTTCAGATCCTCCTCCTTCATCCGGACCGCCTCATGAGGATGGATCCCCACTGCTGCATAGATAAAATCATATTTTCCCGCCAGTTCCACAGCACGACCGGAAGAAGCCAGGCTGTCGCCGGCATTCAGGACATAGGAAATGCCCCTGGCCGGCAGGCCCCGGATCAAGGCATCCCGGTCCCCGTCAAACTGCTCATCGTCCAGATGCGCATGACTGTCAAACA